>JALYZC010000124.1 GCA_030945905.1 Actinomycetota bacterium
CCGCGCCCACCAAGGGGGGTGCATTTTCAACCGGCGCAAAGGGGTGCATTTTCGACCGGCCTTGACATTCCAGGCGGGCGCTCGCTTCCATATGAGGCGCAGGGGATAGACCTGGTCACGGTCGAACTCGTCCCACATTGGGCTCGCGCCTGGGAAGCAGTCGGTTACGGCCGCGCGCGCCCGGTCGCCGAGACTTGAATGCAGCCAGCAATGCTCAGCTCCGCGCACCGGGAACAACGGGTCAAGGCGAGCTGGATTCATTCGGCCGTTGCCAGCGACCGCAACCAGAGTGACCCCCGCTCCGTTCCAGAAGCGCTGCAGCGCCGCATGACGTCCTCCAATACATCGAGGTCCCCCTGTGGGAGGGCGAAGGCCCACTCCGGACCGCGCACGAAATAGCGCGCACGGTGCTGACGGTTGAGATGCTCTTCGAACACTGCTGGGGCCGCGAGCCTACGCAGCTAAGGGCCCGCGGGTTCTATCCCAGCTCGCGGCGTAAACAACGCGTTGACCGCCTCCGCGGTGACAGTCAATATCGACAACGCCTGACCTGGCGGGACCTGCCATTGCTGCTTAGGGTGCGAACCGATGTTGCGCAGCTCTCGCGCTGCGTGCCAGCGCTCCTTCTCCTCAGCCGGGATAGCTCCGTGCTTGACCAGCCAGTCGATGGTACGGGCGAAGCGCGGTTCTTGCTCAGGGCCGCCGAGATCGTGGTAGCGCCGAGCAGCGGCCGCTTCGGCGACCCGGTGCAACTGGTCCTCGCCGAGCCTAAACAGCGGGTAGAAGAACCAGCCGTAGAGCAAGGCGCCGCGGGCGACGGCAAAGAGGTCGCGGATTTCTCCCGGAACCTCGTTGGTGAGCTCTACGGCCAAGAAGGCCCGCGCCCAGTCGTTGCCATTCATGGGAACGAAGCCGGCGATTGGGCTGTGGCGGACGAAGTTGGCATTGGTCTCGTCCAGCCGGTCCCAATTGTTCGGGGTCAGCGCCTTGAACGCCATCGACAGATTGTGGCGACATCGACAACGGCTATGGGGCTGACCCGTCGGCCGGCATCGGTGGTGCGACCAGTCAGCCGACGTTGGTGCGACCGGTCTGCAACCGGTCATCGCGGCGCACTTTCTGCGCGTTTGCGACCAACGTCTCGCGATTTTGAGCTGCGGGAGGTTCGTCCCATAGGCGCGCTTGAGCCCTTCCCGCGCCGCGATCCTCCGAGGGGTGCCCGTAGGTTGACATCACCAGCGCCCCCCGTCGGTGTGTCCGAGCTGGATCGCTACATCGGCGTGCGATACACCGAGTCCGAGGAGGTGCGTCGTTCTCAGATTGAGCGTCAGGGAGGGCTCTTGCGGACCAACACGTTGGACACGTACAGATCGAGGCGTTCATCCAGCACAGCAGCAAGCGTCCTTAGGAAAGCGGGCCAGTCGGCAAGATCGACGCGACTGATCATGAGGGCGCTCGCAGTGTGCGCGACGACGTGTCGTGCATTGACGATCTCATCAAGCTTGTCGCTGAGGAACGTGGCCGCCTCGGGCTTGTTCCATCGCGCATCAAATGCTTGGCGCACTTGGTCGAACGGTGTCTTGATCCCCAGTCCGCCGAACATCGATGTGACTGTTTCCGAGTCAGGATTGCCTTTCGTCTGACCTAACGCGGCCGGGTCGATATTTTCGGCTACAACCCGCCGCGCCGCGGCAACGACCTCGGGGAATCGTGCTCCACGTCCTTTGGGTCTCCCGTGGCGCGGCCCTGTCATTGCGAACTGCAGGGACTCGAACACGCTCGTCAGTCGCAGCTTGTCGGGCAGGTCCGGATAGCTCAATGGCGGGTGTGTCCCGACTAGGGACGCTAAATGTTCAGTGAAGGCTTCCGACAGAAACCGCTCGAAGCTGCCGACCACAAGGACGCAGAATCCTCCGCGCAGCGCCTCGACCGTCGGAGCGGTCTCGCTGTGCGGTGGATCTTTGTACCGCTTCTCAATCCGCGACAGTCGCTCAGCGGCTGCGATCGACGCCTCGAAATCTGACATCGCACTCGAGGGATGAGCCAAGGGTCACTCAGCGAGTGCTTCGTCAAGCATGGCGGCCATCATTGTGATTCGCGTCTGAAACAGCCGTGGGGTGTTGGTCGCTGCGTCGATGGCGCCGCGGAAACCTTCGTCAGAGAACAGCGCCTTCAAGCCTGCCTCAATCCTCTGCCGATTTGCGCGTAGCCGATCGGGGGCCCGATTGCGGCTGGCAAGCATTTCTGCGTCGTAGAGCGAGGCCAAGACTTGGCGGCGCCACATTTTTTTGGCGGGCACCCATCGTTGGAACGCATGCTCACCAAATCCCGCGTCCACGGCCTTGAGCGACGACACGAAGTCTTGTTTCGCCGCTTCCACTCGCCTTCCGCTCAGGTGCTGGTTGTCGGCCATGAAGTCGTCCATGCGGCGCATCATGCCGCCACGAAACGAGTCCCAATTGTCGCGGAAGGTGAGGTATCGGAGCACGAACTCGGCATCCCGCATCTCCCGATAGAGCGCGGACTTATCACGGTCCGTGATGCCCAGCAGCCCGTGGAACTCAGGCAGCTCGGACAGCTCGAGGATCGCGTTATTGAGCGGCCCGGGCCACGAGCTATTCCGGATCTCTTGCGGATTTAGCCGCACGCCTCCGGTGTTGAGCCGCTTGAACACCTCGTACTTCACGGCGGCCTGCGACTGCGGCAGGATGATCACGGCCCGCATCGTCGCGCGCGTCTCGAGAATGTCCCGCAGTCTTGCGGGCAGATCGTCGATCGACTGGCCGTTGATGTCGTCGAACACCTTCAGGCCTTGCAACTTGAGACGTCCGCGGATGAACTCGCGAATTGCGAACAGGCGCTGCTTTCCATCGATCACGGCGTAGGTGCCGTATTGGTCCTCGTTGAGGAAAATTGGCGGGACCGGCACGTTCATCAAGAAGCTCTCGATCAGCTTCGACTGGCGGGGCACGTCCCACCGAAATCGCCTCTGATACTTCGGACTCAGGTCAATCTTCTGGCGGGACACGAGGTCTGACAGCGTGCCGAGGTTGTAGTCCACAACACTCGTGACGAGGTCGCGCTGCTGCTTGTCAAACAGCGCTAATGCTGGATCGTCCTCGCGATCAAGCGTTTGAGAGTCCTCGACATCACCCTCGTAGAGTTCCTCTTCAATGGCGTCATATTCGCTAGCAATATGCGCTGCCTCGATCTGGCGCTCTTGCTCTGCTTCCTTATCCACAGCCATGGACTGACCTTATCCGACCCGTTCGCGTGGACGGGCCGACCAGCGTGGTGGCGTGACCGCATTACTCGCGTGCCCTACATAAGTCGAGTAGCCAAGGGGTTCGGCGGCATAGGCTGTGGCCTCGCGGATGCTCCCAACGCCAGATCAGGGCATCCTGGTGGGGCAGGCACGTTAGGTGATCGAGGTTTCGCAACTCGACGCCAAGCTCCTCGGAGGAGTACGCGTCGGACAACACCAGTTGGTGCGTTCCCGGCTGGATCGCCAGCAACTCGCGGTCGAGCGCATCCTGGGATTCCCGCAGAGGACGAGGCCGTTTCGGGGGTCGCAGCTGCCGTTGTGGTCTGCCGGGACTAGGTGCGCGACCTTGAGGAGCTCGGGCCCCGCGACTGGAGCACAGTGCGCAGCGGACCCGTACCGCTTGAGTGTCTGGAGCCTGAACGAGATCGGCGATTAGTTCGCGGATGGCTTCGTCGTGGCTCACGCGGCGCAGCACAGTGCCGGATCGACAGCACCCATGCCGCGCGGTCGCAAGTAGAGCCTCGCCTGTGCGCCAGTTGTGCGCCAGTAAAACACGCTCACAAGCGGTTCTGAGCGGTTCCCAGCGGCAATGATCAGGCGGCAGAGAGAAATCGATATGACAAAGAAAGTCCTGCTAACTGCCCATATTTGGCTCAACTAGCGGAGGGGGAGGGATTCGAACCCTCGATGGACGTAAACCGCCCATAACGGTTTTCGAGACCGCCGCATTCAACCGCTCTGCCACCCCTCCAGGCGACCCACTGCGGTCGCTCGTCAGGCTAGCGGCTGGCGCTACCGTCGCGACGCGAAGAAGGAGTGGAGCAGGGCGCTCGAATCGGCGGCGAGCAGGCCACCCGCCACCTCGGGGCGGTGATTGAGGCGCGGCTCGGCGAGCACGTTCAGCACACTGCCCGCGGCGCCGGTCTTGGGGTCGGTCGCGGCGTAGACGACGCGCGGGACGCGGGCGAGAACGATCGCTCCGGCGCACATCGCGCATGGTTCCAGCGTGATGTAGAGGACGGTGTCGGGCAGACGCCAGGTCCCCAGGGAGCGGGAGCCCTCTCGCAGCGCGATCATCTCAGCGTGGGCGGTGGGGTCCTGGCGCAGCTCCCGCTCGTTGCGACCGGTGCCGATTACCTCCCCGTCGTGGACGACCACCGCACCCACGGGGACGTCCTCATGCTCGAGGGCTCGCTCGGCCTCCCGCAGGGCGAGCCGCATGAAATATTCGTCACGGGGGAAGAAATGGGGCCGCATCGCGTGGCAAGCTGAACGGTGCGCGCGCGCCGATCGGCGCCTAGTGCGTCGAAGATACGCGTATAGCGGGAAACTTTCGTACCCCCCATGATGTCTTAAGTACGTGGGCGTCCCGCCGCCGGCCGATCTCCTTGCCACGCAACCAACCCATCTCGATCCTTCTGGGCGCCGCCGCGCTCGCGCTTGCCTGCGCGACGACGGCCGCCGCCGCTCCGTACCGCTCTGGTGAGGTGGTGGTGAAATACGCGCACTCCGCGTCTCAGGCCCAGACCGCGGCGGCCGCGCGGGCCACGGGAAGCGATGGAGCGCACGCGGCTGCGGCTCAGACCCAGGTCCTCCCCATCCGCGACGGCAAGAGCGTTCGCCAGACCGTGCGCGAGCTCAATCGCCGGCCGGGCGTCGAGTACGCCGTCCCGAACTATCTGGCGCACGCCTCCGGCCTCATTCCCAACGATCCCGGTCGAGCCGGTGCGCCGGCAGGCTGGCAGCAGCTCCAGTGGAACTTCCTGCCCGGAATCGGGGTCGACGCGCCGACGGGGTGGTCGAACCTCATCGCCGCGGGCGCGCCGGGCGGGCGAGGCGTCACCGTCGCGGTACTGGACACCGGCGTGGCCTACGAGAACCGGGGCCGCTTCCGCCGCTCGCCGGACTTCGCCCCCGCCAGCTTCGTCCGGGGCTTTGACTTCGTCAGCCTCGATGGGCACCCCGACGACGAGAACGGTCACGGCACCTTCATCGCCAGCGTCATCGCCGAGCAGACCGGCAACGCCCGCGACGCCACCGGCCTGGCCTACGGCGCGCGGGTGATGCCCCTGCGGGTGCTCGACGCAGACGGACTGGGCGACGCGGCGTCGATCGGCCGCGGGATCCGCTACGCCGCGCGGCACGGCGCCAAGGTGATCAATCTCAGCCTGGAGTTCGATCCCTCGACCCCGCGCTCCCAAATTCCCGAGGTGCTCAGCGCCGTCCGCTACGCGCACAGCCGGGGTTCGGTGGTCATCGCCGCGTCGGGCAACGAGGCCGAGCGCTCGGTCGCGTATCCCGCGAAGGCCGGCAACGTGATCTCGGTCGGGGCCACCACCGAGCACGGATGCCTGGCCGACTACTCCAACACCGGACCGGGCTTGGACATCGTCGGACCCGGAGGCGGCCCCGACGCCGACGTCCCCGAGGATCCGGTGCACTGTCACCCCAGCGCCAAGCCGGGCCGCGACATCTTCCAGCTCACCTTCACCGGCACGTCCCCCCGTCGCTTCGGCTACCCCACCGGGTATCAGGGCACCTCGATGTCCGCGCCCCACGTTGCGGCGGTCGCAGCGCTGGTGATCGCGAGCGGCGTGATCGGCCGCAACCCGTCACCAAACGCGATCGAGCAGCGCCTCGAGGCCACCGCGCGAGATCTCGGCGCACCGGGCTATGACTCGCGCTACGGCTTTGGCATGGTGGACGCGGGCCGGGCCACCGCCCCTACGGCGGCGGCCGCCCGCCGCCGTAGCGGGCCCTGACGCGACGCGTGCGCGCGGCTCAGCCCGTGCGAATGATCATCACCGAGCAGGGCGCGTGGTGGGAGACCTTGTTGGGCACCGAGCCCAGTAGGAAGCGCTTGGCCCCGGTCATGCCCTTGTTGCCCACCACGATGAGTCCGGCCTTCTCCTCCTCGGCGACGTCGAGGATCGCATCGGCCGGGTCCCCCTCGCGCGCATAGGTCTCGACTTCGACCCCTGACTCGCGAACGTGGGTTGCCGCTTGGCTGAGCGTGGCGTCGACGTCCTCGCGGGGGTTGATCAACCACTCCAGGTCCTCGGGGATTTCCCGGCGCTCGTCGCGTAGACGCGACATCGGCACGGGCTCATAGGCGCACACGAGATCGATCGAGGCCTGGACGCGCTTGGCCAGTTCGGTGGCCTGGCGCACGGCTTCCTGCGCCGTCTCGGAGCCGTCGGTGCCCACCACGATCGAGCCGAACATCCGCCTCCTGTCGCCGCTGCCGGGAGTCCGTTCAGTCTAGGCGAGCTTGACGATGGCGATGACCATGCCGGCGAGGACGAAGACCACAACCACGATCTGCATCCAGATCCACGCGGGCGACATCCACTACCCCTCGGTCTGGTTGCGCGCCACGGCAATGAAGGTCAGCAGGAGGATCTTGACGTCGAGCCACAGCGACCAGTTCTCGATGTAGAAGTTGTCCCACTCCACGCGGTCGGCGAGGGAGGTCTGCCCCCGATACCCGTTGACCTGCGCCCATCCCGTGATTCCCGATTTCACTCGGTGCCGATCGCTGTAGCGGTCGATGTCGCCGCCGAAGAGGTGCACGAATTCGGGGCGCTCCGGGCGCGGGCCGATCAGGCTCATCTCGCCCCGGATCACGTTGAACAGCTGCGGCAGCTCGTCCAGCGAAATGCGGCGCAGGACCCGGCCGAGACGTGTGCGCCGGTCCTTACCCTCCACGCCTCCGGGTGCCGCGCCCGGCAGGGGCTGGAAGTCGCCCGCATCGTCGGCCGGCAGGCGCATTGAGCGGTACTTCAGGAGGTCGAAGACCTGCCCGTCGCGTCCCACCCGGCGCTGACGAAAGAGCACCGGGCCGGGAGAGCTCAGCCTCACGCCGATGGCGACGGCGCCCATGACCGGCGAGAGGACGACCAGCAAGAGTGCGGCCGCCACGCGGTCGAAGGCATGCTTGATGGCGAACTGCCAGCCCTTGGGGTCCACGGCGCGCAGCGCGAGGAGCGGCATCCCCCCCAGATGGTCCAGAGCCACCCGCTCGTTGATCGCCTCATAGAGGCGCGGGACGAGGGAGACCTCCAGGCCCAGCTCGTCGCATCGCCGCACCAGGGGCACCAGTCTCTGGTCGGCCTCCGCCGAGAACGCGAGGATCACGTGCTCGATCCCCACCTCCTCCATGACGCGCTCGAGGTCGTCGGGCCCTCCGAGCACCGGCGCCCGGCGGTCCGCGACGTCGACCTGCGGTGGCGGGTCCGCATCGAGGAAGCCGATCGGACGCAGACCGTAGAAGGGATGCTCCTCCAGGCGGCGGGCGACGTGGGCGCCGACCTTGCCGGCCCCGACGATGACTGTGCGGCGGCCCAGCAGGCCGCGGTCGCGCGCCCGCCGCTGGCTGACGCTGAGCAGGATGCGCCCGGCTCCGACGTACACAGTGGCAAACAACCACGCGCGGGCCAGCAGCCCCGCGGGACGTGCCGTGGGGTCGGTGAATACCACCGCGGCCAGACAGGCCATCGCGGCCACGGCGATCCCGCTGAGCACCGGGAGGATGCCGTCGAGGATGGAGACGCTCAGCCTCCGCTTGTACATCCCGCGCAGGTAGAGCAGCCCGACGACGAGCGGGGGGAAGAAGTAGAGCGAGACCAGGCCGTCGAGGGGGACCTTCGCCGCATGGGCTCCTGCGACCGCCGCACCGACGGAGAGCCCGAGCATGACCAGGTCCACGACGAAGCGCAGCAGGTTGAACCCTGGCCCGTCGAGCAGCCAGGACATGTCCAGTCGCTCCGCCGCCTCCCGGCGGCGTCGTGCCCAGCGCACCCGCCGGGTGGTCTGCTCGAGGGGACGTACGCTCATGTGGGTCTCAGATCGACCGCGCGGAGCCCGCGCGTGTGTGGTTGGTATACCGACTCGGCCAGCGTCCCGCAGCCCGTGCAAGCACCCGCATGGCAGGCAGGCCGGCCTGGCAAGAGCCGTCTGATGATCTTTCGGCACGTGAGCGCGATCGTATGAGCGACACCGGGGATCCCGGTGTCACCCTGTCTCGATCAGCCGGCCCGCGGCTAGGCGACGTTGCGCGGTCCGGCCTGGTCCCCGCGCAGCGTGAGGCGGCGCAGGGTGAAGCCGACCAGCAGCAGGCCGGCGCCCGCCAGCCCGATGAAGCCGAGGTCGAGTCCGGTGAACGGCAGGGTGGAGTTGCCCGTCGAACCCGACCGCTGGACCGTAGTCGCGGCCTTGGGGGTCGTGCCCGGGCCGTCGGGTGGGGTGGTGGGAGAGTCCTGGATCTCGGCCTGTACGTTGGAGCTCGGGGGCGTGTAGCCACCCGACGAGGTCTGGGCCGAGGCCACGGGTGCTGCGACGGCCAGTGCCATCGTCGCAACGAGGCCGGCGAGCCAGGCGAAGCTGCGATGCGAGCGAAGCTTTGTCATGTATGCCCTCCGGGACTCGGTGTCTGGGCGGGTGATCCGCCTCCATCCACGCTTGCGATCCTAGTGGGTGATCAGGACGATGTCCATGCGGGGCGAAGGGCAGCCCAAAGATCGTGATGAGCGATCGTGAGACTTCGCGAGGGTTGAGCAGGTTTGCGCACGCCTCGACCGTCGGCGCCGGGCGAGGACCGCCGCGCGGATACCCTCCGGCCGACCCCCCGACCCTCGTGATCCTCCTGCGCCGACTCCAAGCCGCTCCCGCGACCCTGCCCGTGCTGATCGCGGTCGCGTTGTTCCTGGTCGGGACGAGCCAGGGCGCCGGCTATGACTCGACGCTCTGGTACCCCGCGGCGCTGGGGATCCTCGCCATGCTGGCGATCGCCGCCGCCGTGCTGCGCCCCCGACTGGGGCAGGTCCCGCGACCGGTCCTGATCGCCGGGGCCTTCCTGCTCGCCTACACGGCATGGAGCTTTCTCTCGATCGCCTGGGCCGACGCGAAGGGCGATGCCTGGGACGGCGCCAACCGAACCCTGCTCTACCTGCTGATCTTCGCCCTCTTCGCCCTCTGGCCGCAGCGCGGAGGCACCGCCGCCGTCGTCCTGGGCCTGTGGACGGCCGGGATCGTGGTGCTTGCCGCCTACACCGTGGTGGCGGTCGGAAGCGCCGCGGACCCGCAGCACTACTTCCTGGTCAACCGACTCCGCTTCCCGGCGGACTATCCCAACGGCGCCGCGGCGACGTTCCTGATGGCGGCGTGGCCGGCGCTCCTGCTCGCCGCCCGGCGGGAGGTGGGGTGGTGGCTGCGTGGAGCCTTCGCCGGCGGAGCCGTGCTGCTCGTCGACGCCGCGCTGCTGGCCCAGAGTCGCGGGGGGGTTTTCTCGGTCCCCATCGTGCTGGTGCTGTTCTTCTTGATCACGCCGCAGCGACCCCGCTCCTTCGCCGTGCTCATCCCGATCGGGCTCGCCGTGGCGGTCACCGCTCCCACCATGCTCGACGTCGCCGATCGAATCAAGGCGGACCGGCTGGCGCCCCATGCGGTGGACCAGCCCGTGCTGCTCGCCGCGGGCCTCGTCGCTCTGATCGTGGCGGCCGGCGCGCTTCTCGAGGTGCGCATGCGGCCGTCGGAAGGGCTCAGACGAGCGACGTACCGGGCGGCAGGCGCGCTCGGGATCGCCGCGGTGGTCATCGTCGCCGTGGCTGCGCTTGCAGCGGTGGGCAACCCGGTGGCACGGGCCAATCACGAGTGGAAGTCCTTCAAGGCCGGCTATCCGGCGACCAAGCCGGGGCAGTCACGGCTCACGCAGGGGCTGGGGAGCAACCGCTATGACTTCTACCGCGTTGCCTACGACTCGTTCTCGCGCCATCCGCTGGTGGGGATCGGCGCCGACAACTTCGGCCAGGAGTACCTGCAGCGGGGACGCAGCGACGAGACCCCCCGCTACCCGCACTCCTTGGAGCTGCGCACGCTGGCGCAGACGGGCGTGGTGGGCGCGCTGCTGCTCGTGGGCTGGCTGGCGGCGGCGCTTCTCGGCGCCCTGCGCGCCGTGCGCCGCGGCAGCCTCGGCGGCGCCGTCGCGGCGGGTGCGACGGTCACCTTCCTCTACTGGCTGGTCCATGGCTCCTTCGACTGGTTCTGGGAGATCGCGGGCCTCGGAGCGCCGGCCGTCGCGATGCTCGGACTGGCGTGCGCGCTGGCGCCGCGCCGATCGCCCCCGGCGTCCGATCCCGCGGAGGAGGAGAAGGAGGAAGAAGAAGAAGTGGATGAGGAGGAGCCGCGCCCGCGCGCGGGCCGCCCGGCGATCGCGGTGCTCGCCGGGGCGATCGCGCTGGGCGCTGCCGCGGCGGTGAGCCTCGGTGCGCCGTGGCTGGCCGAGCGGGCGGTCAAGCAGGCGTCAGCCGGTTGGCGCGCCAACCCCACACGGGCCTTCGACCGCCTGGATCTTGCGGCGACGCTCAACCCCGTCAGCGATCGACCCTCACTGATCGCCGGCAGCATCGCCCTCAAGCTCGGCGAGCTCAAGCGCGCCGATCGCGCCTTCGCCGAAGCCGCCTCCCGCAACCCCCGCAGCGATTACGCCTACCTGGAGCGAGGCGTGATCGCGTCGGTGGAGGGGCGAAACGCCCAAGCGGTGACGCTGCTCTCCCGCGCTGCCGGGCTCTCCCCCCACGATCCGTTTACGACGAGCGCGCTGGCCACGGCGCGGGGAGGTCGACAGATCGACCTCGAGCGACTCAACGCCGGCATTCTCGGCCGTGCGCGCGAGATCACTCGCGGAGCCAGTGCGGCGCCTCCGGCCACGGCCGCTCAACCTTCGTCCGGAAAACGACGACCATGATCATGGCGGCGGCCTACGGCGGCTGCCTCGACACGCGCATGGCAACGTGAACCTTGGAAATCGATCCCCCGGCGCCGCCCTTCGGGCGCCGCTGCAGCCCGGCCACTACCGCGCGCTGGCAAACATGGTCCGCGTCTACCCGCGCTTCGCCGAGAATCTCTGGCGCTTCCTGCGGGCCGGGGGCAGCTACCCCTACCGCTGCGCGGCGCGCACGCCGCTCGGCGTTGTGGCCCCGACGCTGCACTCCAGCCACGACATCTCGACCGTGAACGAGGTGTTCTGCCGCCTCGACTACCCGGCCGAGCCGCAGCTCGGAGTGGCCGTGGACATCGGCGCCAACATCGGCATCAGCGCGCTGTACTTCCTCACCCGAAACCGCACCTCGCGCTGCTACCTGTTCGAGCCCGACCCGCGCAACGCGGCTCGCCTGCGCGCCAACCTCGCGGCCTACGAGGGTCGCTATGCACTGGAGGAGTGCGCGGTCGCCCCGGAGGCGGGGACGGTGGACTTCGGCGTCGAGCCCACCGGACGGTACGGCGGCATCGGGGTTGCGGCGGAGTCCACCATTCGCGTGAGCGCGCGCGAGATCAACGACGTGCTCGAGGGCGTGCTGGCCCACGAGCCGGTGATCGATGTGCTCAAGGTCGACGTCGAGGGCCTGGAAGCGCAGCTCGTCGGAGCCATCCGGCCCGATCTGCTCGCGCGCATCGAACGCATCTACTTCGAGGACGCCGAGGCGGTTGCGCTCCATCCCGAGCGTTACGAGCACGACTTCGAGCTCCAGACCAACCGCCTGGTCGCCCGCGGGCCCGCCGCGCGGGCTCCGTCCGCGGTTGCTCGGGAGCGGGCCCGACCGGCCGTGTCCGGCGACGCCCCGGCCAACGCGGTCGAGGACATGCGTCGGCGCTTTCCCCGCGTGGCGATCACCCACGAGTGGCTGACCCTTCCGGGCGGCTCGGAGAAGGTCGTGCTCGCCCTGCTCGAGCTGTTCGAGGACGCCGAGCTCTTTACCTCGGTGTATGACCCCGAGCCCTGGCCCGAGCAGATCGCCGGGCGCGCCGTGCACACCTCGTTCCTCGACCGCGTCCCCCGCGCCCATCAAATCTATCCGCGGCTGGTGCCGCTGATGAATGCCGCATTCGAGAGCTTTGACCTGGCCGACTTCAATCTGGTGATCTCCTCCAACCACGCGTGTGCCAAGAACGTCGTGACGCGGCCCGAGACACTGCACGTCTGCTACTGCCACACGCCGATGCGCTACGCATGGGAGCCGGAGTTCCTGCGCGAGGAGGCGATCGGCCGCCTGGCCCGCACCGTGCTTCCGCCGCTGGTGAACCGGCTGCGCCGCCAGGACTTCATCGCTGCGCAGCGCCCGGACCTGTTCGTGGCCAACTCGCGTCACGTCGCCGCCCGTATCGCAAAGTATTATCGGCGGGATGCCCGGGTCGTCCATCCACCCGTCGATGTCGCGCCCCTGCTCCGGCAGCCGCGGACTCCCCAGGACTACTACCTCGTACTCGGACGGGTCGTGCCCTACAAGCGCGCCGATGTGGCGGTCGCCGCCTGCGAGGCCCTCGGCCGCCCGGTCAAGGTGGCCGGCGACGGTCGAGCGCTTGACTCGGTGCGTGCGGTGGCCGGTCCCAACACCGAGCTGCTGGGCTACGTCGACGATGCCACTGCGCTCGAGCTCCTCCGTGGGGCGCGGGCGCTGCTCTTTCCCGGCGAGGAGGACTTCGGGATCGTCCCAGTCGAGGCCCAGGCGGCCGGCATGCCGGTGATCGCCTACGGGGTCGGCGGCGTTCGCGACTCGGTGATCGACGGGGAAACCGGCTTGCTCTACGACGACCCCGGCGTCGACGGGTGCTGCGCGGCGATCACCGCCTTCGAGCAGCGCCAGTTCGACGAGGCCGCGATGCGCGAGAACGCCCGTCGCTTCGCGCCCGAGCGGTTCCGCACGGAGTTCGCCGAGGTCATCGACGAGTTCCTGGCCGAGCGAGCCAGCGCCTGATGGCCGATCGGCCGATCGGCCTGGACGAGGATTCCTCGGCGCTGGTCGGCGCCTGGCGAGTCCTGCGTGAGCGATGGTGGATCGTCGTCGTGACGGTGCTCGCCTGCCTGGCCCTGTCGGTCGCGCTCTCGCTGACCACGGCGAAGCAGTACGAATCGACGTCCAAGGTCCTGCTGCGCAAGTCGCCGCTAAACAGCGCGGCGTTCGGCACCGACATCTTCCCCAGCTCGGTCGATCCCCAGCGCGATGCGGCCACCAACGTGCTGCTCGTGAAGTCCAGCGAGGTTGCACAGGGCGTCAAACGCGCCCTCCAGCTCAGCGACTCCGCCGACGCGCTGAGCAGTCAGGTCAAGGTCCAGGCGGAGGAGAACGCCGACCTCGTCGACGTCACTGCACGCGACCGCAGTGCCAAGCGCGCGGCGCAGCTGGCCAACGGCTTTGCCACCCAGTACGTCCTGTTTCGCCAGCAGACCAACCGTGACGCGATCTCCCAGGGCGTGGCGCGTCTGCGCCAGCAGTTGGCCAACGGCGCCGTCGATCGGGCCACCGGCGAGCAGGCGCTGCAGCGACTCACCGCGCTCGAGTCGATCCAGACCGGCGACGCGCTGATCATCGATCGCGCCACGGTGGCCGGCGGACCGGCATCCCCCAAGCCCGTGCGCGACGCGATCCTCGCCGGCATCCTGGGCATCGCCCTCGGCGTCGGGATCGCCTTCATGCTCGACTTCATCGACCGGCGGGTCAAGACCGTCGAGGACTTCGAGCGCCTCTACGGGCTCCGCGCGCTCGTCGCCATACCCCAGCAGGCGTTCCGCCAGGGCAGCCCCGACATGCGCTCGGCGGCGTTCGAGCCCTACCGCATCCTGCGCAGCAGCCTGACCTTCGCCTCGGTGGACCGCCGCGTGCATGTCCTGCTCGTCACCAGCGCCGTGCAGGGAGAGGGCAAGACCTCCGTGGCCGTCAACCTGGCGCGCGCGGCGGCGCTCTCGGGCCAGCGAGTGGTGCTGGTGGAGGCCGACCTGCGACGCCCGTCCTTCCAGCGCCATCTTCCGATGGATCCCGAGGCCGGCGGCCTGACGACCGCGGTCGTCGGCGACCACGCCGTGCGCGACCTGATCCAGTACGGGCTGCTCGGGCTCCAGAACCTCGGGGTGCTCGCCAGCGGCCCGCTGCCTCCCGGCTCGGCCGAGATCATGCGCAGCCGGTCGATGGGCGACACCCTGCGCCAGCTGTCATCCGAGGCAGAGCTGATCGTGATCGACGCCCCCCCGCTGCTCCCCGTCGCCGACGCACAGATCCTCCTCGGGCGCTCGGAGATCGACGCCTGCCTGCTGGTCGCGCGCGCCTATTACACCAAGCGCGAGCAGATCCGGCGCACCCGCTCGATCCTCGACCAGCAGCGCGTGGTGCCGATCGGACTGGCCGTGACCGGACTGCGCGACTACCACACCTACGAGTACTACGGAGCTCGTGAGGAGATGGTCAGGCGCGGTGCCCCCGATCGCGGAAGCTCGAAGGCCGAGGACACCGAGGAGCCCGAAGGGGCCGAAGAGCGTCAGGGGAGCCCCTCGTGAGCGGGCCCACGCTGGTGACCGGCGGGGCCGGCTACGTCGGCGCCCTCGTCGTCGACGAGCTCCGGGCCGCCGGGCGCAGCGTCCGAGTCCTCGACGCGCTCATCCACGGCCAGGAGGACATCGCAGCGGGGCTCGAGGCCGAGGGCGTCGACGTCGTGCGGGGGGACATCCGGGACGCGGATGCTCGCCGGACCGCGCTGGAGGGCGCAGAGGCGATCGTGCATCTCGCGGCGATCGTGGGGGACCCGGCGTGCGGGCGCGATCCCGAGCTCTCACAGGCCGTGAACGTGGGCGGCAGCCAGTCGCTGGTCGCCGACGCGAGAGACGCAGGCGTGCAGCGCCTGGTGTTCGCCTCGACGTGCTCGAACTACGGGCGCATGGCCGACCCCACCGTGCCCATCACCGAGACCGGCGAGCTGCGCCCCGTGTCGCTGTACGCGGAGCAGAAGGTGGGGATAGAGCAAGCACTGCTCTCGACCGACCCATCGGACGGACTGACCACCACGTGTCTGCGCTTCGCCACGGTCTACGGGGTGGCCCCGCGCATGCGCTTTGACCTCACCGTCAACGAATTCACCCGCGACCTGTGGGCCGATCGAGAGCTCGAGGTGTTCGGCGAGCAGTTCTGGCGCCCCTACATCCACGTGCGCGATGCGGCGCGCGCCGTACGCACGGTGCTCCAGGCTCCCGCGGAGGTCGTGGCCGGGGAGGTCTTCAACGCCGGCCGCTCGGGTGAGAACTACCGCAAGGTGGACATCGTCGAGGCGGTCCAGGCTCGCGTCGACACCGGCAAGGTGACCTACGTGCGGCGGGATGAAGACCCCCGCGACTACAAGGTCAGCTTCGACAAGATCCGCTCGGTCCTCGGCTTTGAGACCTCGATGATCCTGCCCGACGGCGTCGGCGAGGTCATCGCGGCGCTCTCGGCGGGTCAGTTTCCGGACCCGTTTGAAGCGCGCTACCGAAATATTCCCTGAGATCCCGCTGTTCGACCTCCGGCTCGAGCCGGAGGATCTCGACGCGGTGGCGGAGACGCTGCGCAGCGGCTGGCTGACCATGGGCCCGCGCACGGCCGAGCTGGAGGCGGCCTTCGCCCGGCACCTGGGCTCCCGCCACGCCGTCGCCGTCTCCAGCTGCACCGCCGCGCTGCATCTCGCTTACCTGGGGGCCGGCGTCGGGCCGGGAGACGAGGTGATCGTGCCCTCGCTGACCTTCGCGGCCACGGCGAACGCCGTGATCTATTGCGGTGCCACACCGGTATTCGCCGACATCCTCGGCCAGCACGACCTGAGCATCGACCCCGACGAGGTCGAGTCACGCATCACCGAGCGCACGAAGGCGGTGGGCGTCGTGCATTTCGCAGGATATGCCGCGCCCGTGGAGCGCTTGGCGGCCCTCTGTGACGCCCATGGCCTGGCGCTGATCGAGGATGTCGCCCATGCGCCGAGCGCGACGTGCGGCGGGCGCAAGCTGGGGACCTTCGGGCAGGCGGGGTGCTTCTCGTTCTTCTCGAACAAGATCATCTCGGTAGGTGAGGGCGGTCTGCTGGCCACCGACGACGACGAGATGGCGGCGCAGGCTCGGTGCCTGCGCTCGCAGGGGATGACCTCGGGGACCTGGTCACGCCACGAGAAGCACACCGATACCTACGACGTGGTCGGGCTGGGCTTCAACTATCGCCTGGACGAGCCGAGGTCGGCACTGCTGCTGTCTCGGCTGGACCGCCTGGAGGCGGACATCGAGCGGCGGCGCGACCTCGTCCGCCGCTACCGGAGCCGCTTGGAGCCGCTTGGAGGGCTGATCATCCCGTTTCGCGACGAGGCCGTCGCAACATCGTCCTGCTACGTGATGCCGATCATGCTCACCGAGCCCGAGCGCCAGGGCGAGTTCCGCCGCTTCCTGCGCTCCGAGCGCGGCATCCAGACCAGCCTGTTCTACCCCGCGGTGCACGAGTTCTCCGCCTACCGCGAGCGCTTCGGTGCGATCTCGCTTCCGCGCACCGAGCTGGCGGCCCGCAGCGAGGTGACGATCCCCCTCTACCCGCACATGACCGAGAGCCAGCAGGACCAGGTGATCGAGGGGATCCAGGAGGGCCTGGAGCGATGAGCGACTGGGTGGTTCCGCTCACCGACGTCAAGGTCTCCGAGGAGGACATCGCCGCCGTCCTGGACTGTCTGCGCTCCGGATGGCTGACCATGGGCCCGCGCACCGCCGACTTCGAGGAGGCCTTCGCCGCCTACGTCGGCGCACGCCACGCCGTGGCGGTCTCCAGCGGCACCGCGGCGCTGCACCTTGCCGTCATGGCGTCCGGCCTCGGCCCGGGCGACGAGATGATCGTGCCCGGCTTGACCTTCGTGGCCAGCGCCAGCGCCGCGCGCTTCCTGGGTGCCGAGCCGGTGCTCTGTGAGATCGTCGGGCCGGAGAACCTCAACCTGGATCCAGCCGACGTCGAGGCCCGAATCACGCCGCGCACGCGGGCCGTCATGGCGGTTCACTTCTGCGGCTATCCCTCGGACGTGATCACGCTGCGCGAGCTCTGCGACGCTCGAGGCCTGGTGCTGATCGAGGATTGCGCCCAAGCCATCGGAGCCACGCTGGACGACACCGGCCGCCAGGTCGGGACGGTCGGGGCGATGGGCTGCTACAGCCTGTTCAGCAAGAAGCAGCTATGTGTGGGCGAGGGGGGCGTCGTCACCACCGACGACGACGCGCTGGCTGCTCGCGTCCGATCCCTGCGCTCCCACGCCATGACCAGCGTGACCTGGGACCGCCACCGGGGCCATGCCGAGTCCTACGACATCGTCGATATCGGCTTCAACTACCGCATCGACGAGCCGCGCGCCGCGCTGGCCCGCCATCGGCTCGAACGCCTGGACGGCGACCTGGCGCGCCGGCGCCAATCCGTGCGGTTGTACCGCGACCGCCTTGCGGGCCTCGAGGGCATCGAGGTGCCCTGGTCCGAGCAGCTGGTGGAGCACTCGACGCACTTCGCCTTCCCGGTCCTGCTGCGCAACCGGGCTGCCCGTGACGCCTTTCGCTCGGCGCTCAGCGAGCAGGGCGTGCAGACGACCTGGTATCCGGCGCTGCACCGGTTCAAGGACTACGTGCAGCGCTACCCTACGCTCACCCTGCCCCGGGTGGAGGACGCCGCCGATCGCCACTGCGCACTGCCGCTCTCGTCCGCGCTGACCAGCGACGAGCTCGATCTGGTGGTCGCCACCGTGGAGATGGCGCTGGCCTAGCAGGCGAGAGCGGCATAGGAGCCCAGCGGGCGGTCCGCGAGGCAACGCAGCCAATGGCGCGATTGCAGCAGTGCCAGCTCGTCGGCTGCACCCGGATGCACCATCACCTCGACGGAGGCGCCGGAGGCCAGCTCGAGCGCCGGCTCGAGCCCGCTGCCCCCGAACTCGGGCTCGAGGCCGCGTAGGGCGAAGAAGTAGTCCGGAGTGCAGAAGCGACGGGCGATGAGGCGACCGCGGGCGCTGCGGGCCATTCCCGCCGCGCGACCGCCTCTCGGCTGTGCGCTGGTGCGCAGCTTGATCCCGCAGGGCAGCGTACGGGCCAGCAGCACGTTGGCCAGCAGGTGCGCGTGCTCGTGGCCATCGACGTGGGTGGGCTCGGTGGCGTAGAGCGCTCGAAAGCACTCGAGCTGATCGGCGATGGCTCCCTCGACGTCGGCGCGCAGCGAGGGATCGTAGATCCAGTAGCGCACGCGACGGCTGCGGAGCCGGCGAACTAGGCGCCGCTGGCGCTCTCGCACCGGGGCGGGGGTGGCGCGATCGTCGAAGGGCTCTACGAGGTTGAGATGCAGGCCGATCGGAAGCGCCCGCTCACGCGCGAGCCCCGCCGCGCGCCGGGAGTCGGCCATGTGAACCATGGCGGTTGCGCTGGTGACCGACCCGGCGGTGAAGCATGCGGCGATCGCGTCCGTGCAGGGGCGGTTTCCGCCCCAATCGTCCGCATTGACGATCAGCAGGCTTCTGGCAGGCGGCGCATCGCTCAGAGGCACAGCGTACCGGCGGCACCGTGGCGTCGATCGCTCAGGCGCCCGCGGCCGCGCGCAGCGCTGCCCATGCGGGCTTGGGGGCGCCGTCTTCGCGCGTGAGGCCGAAGTTCTGCTCCGCGTCGGAGGAGCCGCTGGGCCCGAGGTCGCTCGTGCGATACAGGAATACCGCGCCGACGAAGTCCCGGTAGGTGCCCTGCACCATGGAGAAGAGCTTGCTCGTGTATGCAGCCTGCTCGGCCTCGCTGACGCAGTCCTGACTGCGCTGGGCGCAGGTCGACCAGCCCGCCTCGGTGATCCACAGCGGCTTGTCCCCTCCGCCGTGCGCCTTGAAGTGATCGTGGATGGTGGCGATACGTTGGAACTTGTCGTGGATGTAGCCGTTGATCGGAGCGTCGGGCGCCCGGTTCTTGCTGTAGGGATGCACCGCGACCGCATCGAAGTAGGCGTTGAGGTCGGGTACAGCCGCGTACATCGCGTCGGTCCAGCTCACCCAGTCGCTCGATCCCGTGGGCTGCACGCTGGTCTCCGATGCGGCGAGGAACTTCGCCTGGCGGTTGGCCGCCTTGCCGGCCCGCCCCGCCGCCTTCACCAGCCGGGCGTAGCGCCCGGGATCGATCCGCCCCGCCGAGAACTGCGGATAGTAGGGCTCGTTCCACAGCTCGAAGTACTCGGGAGCATGATTGGCGAGCTCGGGATGCGCCGTCCAGAACTCCCCTCCGGGACCGTAGCGAGCTGTCACGTGGGCGACGAAATCGGCATACGCGGAAGGGTCATCGGGGATGGTGGTGGAGCTGGCCCCCGCCCACGTCGGCGTTTGCATGAGGACGGGAAGGACGGTCAGTCCGCGCTGCGCGGCGGTCAGCTCGAGCTGGTCATAGCGACTCCAGTCGTACTGGCCGCTCGCGGGCTCGATCACGCTCCAGTCGAACTGCTCGCGCACCCACTTGGCCCCGGACGAGGCGACGGCGTCCTGCCGGGCGCCCATCTGCGAGCCCCAGCCCTGCGTATCGGCGTTCACGCCGACGTGCAGCGCTCCGGGGCGGCGGGATCCGGCCACGTACCGAGTCTGGCAGGCGAGCTGGCGACGCAGGACGGCGATCGTGCGCCGGTCGCGCTTGATCGCGCCTTGCTTCGCCGGACCCCCGGCGCGCTGCAGGCCGGCGAGGTGGGCGCTGTGACGGGCGATTGCGGCCCTGACTCGTCCGTCGGCGCGGCGCGCCGACGCCACCATCGCAGCCGAAGCCGCACGGGTGCGCGGCTTGCAGGCCTTGCCGCGCTTGGCCGCGTAAGCGATCGGCCGCGCACCGGCGCTGCTGACCGTCGGGACCAGCGAGACGATGACCGCCATGACCAGGAGGGCGGCGAGGCCCCGCGCGAACCGGACGGACGGAGGGAGGGACAGCATGGAGGCAACTCCTTCGGCAGCTGGGCGGTCTGCGGGAGACCCCTGGCTTTGCGAGCCCGCCTCGCGACGGGGGTGCCTTTGTCGAGAGCGCGCACTCCGCACGCTCGTTGATCACTGCGACTGCACGAGGTGCATCGGCCCACCAGCGCGAATACGGACCCTGCCGGGGCCGGCTTCAAACGAACGTCCAGCGGGGGCGTCGACCGGGCCGGCGTCAGCCGCGACGACGCGGCCTGCGGCGCAACGGAGGACGTCTTCGGTCCTCGGCGGGACGCCCCGCACGCTCGCGGGGACGAGCCTCATCCCGGGCGCGCTCGCGGGGACGTGCCTCATTTCGGGCGCGCTCGCGGTCCTCGCTCAGGCCGACCTCGAGAAACACCAAGAGCACGGCTCCGACCAGCCCGACCGACAACAGGCTCAGGGTGAGGAGGTCACCGGTCACTCCGTTCACCAGCAACCCACACGCTGCGCCGGCGAGCACGAGCGCAGCCGCCACCCCAAACGCCAGGACACGCGTGCGAGGTTTCACGAGGCCACTTCCAGCCTACAGGTCACCCCGCGGGTATGCTCGCGCCGTGGCGAGGATCTCAAAGCTGCTCGTGGCCAACCGCAGCGAGATCGCCATCCGCGTGTTTCGAGCCGCCGCCGAGCTCGGGATACGCACCGTGGCGATCTACTCCCGGGAGGATCGCTTCGCCCTGCATCGCTTCAAGGCCGAAGAGGCCTACCTCGTGGGGGGCGGCCAGGAGCCGGTACGCGCCTATCTGCAAATCGAGGAGGTCCTGCGCGTGGCGCACGACTCCGGTGCGGACGCGATCCATCCCGGCTACGGCTTCCTGGCCGAGGACCCTGAGCTCGCCGAAGCCTGCGCTCGGGAAGGCATCGTGTGGATCGGTCCGCCCGCCGGCGTGATGGAGCAGTTGGGCGACAAGGTCTCGGCTCGGAAGCTGGCCGAGCGCGCCGGCGTTCCGGTCATGCCCGCCACCGGGCCCCTGCCCGAGGACGACCCCGGCGAGCTCGAGCGGCTCGGCGAGGAGGTCGGGTATCCGCTCATGATCAAGGCGAGCTGGGGCGGCGGGGGCCGCGGCATGCGCGTCGTCGAAGACCCTTCCGAGCTCGCGGGCCAGGTCGTCGCGGCGCGGCGCGAGGCCGGCGCCGCCTTCGGCCGCGACGAGGTCTTTCTCGAGCGCCTGGTCCAGCGCGCGCGCCACCTCGAGGTCCAGCTCCTGGGCGATGAGGGAGAACAGGTCATCCACCTCTTCGAGCGCGACTGCAGCGTGCAGCGACGTCACCAGAAGGTGGTCGAGCGAGCGCCGGCGCCGGCCCTGGACCCGGGCACCCGCGAGGAGCTCTGTGAGGCCGCGGTGCGCCTCGGGCGCGAGGCCGGCTACCGCAATGCCGGGACGGTGGAGTTCCTTCAGGACGCCGACACCGGAAAGTTCTTCTTCATCGAGGTCAACCCCCGCATCCAGGTGGAGCACACGGTGACCGAGATGGTCACCGGCGTCGACCTGGTGAAGGCCCAGATCCGCTTGGCCGAGGGCGCCCGGATCGGGACGCCGGAGAGCGGCGTGCCCAAGCAGGAGGACGTGCGCCTGAATGGCCATGCCCTCCAGTGCCGCGCCACCACCGAAGACCCCGACAACGAGTTCGCACCCGATTACGGGCGCATCACCACCTACCGCGAGGCGACGGGCTTCGGCATTCGCCTCGACGGCGGCACCGCCTACGCCGGCGCCGAGGTGACGCCGTTCTACGACTCACTGCTCGAGAAGATCACGGCGTGGGCCCCGACGCCGGAGGAGGCGGTGGCGCGGATGGATCGGGCGCTGCGCGAGTTCCGTATCCGCGGAGTCAAGACCAACCTGCTCTTCCTCGAGGGTCTGATCGCGCACCCGAAGTTCGTGTCCGGCGACGTCACGACGCGCTTCGTCGACGAGACGCCTGAGCTGTTCGACCTCGTGCAGCCCCGCGATCGGGGAACGCGGCTGCTCGACTTCATCGGGGAGGTGCTGGTCAACGGCAATCCCGAGGTGCAAGGCCACCCCGACCCCGGGCGACTTCCGGCGGCACCCGTGCCCGACGTGCCGTTTCGCTCGCAGCTCGAGCCGGGGACCCGTGATCGCCTCAAGGAGCTCGGCCCCGAGGGCTTCGCCCGCTGGATGCGCGACCAGGACCGTCTCCTGCTCACCGACACAAGCTTCCGCGACGCACATCAATCGCTGGTGGCAACCCGTATGCGCACCGACGACCTGTTGCGGATCGCCCCCATGTACGCCCGCCGACTCTCCGGGCTGCTGTCGCTCGAATGCTGGGGCGGCGCCACCTTCGACGTGGCCATGCGCTTTCTCAAAGAGGACCCGTGGGACCGTCTCGCCGCTCTGCGCGAGCGGGCCCCCAACGTCCTCTTCCAGATGCTGCTGCGAGCATCCAACGCCGTCGGCTACACCAACTACCCGGACAACGCGGTGCGCTACTTCGTCGATCAGGCAGCCGAGGGGGGCGTGGACCTCTTCCGTGTCTTCGACTCGCTCAACTGGGTGGAGAACATGCGCGTGGCCATCGATGCCGTGCGCCAGACCGGAGCGATCTGCGAGGCGGCGATCTGCTACACAGGCGACATCCTCGATCCGGCGCGGTCGAAGTACGATCTCGACTATTACCTGGGGCTGGCCCGTGAGCTGGAAGCCGCGGGCGCCCATGTGCTCGGCATCAAGGACATGGCCGGGCTGTGCAAGCCGGAGGCCGCCCGGCGCCTGGTGGGGGCCCTGCGCGAGGAGGTGGACCTCCCGATCCACTTCCATACCCATGACACGAGCGGCGCCGCCGCAGCGAGCGTGCTGGCCGCCGCCGACGCGGGTGTCGACGCCGCCGACGCCGCGATGGATCCCGTGAGCGGCCTGACCTCCCAGCCCAACCTCGGGGCCATCGTCGAGGCCCTGCGCAACACGCCCCGCGACACCGGCCTGCCGCGCGAGCCGCTGGACGACGCGGCCGCCTACTGGGAGGTGGTGCGCAGCTACTACGCAGGGTTCGAGAGCGACATCCGATCCGGTGCCTCAGAGGTCTACGAGCACGAAATGCCCGGCGGCCAGTACACCAACCTGCGACAGCAGGCACAGGGCCTGGGCATCGGACACCGGTGGCGCGAGGTCGCGCGGGCCTACGCCGAGGTCAACGCGATGCTCGGCGACATCGTCAAGGTCACGCCGACCTCGAAAGTGGTCGGAGATCTCGCCGTGTTCATGGTGACCAACGACCTCACCCCGGAGGCGGTGCTCGACCCCGAGCACGACGTGGCCTTCCCCGAGTCGGTGATCAGCTACTTCCGAGGCGATCTGGGACAGCCCCCGGGCGGCTTTCCCGAAGCGCTCCAGCGCAAGGTGCTCAAGGGCGGGGACCACCTGCGCGTGCGCCCCGGTGAGGAGCTGGAGCCCGTGGACCTCGAGGCAGCGCGCACGGAGGCGCAGGAAAAGGTGGGACGAGCAGTGAGCGACCACGAGCTCGCCTCCTATCTCATGTACCCGAACGTGTTCGTCGAGTTCGCCGACTTCCAGCGCCGGTTCGGGGACGTCAGCGTGCTGCCCACGCCGGCCTTCTTCTGGGGCCTGCACCAGGACGAGGAGTTGGCGGTGCACCTCGAGCGCGGCAAGACGCTTTTCATCCGCTTCCTGGCGCTGGGCGATCACGATAGCGAGGGCTACCGCTCGATCTACTTCGAGCTCAACGGACAGCCCCGCGAGGTCAAGGTCCGCGACGAGAGCATGGAGCCGGCCGAGGCCCGGCGAAAGGCCGACGGCGACGAGTCCGGAGAAGTGGCTGCGCCGGTCCCGGGCATGGTGGTCTCGCTCTCGGTCGATGAGGGCGATCGCGTGAGCAAGGGTGGGCTGCTGCTGTCCATCGAGGCGATGAAGATGGAGGTCGAGGTGTTCGCGGAGCTCGACGGCGTGGTCGAGGAGATCGTGACCGCCTCGGGAACCCACGTGGAAGCCGGGGACCTGCTCGTCGTCGTGGCAGAACCGGGCGAGGACGAAGACTGACCTCGAGACGCAGTCGCAGGCCGCCGCGCGCTGCGGTGGCCTTGCGTAACGTTGCCCCGGCGAATATCGTCGCCCACCCGATGGAGGCAAGCGGACTCGTTTTCAGCCACCGGCGGCAGGACCGGACCCGCCGCCGGCGACGGATGCCGGTGCGCCCGCTCGGCCTGCTGGTGCTGGTCGGTGGCGTGGTCGCCTTCATTGCCTACCTGGTCACCGAAGTTCCCGTGGCCGCTCCGCTGCCCAACCATCAGCTGCTCTGGTTCTGTTCGGTGGCCGTGCCTTCCGTCACTGGCTTTGACAGCACGTACTACTGGTGGGTGGCGCTCGCCGGGGCCGGCATCGTGATCTGCGTCGACGCAGCGGTGATCGCCTTCACCTTCCGCTATCGGCGGAAGGTCGCGGCACGGCGGGTGGCCGAGCCGCCCTCCGTCCCGGCCTCCCACGACAGCTGGTGGCCGGCGCCTCTGCGCCTCGACCGCGTACCGGTACGGACGGCATGGATCACCGCGGCGGCGTCCGTGACGCTACTGCTCGCGGGCGCCTCCCAGGGGTACGCGCCGTGGGTCTGGGTCGCGCTGGGCCTCGCGCCATGGGTCCCCCTCATCGCGCTCGAGACCGTGTGGAAGTACGAGCACTACGGGCTGTGGGCGATCTTCGGCGTGGCCACCCTGCTGCAGGTCGGCCATATGGGCGAGCACACGGCCCAGGTCGTGCAGCTGTCCCTCCACCACGGGCTGCTCGCCCAGTCGCACGGCATCTTCGGGATGCTCGACTTCGAATACATCCACTTCTTCTGGGACTCGGCCGTGTGGCTGTGCCTTTGCCTGTTGCTCCCGGTCTTCAGCCGCGGCAATCGCTGGCTGTGGATCGCCTTCGCCGCCGCCAGCCTGCACCAGGTCGAGCACTTCTATCTGTTCTATATCTACAACGCGGAGCCCGCGTACTACGTCACCGGCGGGCAGGCGGGCATCATGGGCTACAACGGCGTGATCGGGTCGCCGCTCGCACGACCGTACCTGCACTTCGCCTACAACTTCCTGGTGGTGATCCCCACGGTCCTGGCGTTCTGGGATCAGAGCAAGCGCATGGGCGCCCGCGGAGCCCGGCGCGCGTCATCCCCCCGGCCCTCAAGGACGGCGACTGCGGCTTCCAGCTCGCCGCAGTAGGCGCCGGCCCGGGAGCGAGCGGGGTCAGTCCCCGAGCGTGCCGAGATCACCGGGGACGTCGACGGCGTGCTCCTCGAGGGCGGCGAGGGGGACGATGTCGAGCGCGCGTTCGTGCGTGGAGGCCAGCACGACGAAGGCGGCAGCGCCCTCCTCGTGGGCGCGCAGCCAGTTCGCGGCGGTCACGCACCATCGGTCGCCGGGCATCAGGCCGGGAAAGTGGTACTGCGGCATCGGCGTGCTGAGGTCGTTGCCAATGCGGCGCTGGTGCTCCAGGAACTCGTCGGTCACCACGGCGCAGATCGTGTGGCTGCCCCGGTCCTCCGGACTGGTGTGGCAGCACCCGTCCCGGTAGAAGCCGGTGAGGGGGTCGCCGCTGCAGGCCTCGAGCTCCCCACCCAGCACGTTTCGATCACTCACCGCACCAGTATGGCGGCCGAGCACGCCGAACATCTCACCGTTGAGCCCCTCCGGCGTCCAGGCGGCCACGACGATGGTCCCGCCGGGACGACAGACCCGAAGCAGCTCGGCGGCGGCGCGCTCGTGGTCGGGCGCGAACATCGCGCCAAAGATGGAAGTCAGCTTGTCGAATTGCTCGTCGGGAAAGCGAGCTGCTCGGCATCGCCGACCGCGAAGTCGATGTGCAGGCGCTCCTGCTCGGCCCGCCGCCGCGCGACCTCCAAGAGCTCTGCCGTGAGGTCGATACCGGTCACCGAAGCGCCGCGGCGAGCGGCGGCCAGCGCGGCGTTTCCGGTCCCCGTGGCCACATCCAGGAACGCCTCGCCTGCGCGCACGCCGCTTTCGACCACGGCGCTCTCGGAGACCGCCTCGATCGTCTCGGCGATATCGGGATAGTCCCCCGCCGCCCAGACGGCCCGCTGACGTTGCTTGAGCTCTTCGAGGTCCGGCGGCACTGCGCGACCCTACGCGCGGCGCGCTGCGACGTCAATCTGCTCGCGGTGAAACAACGCCCGGACGGCGTCGACCGCGTCACCGGAGGCGGTCACGTCAAGGACCACCGACTCGTGACGACGCGAGACCCTCCACTCCGCGAACGCGCAGCACCGGGCCTCGAGCCGGGCGTTCCCACAGCCCACGCCGGTCGGAGCTGACTGCGACGTCTGAGCTCAGGGGTGGAGCGCCCCTGGGGGCCGACACGAGCCCGCGGCGCGGCGGTCCTGGTTAGATGTCTGGCACACTTACGTATTGCGAAGCGCTCAGGTAAAAGCAACCCCCAGCCGCCATCTCGGGCGGTGTGCGCAAACGATGGTCCGAACACTCAGGAGAGGAGCCGCACCAGATGGGCCTATTCAAGAAGAAGGGTGCCAAGGAGACCGAGGCGCCGCACCGTCAGGCACCGCCCGCCGGTGATCCGAATCTGCCGGGCACTGCCGGTTATCGCGTTCGCCAGTCATCGGACGTCATGCCCCACCGCTTCACCTTCGTCCGGCCGGACGGCAAGCGGGAGGAGCCCAGGGTCAAGAAGAGCTGGTGGCACGGGACCCGGTAGACCGGCGCAGGCTATGCCACGCCGGTGGCGGTCTTCAGCACGTTCCAGGCCGGCTTTGCGCTGCCGTCCTCGTGCGTGAGTCCGAAGCTCTGCTCGGGATCCGAGGAGCCGGCCGGGCCCAGGTCGCTTGAGCGGTAGAGGAACACCGCATCGACGTAGGTGTAGGTGCTCGCCAGAAGGGTGAAGAGCTTGGCCGTGTACGCGGCCTGTGTGGCCTCGCTCACGCAGTAGGCCGTGTCCGTGCAGGTCGACCAGCCCATCTCCGTGATCCAGAAGGGCTTGGCGCCACCGCCGTGCCTCGCGAAGTCGTCGTGGATGTTCGCCATGCGCTGGAACTTGTCGTGGACGTAGCCGTTGGTGGGCGCGTCGGGGGCGTAGGCCTTGCTGTAGGGGTGCACCGCAACCGCGTCGAAGTAGTCGTTGAGCTCGGGCACCGCGGCGTACATCGCGTCGGTCCAGCTCACCCACTCGGTGGATCCGGTGGGCAGCACGTCGGTCTCCGAGGCCATCACGAACTTGGCGCGCGCGTTCGCCGAGCGACCCGCGCGCGCCGCGGCCTTGACCAGGCGGGCGTAGCGGCCCGGGTCGATCCGGTTGTCGGAGAACTGGGGGTAGTAGGGCTCGTTCCACAGCTCGAAGTACTCCGGAGCCTTGCCGGCCAAGTCCGGGTGAGCGGCCCAGAAGGAACCCCCCGGCCCGTACCTCGCCGTCACCTTGGCCACGAGCTCGGCGTAGTCCGCCGGATCGGACGGGATCGTGTTCCAGGTCGCACCGGCCCACCCGGGAGTGCTCATGAGCACGGGCAGGACGGTGAACCCACGCTGGGCCGAGGTGAGCTCGAGCTGGTCATATCGGCTCCAGTCCCACTGCCCCCGCGCGGGCTCGATGACCCGCCAGTCAAACTGCTCGCGCAGCCACTTCACCCCCGAGGGAGCCACCGCGTCCTGACGCGCGCCCATCTGCGACCCCCACCCCTGCGAGTCCACAGTGAGCCCGATTCGCAGGCCGGTCTTGGGCGATGGCGCGGGCGGCTGAGGCGCGGGCGGCTGCGGCGCAGGCGGCTGCGGGGTGGCTGACGGGGTGGGTGGGGACGACGGCGCCCCACTCGGCGGCGCAGGCACGGCGTTCGGGCCGGACGTGGTGGGGACGGGAGCCGGGGCCCGGGCTGGGCGTTTGGCTACCGACGCGGGTCGCGAGGGCGCCCGCTGACAGCGCGCCGCACTGACATGACGGCGGGCCGAGCGCGCGGAGCGGGCGGTCTTGCAACGGGGCGGCGCCGACTTCTTGGCCGTCTTGGCAGTCACGGAGGCTTGGGCGCTCACGGCGCCGGGCGCGGCGCAGAGCAGGCTGATCCCGCACAGCGCCGTCACGAATCCGAGCAGGGTACGACGATGCGACTGAAATCGCGTGCGGGTGTCCACGAAGATGCCCCTTCGGTGGCTGGGCGGTCTCCGGAGGAGACCCCTGGCTTTGCGACCCCGCCTCGCGGCGGGTGTGCCTTTATCGAGGGCGAACGGACCGTCCCGGACGCCTTCTGCCGCGTTGATCGTCCCCCCGCGGTGAAAGCGCGAGCCGTGCGTCGGTGCCCTCGACGCATGTTGAGCCGTCGCTACACTCGGCGCCCTTGCGCCTGATCGCCACCCGCGCTCCGACCCTGCTCGCGGGCCTGCTGGCCGCGGGCGCCGGAGCCTTCGGCCTGGTGGTGGCGCACAAGGTCGGCTGGCTCGTCGTCCTGCTCGCTCTGGTCGGACTCGCCGTCGCGCTCCTGCTGCTCGAGCGCCCGGCCTTCTTGGTGGGCGGCTTGATCGTGCTCACGGTGCTCGTTGAGGGCCGTGACGCGAGCCCGCTGTTTCCCGATGCGGCGGCGATCTACGAGCCCGCTGTGGGCGGGGTGATCCCCCTCGAGCTGCTCTCGATACTCATGCTGATGGGTGTGGGACTCGAGGTCCTACGGCGGCGCGACCTGCTCCTGCCCGAGCCCCTCACGGTTCCGTTGCTCGTGCTCGTCATGGCCATCCTGTTCGGGCTGACCATGGGCTACTTCGACGGTGCGCCGGTCGCCGACATGGTGGCGGTGCTGCGCAAGCTGCTCAACCTGGTGATCCTTCCCCTCGTCATCGTGAACGTCGTGCGCACGCGGGCACAGCTGCGCACGGCGGTGGCGATCGTCTGCGGGTTGGCGCTGGTGAAGGCCCTGGTGGGATTGTCCGCGGTGATCGGCGGGTTCGGCTTCTCCGCACCCGAGGCCGGCGGCGGCGGCACGATAATCCTCACCTATTACGAGTCCACCGCCAACTGGGTCCTGGCGCTGTTCGTCGTCGGGTTCGTAGCCGCACTGACCACGCGCGCGCGCATGCCGCGGTGGGTATGGGCGACCGCGCCGCTGGCGTTGGCCAGCCTGCTGCTCTCCTACCGGCGCAGCTTCTGGATCGGGGCATCGGTGGGACTGGTGCTCGTGGTCCTGCTGGGCAGCGGGCGGTTTGGGCGCCGAGTGGTGCTCCCGCTCATCGTGGTGGTGGGCATCGGGCTTGCGCTCACGCTTTCGGGCCACGTCGTGACCGAGCAGCAGAGTCCCTTGATCAAGCGAGCCCAGTCACTGGATCCCACCAAGCTCAAGACCAACAAAGAGGACCGCTACCGAATCGACGAGCGACGCAACGTGCTGGCGGACATCGCCGATCACCCGATCACCGGGATGGGCATCGCCCGCGGCTGGGAGGAGCGCTATCCGGTGAGTGTCGAGCGCAAGGGCTCACGCGATTACGTGCATTTCGTCGCGCTGTGGTACTGGCTGCACCTCGGCATCCTGGGCCTGGCGGCCTACCTGTGGCTGTTCGGCGCGGCCATCGCGGCCGGCTACGGCCTGTGGAAGCGCGGGCGCGAGCCGTGGATGCAGGCGATCGGCCTCGGCTTCGTCGGCAGTTTGGCCGCGCTGATGATCGCCGAGACCACGGCGTCGTTCACCGGAATCGAGCTGCGCGCCACGATCGTCGTCGGTGCGGCTCTGGGCCTGCTGGCCGCCGCTCGTCGGATCGCCGCGAAGGAAGCCGAAGCTCAGGGTGCGACGGCCGCGACCACTGCGGCGATCGAGTAGCGCGCCTCGGCCAGGGCGCGGCCGCGGGCCGCGAGCTCGGGCGCACCGTTCGCGAGCAGGTCGACCAGGGCGTCGGCGAACGCCGGCGCGCCTTCGGCCTCGACGTAGTGCTCGCCGGACGTGGCGTCCAGGCCCCGTGCGGCCCGCGGCGTGGCGAGGACCGGCATGCCGTGCGCAAGCGCCTCCACGAACTTCAGCGGTGATCCGCCCCCCTCGAGCAGTGGCACCACCGCACAGTCCGCTCGTGCGTAGGCCGCCGCCAGGTCTTCGACGAACCCCGCCTCGAGGACCCGCGGGTCGGCGGAGGCCGGCTCCTCAAGGC
>JALYZC010000135.1 GCA_030945905.1 Actinomycetota bacterium
AGGCGAAGGACTTACGCTGGATGTCAATGAGGTTGGGAACATCGAGAACCTTGTCGAGACGCGCGAAGCTGCGGCGCGTCCGGGGGGCGTCAATTGAAGCCAAGACGGCGACTCCTCGGGCGGTCGAAACGGGCGGAGGCGGGGCGCAAAAGCGCGACCAACTAAGATAGCACAGCAGGCTACCGCCCCCTCGGAAGGGCAACCGGCGCTCACGGACCCCGTCCGTGCGACCCCGTATGTGGCGGGGTCGCCGTGCCATTGGACGGCTACGACTATTGGCCGATCGCGATGGAGTGTAGCGGCCGAAGGCCCCTCCCGCCAGCGCCCGGCGCGACCTCTAGCAGGCCGCCGCGGGGCCCGACGTGGTCCCGCACGTTTTCCCGGTGGGTGCCGACGAGCCGCCCGAGTGCCGCGGCGACGGCGCGCTCGGGGGAGCGGTGGGGGTGGAGCGCCTGGGCGGCGACGTCGGCGCCCGGACGAAGGCTCCGCCCTCCGCCCCGCCCCGAACCACGGTCCGGTGTACCGCACCGGACGTACGGCGCCGAGGTTTCGGCGAGGCCGCGACCCGGGTCGCGAATTCGCCGGGCCCGGTCGAAGGAGTCGTCCGGCTCAGCACCCGACGGCGTGCCCGATGACGCGCCGGCCGCCTGCTCGTCGGGGTGTCTGCGACCGGTGCGGAGGCCGATGCGGCGGTCGGAGGGTCGGTGATGCTGTGCCCGCGGGTCGCCTCCCTGTGCGGGCTCCCAGCGCTGGCGAGCACCATGGCGGCCCCCACGGCCAGCAGGAGGAGGACGGTCGAGAACGCACCCAGGGCGAAGCGACGCCGGTCAGAGCGGGGACCGCGGATCGGGTCCCTCGCGACGGCGATCGGCGCGAGACCGGGCTCATGTGACGCGGCACCGGCGGCGTCCGGGGGTGGGTCGGGGTCAGCGTCGGAATCGGGGTCTGGATCGGCGTCCGGGTCGCCGTCTGCGTCGGCGTGGCAGTCCGGGTCGAGCTCGTCCTCCTCTCGCAAGCTCTGATCGCCGACGGCGTCAGGACGGGCCGCGGCCAGCTCGGCGGCCTCGGCCAGGGTTACCTCCCGAAGCCAGTAGAGGGGGACGATGCGAAGCCACGCCCGGTAGGAGATTCCGGCCTCCTCCATGGCATCGCGCCGCGCCTGGCAGGTCTCGCACGCTTCGAGATGGGCTGTAAGCCAGTCGCGCTCGGCCTCCGCGTCCGGCTGGGCATCCTGGGTCATGGCGATCAGGGGCTGAGCCCGCCGGCAGTCGGGCGCGGGGATGAGCTCGTGCGCGAGCGAGCCCCCGCGCACCTCGGCGCGCAGCCTGGTCCGGGCGCGGGCCACCAGCTCTGCCACCGAGTCATGATCCGTGCGCATGATCTCGGCGATCTCGGCATAGGAGAAGTACTCGAGCTCACGCAGTGCGAGCACTTCTCGCTCGGCCACGGCGAGGTTGCGGTTGGCCGCGCGCACCTGGTCTTGAAGGCCGGCCAGCAGGACGGCTCGTTCAGGATCGACGAACACCTCGTCGGCCTCGCGCCCCGGGCGCTCCTGCCCGGTTGCCCCGACCGTCCCCCTTGCGATGAGCTCGTGGCAGAAATCGTGGGCAGCCGCGAACAGGTGGGCGCGGAAGTTGCTGTCGTGGCCTTCGCGCCTCCGCGGCCCCGCAAGGACCGTGAGGAACGTCGCCTGCGTCGCGTCCCCCGCGGCCGCGGCTGAGCCCAGCAGCCGGTGACAGAAGTTGAATACCCGCTGCTCGAAGAGGTCGTAGAGGAGGGTGAAGGCGCCGCCGTCACCGGCCGGCGCCTGCTCGGGAAGCCGGGGCGCTTCCTCATCGTGGCTGGAGCCGCCCCCTGTGGCGAGCAACATGCCCGAACCTGACATGGGGCGAGATTACTCCTTCACAGGCAACCCAAACCCGCAGGCCGGCGGCATTGGGCTGCCTGGGTCAACGTTACTTGACCTCGACGCTCGCTCCAGCCTCCTCGAGATCCGCCTTGAGCTTGTCGGCCTCCTCCTTGTCGACGCCCTCCTTGACGGGCTTGGGGGCATCGTCGACCAGCGCCTTGGCCTCTTTGAGGCCAAGGCCCGTGGCGGCCCGCACGACCTTGATGACCTGGATCTTCTTCTCACCGGCGCCGGTGACCAGGACATCGAACGTCGACTGCTCCTCGGCGAGGTCGGCTCCGTCGCCTCCGCCATCGCCGCCGCCCGGGGCGGGCGCAGCCGCCATCGCGGCCGATACGCCGAACTCCTCCTCGAGCGCCTTGATGCGCTCGGCCAGCTCGAGCACCGAAATGCCCTTGAGCTCGTCAATCCATTCCTGGGTGGTGCTCATGCTTCCTCCTTGTGCTCGTCCGCCGCTTCCGCGGGGGTGTCGCTCTCAGTCGCTGTTTGCGCATCCGTGTCAGGGGAGCCGTCTGCAGCGCCGGGCTCCTCGAAAGCCTGCGGCTCGGATGCCTCCTCCTCGGATGCCTCCGGCTCGGCGGATGCCTCCGGTGTAGGCGCCTCGGGGTCCGGGGGCGCCTCCCCGCTTGCCAGCAACCCCTGCTCGACGATCTGCTGAAGCTGGATGGCGAGGCCCCCGACCAGGGCGCTGAGCCCCCGGACCAGACCGCTGAGCGGCGAGGCCACCATCCCCACCAGTTGCGCGTAGAGGACGTCGCGGGCGGGCAGGCGGGCAATGGTCTGGATCTGCTCCACGGTCAGCTCCACCCCGTCCATCAGGCCGCCCTTGAACTGGAGGGGCGCGGTCCCCCGGGTGAAGTCCGACAGCGCCTTCGCGGCCGTCGCGGTATCGCCGCGAACGAAGGTCAGCGCGGTGGGCCCATCGAGCAGCGGCCGCAGGGCCTCCACGCCCGCCTGGTCGGCCGCGCGCTCGGTCAGCGAGTTCTTGACCACTCGGAAGGTGGCGTCTGCGTCGCGAAGGCGAGCTCGCAGACTCGCCGCGTCGGGAACGGAGATTCCGCGGTAGTCGACCGCCAGGATGGCATCGGCCTCCTTGATCTGGCCGACGATCTCCTCGATCACCGCCGCCTTCTCTTCCTTGTTCATCGTCGATCGATCCTCTGTTAACGCGAAACGCCCGCTTGCCGGCGGGCGTCGAGAGCTCGAAACGTCGAACTTCGCGCTCCGCCTATCCCGGGCTTCTGGGCCGGGGGCCCGGCCGGGGGTCTGGGGCGTCGCTGTGTATCTGGGGTGAGTCTACGCGGCGGCGGCTTCGTCCGCGGTTTCCACGATGCCGCGCGTACGCCCGGGATCCACCTTCACTCCGGGGCCCATGGTGGTGGCCAGCGTGATCGAACGCAGATAGCGACCCTTCGCGACAGCCGGCTTGGCGCGGATCAGCTCGTCGATGACCGCCGCATAGTTCTCCAGCAGCCGGCGCTCGTCGAAGTCCGCCTTCCCGATGACCATGTGCACGATCGCGGTGCGGTCGGTGCGGTACTCGACCTTGCCGGCCTTGGACTCCTCCACCGCCTTGCGCACATCCATGGTCACGGTGCCCACCTTAGGGTTGGGCATCTTGCCCTGAGGGCCGAGGATGCGCCCGAGCTTGCCGACCACGGGCATGAGGTCGGGCGTCGCGATGGCGACGTCGAAATCGGTGAATCCCTCCTCCACGCGCTTGGCGAGGTCCTCCGCCCCCACGTGATCGGCGCCCGCCTCCTGCGCCTCGCGTGCCTTGTCGCCCTGGGCGAAGACGGCAAGGGTCACGTTCTTTCCCAGGCCGTGGGGCAGCGCGATGGTTCCGCGCAGCTGCTCATCGGCATGCCGGACGTTGAGCCCCGTACGGACGTGGACCTCGACGGATTCGTCGAACCTGGGGGCCGGCAGCTGTTTGAGCAGGGCGATTGCGTCGCTGGGGTCGTACTCGCGGTCCCGATCGATGCGCTCGCGCGCCTCGCGGTAGCGCTTACCGTGCCTGGCCACTCACACCACCTCGACGCCCATCGAGCGGGCGGTCCCGGCGATGATCTTGGCGGCTTGGTCGAGGTCGAGGGCGTTGAGGTCTGCGAACTTGCGTTCGGCTATCTGACGCAGCTGATCCTGGGTGACCTTGCCGACCTTGTCGCGGTGGGGCTCACCCGATCCCTTTTCGAGGCTCAGGGCCTGCTTGATGAGCACCGCTGCCGGCGGCGACTTGGTCACGAAGGTGAAGGAGCGATCCTCGAACACGGTGATGACCACCGGAATGACCGTGCCGGAATCGTTCTGGGTCTGCGCGTTGAACGCCTTGCAGAACTCCATGATGTTGATGCCGTGCTGGCCCAGCGCCGGGCCGACCGGCGGCGCCGGACTGGCCTGGCCGCCTACGGCCTGGAGCTTGATGGTGGTCAGTACTTTCTTCATGCTCGCTTCGCTCTCATGGGCAAACTAGATTTTCTTCACCTGGTCGAAGCCTACCTCGACCGGAGTCTCACGCCCGAAGATGGACACGAGCACCTTGAGCCGCCCGGCGTCCTCGTTGATCTCGGAGATCTCGCCCGAGAAGTCCGACAGCGGACCGGAGATGACCTTCACGGACTCCCCGATGGAGAACTGCGCACGCGTGCGCGGACGCTCCGCGGTCTCGCGATGGAGCAGCCGATCGACCTCGGATTGGGTGAGCGGCACCGGCTCGTTGGAGGCGCCCACGAAGCCGGTGACGCCAGGGGTGCCCTTGACCAGCGACCACGAGTCCTCGTTGAGCTCCATGTTGACGAGCACGTAGCCCGGCATCGTTCGCTTCTCGATCGTGATCTTCTGGTTGTCCTTCATCTCGGAGACCGCCTCGGTGGGCACGACCACCTGGCGCACGGCGCGTTGCTGACTCAAGGAGACGACTCGGTGCTCGAGGTTGTGCTTGACCTTGTTCTCGTGCCGGGAATAGGTGTTGACGACGTACCAGCGAAACATTCGTAGAGGAGGCCTTGGTCGAGAGTGGTCAGAGGATGGCGTTGACGACGCGCGACCAGAGCGCGTCGAGTACGCCGAGGTAGGCGCCGGCGATGATGACAAATCCCATGACCACGCCGGTGGCCTGGGTTACCTGCCGGCGATCGGGCCACTGGACGCGGCGCAGCTCGGCGACGCATGCGCGGAGGAAGTTGATGAAGCGACTGCCGCCCGCCCGAGCCCGTTCGGGGCTTGCCCCCTCGGATGCCCTGCCGCCGCCGTGCTCGCCGTCGCCGCGGTCGTGTCCGCCCGCAGCCCCGCCGCCGTGGTCGCCGCCACCGCCGTCGTCTCCGCCGGCAGCCACGGGCTCGAGCTCGTCTGCAAAGACCTCTCCCGCGTCGCCCTCGCCGGGCTCGTCGACGGGCGGGACGCCACGGGTGGCGGCCTCGGCCATCTCCATGTCCGCCGAGGCGTGCTCGAGCGGATCCGGGGCCCCGAGATCGTCCTCCGGCGTGTCAGGCTCGGCGCCCAGGCGGTGGGCCACGGCGGCACGCGACCCGGTGCGCTGCTGGCGGCGCTGGCGCTGCTTCGCCTTCTTGCGATCACGTGCCATGCGGGCTAG
>JALYZC010000138.1 GCA_030945905.1 Actinomycetota bacterium
GCCGCGATCTCCGCCGCGATCGCCAGCCCGCGCCCGCGCCGGCCACGGCCGCCTCGCGGCCGCCGGGCCAGATCGGCCACCGGTGCGGGGAGCCCGGGGCCCTGATCGGCGACCTCGATGCGAACCCGGCCCTCGGCCGCGTGGCCGCCCACGCAGACCGGCCCCTGGCCGTGCTCGATCGCGTTGGCGAGAAGGTTGCCGCAGGCCTGCGCGAGGCGGACGCGGTCACCCTCCACGACGGCGTCTCCGGCCCGCCACTCCAGCCGCAGGTCGCGACCGACGGCGCGGGCCACCGGGCGCCAGGAGGTGACCGCGTCGTGCAGAAGGGCGGTGACCGGCACCGCCTCGTGGCGATCTCGCGCGCGCCTGCCTGCGCGGGCGGCCTGGAGGTCATCGAGGGCGAGTCCGACTCGACGCAGCTCGAGGTCGATGGCGGCCAGCCGGCTCCCACCCCCAGCGTGGGCTCCGCCGACGAGATGCAAGCCGAGCCGCGCCGCCGTCAACGGCCCTCGCACCTCATGACATGCCCGGGCCACCAGCTCGCTGCGGCGCTCGAGCCGGCGCACGACGAGCGCCGCGGCCGCCAGCGCCGTGAAGGCCAGGCCCCAGCCGGCGAGCGCCAGCGCCGAGCTCATGCCGCGACCGGACCGTCGATCAGCCGGTAGCCGACGCCCCACACGTTGACCACGAAGCGGTCGCCGCCCGCACCGAGCTTGCGTCGCAGCCGGCAGGCATGGGAGTCCAGCGTGCGCGTCGAACCGATCGAGCGAAACCCCCACACCGTGCGCAGCAGCTCCTCCTTGGTGTACACCCGGGTGGGCTCGGAGGCCAGGGTGCGCAGCAGCGCGAACTCCTTCTGGGAGAGCTCGATCCGCCGGCCCCCCAGAGTGACCTCCCGAGAGGGGGGATCGACCTCGAGCGCGCCCACGCGCAGGCGACCCAGCCGCCGGCGGCGGTCGGCGCGGCGCAGGAGCGCTGCGATCCGGGCCCGCAGCTCGGGGTAGCTGAACGGCTTGACCAGATAATCGTCGGCGCCGCGATCGAATCCGCGCAGGCGATCGAGCTCCCCCGCGCGGCCCGAGAGCACCAGCAGCGGGGTGTCGGGGTTCAGGCGCGTGGCCACCCCGTCCGCGGCACGCACGCGCGCGATCAGCTCGAGCCCGTCGGCGTCGGGCAGGACGAGATCCACCACCACGAGGTCCGGGTACTTGTACTCCAGCAGCCGCAGCCCGTCGCGCACGGTGTCCGCCACCAGCACCTCGTGGCCGTCGGCGGTGAGGTTGTCACCGAGGAAGGTCCGGGTGGCGTCATCGTCCTCGACGACGAGGATGGTCGCGCGGTCGTCGGTCACGGAGCGAAGGAGGCGGCGACGCCAACCGATTCGCCCCCGACCTCGCCGCAGCCAGGCGCGATCTTGTGCTCGCCCCACGATGCAGTAGCGTTGACTGCGGACGGTTGCTGACCAGCCGACCAGCCGACGTGTGAACTAGCCGACGGATGGCCTCCGCCTAGACGGGTCGTGCCCTCAGGGCAGACCAGGCCCGTCTCCATCGATGAGACTCAACACCGGCGGCGCCTTGCGCTCGACGGAGTTGGGGACCACAGGAGGCTCAGATGAGCACAGTACGTCAGCACCAGCCCGGGCGCGGCACCGCGGAGATGGTCCCGATCGAGCATGAGACCTCCGAGCGCGTGGTGCGCACGATGGTCTTCGCGGTCCCGCCGGCCGCGCTTGGGTTGGCCGGATGGCTGGCCTGGGGCGGAGCCCTGCACTGGCAGGACCTGCTCGTGCTGGCGATCACCTACACCCTCACCGGGCTGGGCATCACCGTCGGGTACCACCGGCTCTTCACGCACCGTAGCTTCAAGACAACGCGCGCGTTGCGAGCGCTGCTGGCCGTCCTGGGCTCGATGGCGGTCGAGGGGCCGGTGGTCGAATGGGCCGCCACCCACCGCAAGCACCACCGCTTCTCCGATCATCCCGGCGACCCGCACAGCCCCCACCTAAAGAATGCCCCGGGGTGGCGCGGAGCGCTGCACGGACTCGGCCACGCGCACCTCGGGTGGATGTTCCGCGGCAAGGACATGGCCAACCCCGCGCGCTACGCAAAGGATCTGCTGGCCGACCGCGACCTGCGCTTCATCAGCCGCACCTTCCCGCTCTGGGTGGTGGTGGGGCTGGCCATCCCCTTCGGCCTCGGCGTGGCGCTGACCGGCTCCGTCGTGGGCGGCCTCACGGCGCTGCTGTGGGGCGGAGCGGTCCGCGTGTTCCTGTTGCATCACGCGACCTTCAGCATCAACTCGCTCTGCCACTACTTCGGCCGCCGACCGTTCGCAACCTCCGATCACTCCCGCAACCTCGCCTGGCTCGCACCGCTCGCCCTCGGTGAAGCCTGGCACAACAACCACCACGCCTTCCCGACCTCCGCCCGTCACGGACTCGGTCGCTGGCAGCTCGACCCCAGCGGCTGGCTCATCGCGGGGCTGGAACGCTGTCATCTCGCCTGGGACGTGATCCGGATCAGCCCCCAACGCCAACGCGCCAAGCGGGGATCCGCCGCGGCCGCCTGAGCGGACAGTTCACGGTCGACGCGCTCGAGCAGCCCGCCACTGACGAGTTCGCCACGCTCTAGCATCGGGCGCAATGGCCACCAGCTCCCTCGCCGCGGTGGGCGGCCCGAGGACCCTCCTCTCCAGGCTGGCGCGCACCGACGTACTTGTGCTCGGCGGGATCGTGGCGCTCGGCGCATGGCTGCGGTTTCGCCATCTCGGCATGCAGAGCTACTGGTTCGACGAGTCGGTCACCGTCCGGATCCTCGACCAGCCGTTGGGGGCGATGATCGACGCCATCCCGCGCTCGGAATCGACGCCGCCGCTCTACTACGTCCTCGGCTGGGTCTGGACCAGGATCTTTGGGGTCTCCGAGGCGGGGCTGCGTTCGCTCTCCGCGGTGGCCGGCGTCGCGACCCTGCCGTTGGTGTGGGCCGCGGGCCGCCGGCTCGTGCACCGTACGGCGGGGCTCGTCGCGGCGGGGCTGTGCGCCGTCAACCCCACGCTCGTCTGGTACTCCCAGGAAGCTCGCTCGTACGCGCTGATGGCGTGCTTGGGTGCGCTGTCGTTTCTGCTCTTCGTCCGGGCCTGGCAGCAGCCGGGCGGGCTGCGTCTGGCCGTCTGGGCCCTTGCCTGCGCCGCGGCGCTGACCACGCACTACTTCAGCGCGTTTCTCATCCTCCCCGAGGCGGCGGCCCTGCTGTGGCGCTGGCGACGCTCGCAACGCGGACCGGTGATCTGCGCGGTCGCCGCGATCGGCGCGGTCGGCGCGGCGCTGCTCCCGCTGGCTCGGCACCAGGAGGCCAGCGGCCGCACGGCCTGGATCGCGGCCAGCGACCTCGGCGACCGTATCAGGGCGGCGGGGCAGGAGCTCTTGAGCGCCGGGACCCACTCGATCACCACGGGCACCCAGCCGCGCTCGTTGTGGAGCATTCCCGCGGCTGTGCTTCTGGTCGGGGCGCTGGCGCTGCTGCTGCGGCAAGGCGACCAGGGCGAGCGCTCGGGCGCCGGTCTCGCCGCGCTCGTCGGAGCCGGCACGATCCTGGTGCCGCTCGCCCTGGTCCTCACGCCGATCGACTTCTTCCAGGATCGCAATCTGCTGGCCGCCTGGATTCCCCTGTCGGTGGCGATCGGGGCCGCCTTCGCCGTCCGACGCGCCGCGCCCCTCGGCCTGCTCGCGGCCGCGGCCCTCGGGGCCATTGGGTTGTGGGTCGATCACCGCGTGGTCGGCGAACCCGGCCTCCAGCGCGCGGACTGGCGCGGCCTGGCCCACGCCATCGGACCTCCCTCCCGGGCACGCGCCCTGCTGGTCTCGCCGGGCTTCAACGTCGCGCCGCTTGCCGTGTACGGACATCCCACGACGCCGGTGGCGCCGGGCGCTCGCGTGCAGGAGATCGACGTCGTAGGTCAGCTCTCGGCCGGGACCCCGCCGGTCGGCCCGGGAGGCTTTGGCCTCGCGCAACGCGTGGCGCGGCGAGAGCTCACCCTGCTGCGCTACCGCGGGAGCGGGCCGCTGACCCTGACGCAGCCCGCTCTCGCCCAGCTGGGACCGCTCGTCCTGGATTCCGGCACGCCGGCCGCGCGCTGAAGCCGCGCGAGCGGCTCATGGCCGGCACGAGCACTGCCGATGCTCACGCGATGACCCCGCACCCGGCCCGCGGCTCCGACCACGGCCCGTCTCCTCGATGGGGCGTCGCCGTGGCCCTCGCCGTCGCCGTGAGCGCCATGGTCGCGTTCGCCAGCGGGCTGGGCATCGACTACCTGGCGCCGTCCTGCGTCACCGAGCTCTGCGACGACCCCGGGGCGTCCATCCAGGCCCTCGGCCGGCTCGACCTCTCTACCTTCTTCGCCCAGCAGCCCCCCATGGGGTCGTTCTCGCTGCTGGTGCGCGCCCCGTTCGCCGGGTTCGCCGACCTGCTCGGCGGCAGCGACCTGCTGGTCTACCGACTCGGGGCGTTCGCCTGTGTGCTCGCAGCCGGCTGGCTGGCCGTCTGGCTGGCCCGAGTCATGGCCCGCCGGGGACGCTCGTGGATGCTGTGCGTGCTCGTCCCGGGGGCGCTCGTGGTCAATCCCCTGACCTATCAGGCGCTGCGTTATGGGCACCCGGAGGAGATCCTCGGCGCCGCGCTGTGCGTGGGCGCCGTCCTGGCCGCGGGACGCGGGCGCGTGCTGGCCGCCGGCCTGGTGCTCGGCGCGGCGCTGGCCACCAAGCAATGGGCCCTGCTGGCCGTCGTACCCGTGCTCGCGGCCGCCCCGGCGGGTGGCCGCCTGCGCGTGGGCCTCGCCGCGGTTACCGTCGTCGTGACGTTGACGCTGCCGATGCTGGCCGGCAACCCGCAGCGCTTCGACGCCGCGCAGCAGCGTGTGAGCGTCTCCGATGGCTTCGAGCACACGGTGACGGCCACGAATCTGTGGTGGCCCGTCTCAACGGCCTCGACGGGCCGGGGGACGAGTGTGAGCGGACGCCAGGCCAAGCTCGTGCAGTACTCGCTGCCCGCGTCGGTCGGCCGGCTCACCCATCCGATCGTGGCGGTAATCGCGATCGGGGTCGGCCTGCTGTATCTCCGCCGGCGGCGGGGCAGCCATCCGGAAGAGGTCCTCCAGCTCCTGGCCCTCGTGTTCCTTCTGCGCTGCCTGCTCGACCCGTTGACCTTCAGCTACCACCACGAGCCCTTCCTCCTCGCGCTGCTTGCCTACGAGGGGCTGCGCCGCCGCGTGCCCATCCTGTCGGCCTACACCCTCGCCGCCATCGTGATGATGGATCGGGTCATCGCGCCGACCGGCGATCCCGGGCTGATCAACGCCTGCTACCTGACGTGGACACTGCCGCTCGCCGGCGTACTGGCGTTCTGCGTCTTCGCGCCCGAGCGTGCGCACCGTCTCGCCAGCGGCCTCATCGCGCCGCACGCCCGCCCCGTGCGGTCGGCCGCGAGCGTCCCGTAGCGACCGTGTCTCCCCCCGGCCTGCAAGTTCGCATTCAGGCCGTCCCGCCGGGGAGGAACCGGGCATATGATGCCGACGCCCGGAGACCCCGGCTCTGACCCATGGATACCACGCGTCGCGGCAACTACGACTCCGGCCAGGACTTCGTCCTCGAGTATGGAGAATTGCGCTTCACCTTCAACGAGCGCGACTTCAGCGAGCGCTGTGAGCAGGCGTCGTTGAAGGTCGGCTTCGTCGACGGTCAGCTCAGCGAGCCCGAGGTCGAGGACCTCGTCAACCTCGTGGTCAACGGTGAGGTGCACGACCCGGCCTCGGCGCTGGGTGAGCACGTCAACGACTGCTGGCCCGACCTCTGCGGCCCGGCGGAGCGCTCGCTGGTGCACTGGCTGCGCCGGCTGGTGTTCCGCAGCGCCTGGCTTGACCAGCGCGTCATCGAAGGTGAGCTCGACGTCGCCTACGACGAGGACACCTGCACGTTCGCCTACATCCAGCCGGAGCGCAACGGCGAGCCGATCGAGCTCGCACCCGAGCCATCCTGGGACCGCGTGGCCTACGTGCCGCGCTGAGAGCGCGACGGCCGCGTCACCCGGCGGCCCCCGCGACCTCGGCGCGCGCGGTGGCGATCGCCTCGGCCCCGGCTTCGCCCACGAGCAGCTCCGGGCGCAGGACGCCGCTCGCTCGCAGGTCGAGCGCCGGGTAGCGCCGGGCGCCGGCCAGCTTCTCGTCGAGCGCGATGACGGTCGTCTCGCCCCCGACCGGAGTTCGCGCGGTGGCCACGATGGTCAGCGACCCGCCGTCGACGATCCGCCGGGCAGCGCCGAGCGCTCGTCGGGCGGCGCCCGGGCTCAGCGCGTCGAGGGTGTCGATGAGCAGCACGACGTGAGCCCCCCGGGCCGCACGCCGGCGCGCCTGCTCGATGGCGCCCTCGACGGCCTGCGCCTGTGAGTCGGGCGACGCGGCAAAGCTCACGGCCGCCGACGGGGCCACTGGACCGGCCCGCCACGCGCCGATCTCCTCCGGGCGCACGCCGGCGAGCACCACCGACAGCTCGTAGCCGTCCTCTCCTTCGGCGCCGGCGGCCAGCGGGCCGACCAGGCGCAACAGGGCCTCGGTCTTGCCCGACCGCTCCACGCCGACGATCGTCACGCGGGAGCCGCGACCGAACGGCGTCAGCCACTCGATGGCTCGAACCGTCAGGTCCTCCGAGCCCAGCGCGAAGCGCTGGTCGGGAAACGCCGCGGGCAGGTCGTCATAGCGCGTGCCGGCCGCCACCTGGTCCGCGGGCGCGCCGTTGATCGTGTCGACGCGGACGAGCGATGGATAGCGTTCCGAGCGCCGCGGGGGACGGACCGGTCCCGCCACGACATCGCCGGACACCAGCTCGCACCGCCGCACCTGTGCGGCCGAGATGTAGACGTCGTTGTCGGAGGGGTCGGGCGGCGAGACGCGCACGAAGCCCGACCCGTTGCCCAGCAGGTCCACGACGCCCTCGACGGGGGCCGACTCGGGCGCAGGGTCTTCCTCGGGCTCGGGACGGTCGTCCCGTCCACCCCGTGGCGCGCGCTCGCGGTCGCGCTCGCGGCCGCGGCCTCGTCCTCCCCGCCGCGAGCGCTAGCGCGCCGGACGCTCCTCGGG
>JALYZC010000139.1 GCA_030945905.1 Actinomycetota bacterium
GCCGCGATCGGCGGAGCCGTGGGCTCGATCAGCGGTCTCGTGGGCTCGATCGGTAACCGGGTGGCCACGATTCGTGCGGCCGTTGGCTCGCGCAACTCCAGCGGCAACTCGATCAGCGCCAACGTCATCAAGCGGATCCAGCCCACATTCCTGGCCTTGGACCCTGTGGTCAGGAGCATTGACACCGAAGGCCCGACCCATGGAGTGAAAGGCATCAACCAGCGGGGCGACCAGCTGATCTCCTCCGCGCTCGTCGCCGGGATCAAAAGCGACTTCGATCAGATCATCGCCGGGGTCACGAAGATCAACACGCACGCCAACTCGATCAACTGCGCGCCGCTATTCTTCGTTCAGGGGCTGGGGCCCACCCCGCCCGGGCTGCTTACGCCGGCAACCGCCCTCCGCAACCAGACGCCGGGCTGCATTCCGCCGTGAGCCTGAAGCGTCGTCGGCACGGGCCTTTACGCCCCGACTGCCGCCGGGCAGGATTTCGTCGGAGTCAGAGACGCCGGCGCGTGCTGCAGGCGCGTAGGGCCGACCTGCCGCCTGGCCCGACTACCCGATGTTGCTGGCTTGCAGCTCCTGGAACTCGGCCTCGTAGGCCTCTCCGAGCGACAGCAGGAACTCGCGCGTGGCCTGCGCCTCCTCCTCGTCGATCTTCGACATGGCGAAGCCGACGTGGATCAACACCCAGTCGCCGACGCCCACGGCGTCCGGGCCCTCGGCCAGCAGGCCGATGTTCACGTTGCGTCGCACGCCTGAGACCTCAGCCTTGGCGATGTGGTTCTTCTCGTCCATGACGTCGACGATCTGACCGGGGATAGCAAGGCACATATCTGGATCATCCTCCTCGCGGCGACCGCCGCATGGGTTGGTCGATTTCGCCCTGGCGCATCACGTCGCGGAGGGTAGCCGACGAAGGTTTCGGGGTACGCCTTGGCCCTGGCGCCCCGTTAGGTGTAATGTACATCTATCGTGCCAGTCTACCGGCGGTCAGCATTCATGTAGCCCGTGTAGCGTGACGCAGTGCGCGGGTGGGACACTCGCGTGCGGCACGCGTTGACGGGAGAGAGCAGGGAGGAGAACGGAACATGGCTTTTGAATCAGGCGCACCCCGCGGCCACAACGGCTTTTCCGGGGTGCACGAGGGCGTCAGCCAGAGCGTCGTGCACATGTTCTGGCTCCAGGGCATGGGCTGCGACGGGTGCTCGGTCGCCGCCTTGGGAGCGACCACTCCGTCGTTGGAGGACCTGATCCTGGGACGGATCCCGGCCATGCCCCAGGTGATCATGCACCACCAGATGATCTCCGAGGAGTCCGGGGAGGCCTTCATGGCCCCCTTCCGGCAGGCCGTGGAGGGAACGCTCGATGCGCCCTTCATGCTGGTCGTCGAGGGTTCGATCCCCGATGATCAGGTTCTCGACCGGGGCCACTTCGCGGCACTCGGCGTGGGAGCCGACTGGCCGCAGCGCATGGGGTCGGCCAGAGGCGCCGATCAACCGGTGCGCGTCACCGACTGGGTGGTGGCCATGGCGCCTCGAGCCGTCGCGACCGTCGCCATCGGGACCTGCGCGTCCTTCGGCGGCATCCCGGCGGCAGCGGGCAACCTCACCGGCTCGATGGGCGTGATGGACTTCCTGGGGCCGCAGTACCGCTCGGCCCGCGGGATTCCCGTGGTCAACGTCCCGGGATGCGCGCCGATCGGCGACAACTTCACCGAGGCCGTGGGCCAGCTCTTCCGCTACCTCGACGGGATCGGCCCGATGCCGGAGTTCGACGACATCGGACGCCCCGCTTGGCAGTTCGACCAGACCGTGCACCGCCATTGCGTCAAGGCGGGCTACTACGAGGAGGGCGTCTTCTCCGAGGAGCCGGGCGACAACCAGTGCCTGGTGGAGATCGGCTGCTGGGGCCCCGTCGTGCAGTGCAACATCACCGAGCGCGGCGCCATCAACCACATGGGCGGCTGCATGGTCGCGGGCGGACCCTGCATCGGGTGCACGATGCCGGGGTTCCCCGACAAGTACAGCCCGTTCCACAAGGCCCCGCCGGGCTCTGCGCTGTCGGGCGGGATCTCGAAGGTCTACGGTGGCGGCATCCGCCGGCTGCGGCGGATGTCGATGAAGACGGGCAACCGCGAGCCGATCTGGGACCGGGCCGACAAGGTTCCCTCGGCGTGGGCCCGCGCCGGCGGCGCTCGCGGCCCGCAGGACAAGGTGGTCGCCTACTTCTACAAGAAGCTGCAGTACCACGGCACGGTCAACCACGGGGCCCGCAACAAGAAGCAGCCCCAGCCCCAGAGTCGGGACATTCTGCGTCAGAAGGGGGTCGACCACTACGACAGCGTCGACGTCCTCGGGGAACGAATCAAATCTCAGGAGGAGCTCTAAATGCGCTTTGAGGACCAGCC
>JALYZC010000148.1 GCA_030945905.1 Actinomycetota bacterium
CGCGTCGCTACAGGAGCTCGCCAACGGCCCCTTGGCCGACGTATCGATCCTGCTGGGAGACGGGACCGGCGGCTACTCGGCCCCCGCGCACTTCGCCGCCGGCGCCTTCGCCAACTCGGTGGCGATCGCCGACTTCAACGCCGACAAGAGACAGGACCTCGCGGTCGCGCAGCCCGTCCCAGCCAACGTGTTGATCTTGCTGGGGCATGGCGCCCGTAGCTTCACCCGCCCGGCCAGCTTCGCGGCCGGCACCGGCCCCTTCTCGGCGGCGGTCGGCGACTTCAACGGCGACGCACGACAGGACGTCGCCGTCGCCAACGCCAACTCGGACAACGTGTCGATCCTTTTGAATACGACTCGCCGTCCGGCTCCGCCCACCGGTCGTCACCGCTGAGCTCTCGACACGCCGCCTGAAGGACGCCGCAGCATCCGTCCCAGCCAGGGGGCACCTTTCGTGCCGGGCTCCACCGACGCCGAGGCGCCCCGCACGGCGCCTGCGAGACTAGGATCACGCCTTTTCCCCAGGAGCCGACCTGTCTCACAACTCCTTCAATGCCCGCGCAACGTTGAAGGCGGGCGACCGCGAAGTCGAGATCTTTCGCCTGGACGCGCTGCAGGCCGCCTTCGATGTCGCGCGCCTGCCGTTCTCCCTGAAGATCCTGCTGGAGAACCTGCTGCGCACCGAGGACGGGACGTCGGTCCGCACGCACGACATCGAGGCCCTGGCCTCGTGGGACCACGCCGCCGAGCCCTCGCGGGAGATCGCCTTCACCCCTGCCCGGGTGCTCATGCAGGACTTCACCGGCGTCCCCGCCGTGGTCGACCTGGCCGCCATGCGCGATGCCATGGCGGCCCATGGCGGAGACCCGAGCGCGATCAATCCGCTCGTGCCCGCGGAGCTGGTCATCGATCACTCCGTGCAGGTCGATGCGTTCGGCACGCGGAGCGCGTTCCAGCGCAACGCAGACCTCGAGTTCGAGCGTAACCAGGAGCGCTACGCGTTCCTGCGCTGGGGTCAGAGCGCCTTCCAGGGATTCAGCGTCGTCCCGCCCGACACCGGCATCGTGCACCAGGTCAACCTCGAGTACCTGGCACGGGTGGTGTTCGCCGACGGCGGCCAGGCATACCCCGACACGCTGGTGGGCACCGACTCCCACACCACGATGATCAACGGCCTGGGCGTGCTCGGCTGGGGCGTCGGGGGAATCGAGGCCGAGGCGGCGATGCTCGGTCAGCCTGTCTCGATGCTCATTCCGCAGGTCCTGGGGGTGCGTCTGTTCGGCGAGCTTCCGGAGGGGGCCACGGCAACCGATCTCGTACTCACGGTGACCGAGATGCTTCGCGAGCACGGCGTCGTGGGCAAGTTCGTCGAGTTCCACGGGCCGGGGTTGGGCAACCTGCCGCTGGCCGACCGCGCGACGATCGGAAACATGTCGCCCGAGTTCGGCTCGACCTGCGCGATCTTCCCGATCGATGCCGAGACGCTGCGCTACCTCGCGTTCTCAGGGCGGTCGGTCGAGGACATCGAGCTGGTCGAGGCCTACGCACGCGAGCAGGGCCTCTTCCACGACGAGGGCTCGGAGGAGCCGACCTACTCGGAGCACGTCGAGCTCGACCTGGGCGACGTCGTGCCGAGCCTGGCCGGGCCCAGGCGCCCCCAGGACCGGATTCCACTCACCGACTCCAGGGCGGCATTTCGTCAGGCGCTCGCCGCCTACATCGGCGACGAGGCCGAGTCGGTCGCCGATGCGCACGATGAGGCGATCGAGGAGACCTTTCCGGCCTCGGATCCTCCGTCGAACAACGTGCCCGGCCATCATGACCTGGGGGCATCGCCGCCCCGCCCGAAGCCTGCGCCGGCAACGGCGATGGCCGAGCGATCCCCCGCGGCCGTCCGCGTCGAGTCGCAAGGCGGCGAAGCGTTCGCCATCGACCACGGTCACGTGGTGATCGCCGCCATCACATCGTGCACGAACACCTCCAACCCCTCAGTCATGCTGGGGGCCGGCATCCTCGCCCGCAACGCGGTGCAGCGCGGGCTCACGGTCAAGCCGTGGGTGAAGACGTCGCTGGCCCCCGGGTCCAAGGTCGTGACGGAGTACCTCGACCGCGCGGGGCTCACCGAGCACCTCGAGGCACTGAACTTCAACCTCGTCGGCTACGGCTGTACGACATGCATCGGCAACTCCGGGCCGCTGCCGCCGGCGATCTCCGCCGCGATCGACGAGGGCGACCTCGCGGTCTGCGCGGTCCTGTCGGGCAACCGCAACTTCGAGGGCCGCATCAACCAGGACGTCCGGATGAATTATCTCGCCTCGCCTCCGCTGTGCGTGGCCTACGCGCTGGCGGGAACGATGGACATCGACGTGTACTCCGATCCCCTCGGCACCGACCAGGCCGGCGAACCGGTCTATCTGCGCGAGCTCTGGCCCTCCGGACGCGAGGTCGCCGAGCTCATCGAGACCGTGGTGCAGTCGGACATGTTCCGCAAGTCCTACGGCGAGGTGTTCGACGGCGACGAGCGCTGGAACTCACTCGAGGTCCCGGGCGGCGAGCGCTTCGCGTGGAGCGACACGTCCACGTACGTGCGCCACCCCCCCTACTTCGAAGGCATGCAACGCGAGCCCGCGGTCGTACAGGACATCGCAGGAGCCCGCGTGCTCGCACTGCTGGGCGACAGCGTGACCACCGACCACATTTCTCCCGCGGGGTCCATCCGCAAGGATTCCCCGGCCGGGCGCTATCTCGTCGAGCACGGCGTCGAGCCGTCGGACTTCAACTCCTACGGCTCGCGCCGCGGCAACCACGAGGTGATGGTGCGCGGCACCTTCGCCAACATCCGCCTGCGTAACCAGCTCGCCCCCGACACCGAGGGCGGCGTGACGATGCACCTGCCCTCCGAGGAGCAGATGCCGATCTTCGACGCCGCCATGCGCTACGCGCAAGCGCAAACGCCGCTCGTGGTCCTGGCCGGCAGGGACTACGGCTCCGGTTCGTCGCGGGACTGGGCGGCTAAGGGCACCCTCCTGCTCGGCGTCCGCGCGGTGATCGCGGAGAGCTACGAGCGCATCCACCGGTCAAACCTCGTGGGAATGGGCGTGCTCCCTCTTCAGTTCGCCGACGGTGACTCGGTGCACTCACTGGGTCTGACGGGAAGGGAGACCTTCGACATCGCCGGTCTCGACGGTGGCGGGACGCGCGAGCTCATCGTGCGCGCCGACGACACCGAGTTCACCTGCCGGGTGCGGATCGACACCCCCAAGGAGGTCGAGTACTTCCGCCATGGCGGAATCCTGCCCTTCGTCCTGCGACAGCTGCTTGCGGACTAGCGTGGCGATCCCCGACGTCCTTCGCGCGCTGCTCACCGCTCCGGGCCCCTCGGGCTATGAGACCGCGCCGGCCGCTGCCTGGCGGCAGGCCGCCGG
>JALYZC010000180.1 GCA_030945905.1 Actinomycetota bacterium
CCCCGCCCCCGCGGAACGCGCCCGGATCGCCGGCGCGATGCCGCCCGAGCACTACGTCTCCGCCGTGGCGCGCGCCGTCGAACGCATCCGCGCCGGGGAGCTGGAGAAGGTGATCCTGGCTCGAGCCGTGGACGTTCACGCCCCGGCGGCGCACGATCCCGGTGCCATCCTCGGGGTGCTGCGCGAAGCGTTTCCGCAGTGCTACGTGCTGGCGGTCGGATCCGGGGACGCCACGTTCGTCGCCGCGACACCCGAGCTGCTCGTGCGCCGTGAGGGGCACCGGGCCGGCACGATCGCCCTGGCCGGCTCGACGCGGCGCAGCGCGGACCCCGCGGTCGACGCCCATCTCGGCGAGCAGCTGCTCCAGAGCGCCAAGGATCGTGAGGAGCAGGCGATCGTGGCGCGCCGCATCCAGCAGACCCTGCGCAAGCACTCGCTCTGGGTCACGGCGGCGCCCGACCCCGTGCTGGTTCGGATGGCCAACATCCAGCACCTCGCCACCCCCATTCGCGCCCAGCTCGCCGAGCCGATCGGCGCGGTCGATCTCGCCGGAATGCTGCACCCGACGCCTGCAGTGGGGGGCGAGCCCTTCGCTCGCGCTGAGGCGCTGATCCCGGCTCTCGAGGGCCTGGACCGCGGTTGGTACGCCGGGCCGGTGGGCTGGACGGACGCCACCGAGGACGGCGAGTTCTGCGTCGGGCTGCGCAGCGCACTGCTCCGGGGGTCGCTGGCCCGCTGCTATGCCGGCGTCGGGGTGGTGCGCGATTCCGATCCCGCCGCCGAGCTCGCCGAGACCGAGATGAAGCTCCAGGCGCTGCTGCCCGTGCTTGCGGGCTGAGAGGCAGGACCGCCGCGTTCTCGTCGGGCAGCCGTGAAACCGATCGGGCCGCAGGTGAAGCAACCGCGGCACGTCGTCGTCAGGAACCGCGGACTGGTCCTCCGTGGTCAGCTTGGAGAGCGCTGGAGGCGTAAAGCGAGCACCGCCGGGCCCTCAATCGAGTCCTCGGCCTCGGCGAAGACGAGGACAGGCTCGGACCTCCACGACCTGCCGCGACATCATCGATCGAGCCGCCTGACGGCTATTTGGAGCGAACCCGGTACGCACTACTGACGCAGAGCGTCCCTGGTTCGGCGAGCCAGATGGATTCGAATGCGAGTCCGGTCAGATCGGCCAGAACATCGTAGTCATGGTCGTAGTGGAGGATCCCGGCGCTGTTGACGTGCGCGCAGGCGGCGATCAGCAGGTCCGACGGCGACGCGCTGCGGTGATGACCACGGCGTGCGAGGTCCCGCTGCGCCGAGAGAGCGCCGCGCTCGACGTTGGCGTCGATGGGCAGAAACGGTAGCTGGAGAAGTTCCGCGAGCAGTTCTTCATGATGGGCTGCGCTCCGGGCCGACCATCCGGCCTCGAGCAGGAACGGCGCCGAGACCGCGATCCCGTCGTTTTCGATCAGCGCTGCGATCTCGAGGCGACGGGCCTCGGCCAGCGAGGGCGACTCCAGGCGTGCCCATGCCGAGTTGTCAAGCAGCAGCAAGGGACTTTCACGGCTCGAGACCGAGGTGCTTGACTCGGTCGGCTGCATCGACACCCTGGCCCAGCGAGCGCTCACGAACGCGGTCGGCCAGTCGGCGCCGGGCTGCCCGAGTGGATGCCGACGCCCGCCTCAGTCGTTCGAGGCGTGCGTGGGCCCCCTCTTCGACAAGGCCGCCGAGGTCGGGACTGTTGCCCTCCAGCATCGCAACCTGGTCGAGAAGCGCTGCGCGCTCTGGCGTCAGCGTGACCATCTTGCGTGGATGTCGCGTCGGCACGAGGCCGAGTGTAGCACCGTGCTGCACTGAGATCGGTGTGACCTTTCCTGATGCAGACGACGGTGCCGGCCGGCTCGACCCGGCGAGGTGCGGCTACCGGTAAGGCGCCTCCAGCGCCTGCTCCACGGCGCTCCACACGCGCCGGTGGAGTTCGACGTTGTCGGCGCGGTCGGTGCGGATCTCGAGGATCGTTGTCCGCTCGGCGCTGAGTGAGCGCTCCAGGGCATCGCCGAACGCGATGGTCGATTCGATGCGCTCGTGGCTGCACCCGTACAGCGCCGCGGCGTGCGAGAAGTCCAGGCCGTGTGGCGTGGCCACGTGCTCCTCGAATGCGTCGGTCTCGCCGGCCACCGGGAGGAAGTGGAAGATCCCGCCCCCGTCGTTGTTGAGCAGGACGATGGTGATCGCCAGCCCGAGGCGCGAGGCCGCGAGCAGGCCGCCGATGTCGTGGGCCAGCGCTACGTCGCCGATCAGCAGGACCACCGGGCCCGACCCCGCCGCTGCCGCGCCAAAGGCCGCGGACACGGTCCCGTCGATCCCGTTGGCGCCACGATTGCCGAGCACGCGTGGCGGGTCATCACGGGCGGCGACGAACGTCTCGACGTCGCGCACTGGCATCGAGGAGGCGACGAACAGGGTCGCGTCGGGGGGGAGGCGGGCGCCGAGCGCGGCGGCCGTCCAGGGCTCTGAGAGCTCGTCGGCGAGCGTGGCGGTGATCGCGTCGTGCGCGCTGTCGTTGGCTCGGCGCCACGCCTGGACCCAGCCACCGTCCGCGCCTCGCGACAGGCGCGCGGTGGCCTCGGCGAGGGTGGCGGCCGGATCGCCCGCCACCACACGGGCGGTGACGGCGTCTGGGTCCTGCCACGCCGCCTCGGCGTCGAGCGCCACCTGGAGCGCGCCGGGCATTGCGGCCAGCCAGGCGCGCAGGGGCTTGGACGTCGGCAGGTCGCCGACGCGAAGCACCAGCTCGGGAGCGTGGCCGTCGGCGAAGGCGCGATCCCGCAGCAGGGCGTCGTAGTGGGCGACCGCCATCTCTCCGCTGCGGGCCCCGGACAGGGGATCGGCGAGGACCGGGTAGCCTGCCGTCGCGGCGAGGCCGGCCGCCGCCGCGCCCAGAGCCGGGTCGCCCTCGATGCGCCCGCACACGATCACCCCCAGCGGCCGCTCCTCCAGGTCGGACACGAGCTGCTCGAGCGCGTGAGGCGACGGTCGCGGATCCCGGTCGGCCCGCGCGATCCAGGGCGCCCTGCCCGGACGCCCGCCGGCGTCGGGCGGCAGCGGCTCGTCGAGGACGAGGGGCTCACGCAGGGCGAAGTTGAGGTGCACGGGGCCGGGGCGGCCCTCGAGCGCGGTCAGATAGGCCCGGCAGGCCAGCGCGCGCATCCAGCGCAGGCGCTCAGGCGTGGCCGTATGCGTACCCACCTCCATGAACCACTTCACGGCGCCCCCGTAGAGCTTGAGCTGATCGATGGTCTGCCCGGCCCCGACGTCACGCAGCTCGGGCGGGCGATCGGCGGTGAGGACGAGCATGGGTACCCGGCCCTCGCGCGCCTCATGCACGGCGGGCGCAAGC
>JALYZC010000186.1 GCA_030945905.1 Actinomycetota bacterium
GGGGCCGGCCCTCCCGGCGGTGGCCCAGGCGCGCCGGGTGGGGGGCCTGCAGGCCCCGGCGGGAACCCGTTCGGCGGCGATGCCACGACGTTGCGACAGGCGATCGGCTATGCCAAGACGCATGCCGGCGGCACGATCGCGACATCGAGCCAGGCCGGCGCCGCGTCGCAGGTGGTGGCCTCCGGCGCCAACGTGGCCGGGATCGGCGGTTTCTCGGGCCGCGAGAGCGAGGTCAACGTCCGTTGGCTGGCCGACGCGGTGCGCGCGGGACGGATCCGCTGGGTCCTCACCAGCGCGGGAGGGGGGCCCGGCGGCGGCCGTGCCCGCGACGGGCGCGTAGGCGCCAGCAAGGTCATGTCGGCGGTCACACAGGCGTGCGCGGCGGTCACGCTGCCCAGCGCCGCATTCTCGGGTCAAAGCTCTGCCGGCGGCGGCTTCTACGACTGCGCCGGGCGATCGCAGGCACTGCGAGCCGTGGGCTAGCGGCAGGTCCTCATGGGCTGTTGGAGTTCCAACGCTTGGCCTCCTGCACCCTTCCCTGGGCGTCGAAGACCAGCAACTCGCCCTCCCCCCCGTCGCGCACGAGGTATGCGGCGGCCTCGACCTCCGCGTCGCGCCGGCTTGTGAAATGGGCGGGTGACATCCCCCCGTTGGTCGAGCGCAGTACCCAACCCCCCTCGCGATCAGGTCGTAGCTCGAGCGAAACCGCCTGCATCCTCACCTCCTTGCTGAAGTTCGACTTCGAGGCCCGTTCCGTCGGGCCGCCTCCATGAGGTCGGACGCCCAACCCGAAGAACTTTAGCGCTCTGGGGGCGAGGCCAACTTCGCTGCGGCACCGTAGTCCACCAGCCGCTGAGGAAGTTCGACTGATCCGTCCGGGCACTGGCCGTTCTCGAGCAGGGCGATGATCGTGCGGCCCACGGCGACCGCGGTTCCGTTGAGGGTATGCACCGGATGAGGCCTTCCCCCATCGCTCGGGCGGTAGCGGATTCCGAGCCGGCGCGCCTGATAATCCGTGGTGTTCGAGCAGGAGGTCAGCTCGCGGTAGCGGCCCTGGCCGGGTAGCCACGCCTCACAGTCGTATTTCTTGGACGCCGAGGCGCCAAGGTCATGCGCCGCGATGTTCACCACCCGATAGGGAACCTCCAGCTCGGCGAGGATCGACTCCTCGAGCGCCAGCAGGCGCTCGTGCTCGGCAGCGGCGTCGTCAGGGTTCACGAAGGCGAACAATTCGACCTTGTCGAACTGATGAACGCGGAAGATGCCGCGGGTGTCCTTGCCCGCTGCCCCGGCCTCGCGCCGGAAGCAGGGGGAGAATCCGGCGTAGCGGATGGGAAGCTCGCCCGCTTCCAGGATTTCACCGGCGTGCAGTGAAGCCAGGGCGACCTCCGAGGTGCCGATGAGATAGAGGTCGTCATCGGGCAGGCGATAGATCTGCTGCTCGGTGTCGGGCAGGAAGCCCGTTCCGTACAGCGCGTGCTCACGCACGAGCACCGGCGGGATCACCGGGACGAAGCCCTGCGCCGCAGCCTTTTCCAGCGCGTAGCGCACGAGCGCGAGCTCGAGCAGCACGAGGTCGCCCTTGAGATAGGCGAAGCGAGAGCCCGAGACCCGGGCTGCGCTCTCCATGTCGATCAATCCCCCGGCCAGCTCGAGGTGGTCGCGTCCGGTGAGGCCGGCATCCCCGACCTCCTTGATAACGGTCTCCTCGAGCGGTGCCTCGGGATCGGGGAGGTTGGGGACGGTCGCCAGGGCGGCGTCGCGCTCCTCCTCGACGCGCCGCTGCTCGTCGCTGAGGGTTCGGCCGCGCTCGCTCAGCGCGCTCAGCGCCTCGCGGTCCTCCGGGCTGGGGGGACCCTTGCGCCCGCGGCTGGCGACATTGACCTCCGCCTGGATGTGCTCGAGCTCCTGCGTGAGCTCGAGCCAGCGGGCGTCGAGTTCGAGCACGCGTTCGAGGCCGGCCTGTGCGCCCCGGCGTGCGAGCGCGGCGCGCACGGCATCGGGGTCGCGGCGGATCAGCCTCAGATCGAGGATGGGCGCCTCCGGATCAGCCGGGGGGCTTGGATCCGGTCGGGCCCTTGGCCCGTTTCGCCTTCGTGCCGGCGAAGCGGGAGAGGAACTTCGCGACATCGGCGGCGTCCTGCCCCACGACGATGTTCTGGGGCATGATGGCCCCCGAGAAGCCGCCGTTGCGGATCGCGTAGAGAACCTGGTCATAGCCCTCCTTGCGGATGTCGAAGTTGGGGCCGTTGGTGCGCACGCGGTACTTGATCGAGGTCGCCGAGCCCTGCGTTCCCGCGGCTTCGAGCGTGTGGCAGCCCGAGCAGCGCTGGGAGAAGAGCTGAGCGCCGTGGCGGATGTGCGGAACCTCGCCGGCGAACACGGGGTTGGTCTCCACAGCCTTCAGCCGCGAGCTGTTCTCGATGTCGATGCCCTTCCCGCAGGCGGTCACCGCGGCGGCGGCACCGATCACCAGGACGGGGATGACAACGTGGCGACGGGTCATGGGCGCGATGATCCTACGCGATAATCCGGCCCCCGATGCCCACCGTCCGCGCCCGCCACGTCGCGCCCGCCATCCTCGCCGCGGCAGTCTGGATCGCGGCATGTGGCGACGCGCCCGTTCCTGCACGCCGAGGCCGGCTCGATGTGTCGCTGCGCGAGTTCCACCTCACCCCCACCACCAGCCGGGCGCGACCGGGAGGGTTGAGGATCCTCGCGCGCAACGCGGGCGCCGTGGCTCACCAGCTGGCCATCGGGCGCGGACGCTCGGCGCTGGCCCGCACGCCCGTCCTTCCGGCGGGCGGGCGGGCGACGCTCGACGTCCAGCTGCCCCCGGGTACCTACCGCCTGTTCTGCACGCTTTCAAATCACGACACTCTCGGGCTCTATGGCTCGCTCGTCGTCCGATGAGCCCCCACCGCCTCGAATATCGCTCGATCATCGGGCGCTTCGCCACGGGGGTGGCGGTGATCACGGGCACCGGTCCCGACGGAGCGGTGGGGATGACCACCAACGCGCTGACCTCACTGTCGCTGGAGCCCCTGCTGCTGCTCGTGTGCTTCGACAACACCGCACGGACCCTCCCCATCGTTCGAGATACGGGCCGCTTCGGGGTCAACATCCTGCGCGCCCATCATCACGAGCTGTCCGGGGTCTTCGCATCCAAGCTCGCGGGCGAGCGGAAGTTCGAGGCGGTCGAGTATTCGACCGATCACGGCGTCCCGGTGCTTGCCGACGCACTGGCATGGCTGGTGTGCGACCTGCGCGAGCTGCTTTCCGGCGGGGATCACACGATCGGGGTCGGCGAGGTGGTGGCGATGGGCGAGGATGCTCGTGGTGGGGCGCCGCTCGTGTGGTACCGGGGGGGATACACGACGGTGGCGGGAGCGGAGGCAGAGGAGTCGCCCGGAGCGCCATAGGCGAAACACGACCGGCGGCTAGAGCCCGCCCATGCCGAACTCCGCTCGGAGGGCGAGCCCGACGATGACCAGCGCCGCCAGCGCCATGACCCCGATCTCCCGGCGGACGATCGCCAGCACGACCGAGCGCTGGTCGGCGTCGGGCAGCTCGCCCACCGCCCGCGCCGACTCGAGGCCTCGCGACTCGAGCACGGTCTCCGCCGCCGAGATGCGCAGCTGCTCGGCGGCGAAGGAGATGGCGATCGGGAGCAGCCCGTAGACGTAGTGCAGGTCGCTCCCGGGATGCCGGCCGAAAGCCAGCAGCAGGCCGCCGATCGCGGTTTCGGCGACCATCGCCGCCTGGGCGGCGCGCAGCAGGCGCCAGAACCACTCGCTCGAGGAGACCCGATACCAGCGCCAGCCGCCGAGCACGCCGGCCGCCAGGAAGAGCACGGTCATGGCCACTCCGAGCACGACGTGCAGGGCACTCATGAGCGCCCGCGAACCTCCCCGCCCCAAACGGGTGATACAACATCCGGGACAGTGCTCCGCACGTACCTGCCGGCGATCGTCTTCCTGGCCCTTGGCGGTGCCGTCGGGCTGGCGTTCGGCGTGCTCAACAGCTTCCTCGGTCCTCGAAGCAACGTGCGGTCCAAGAGCGACCCCTACGAGTGCGGGCTGCCCTCGGAGGTCCGCCGGGGCTTTCGCTTCGGCATCTCCTTCTACCTGGTGGCGATGCTCTTCATCCTCTTCGACATCGAGGTCATCTTCCTCTACCCGGTTGCCGTGCAGCTGAAGGCGTTTGGCACCTTCGCACTCGTGGAGATCATCGTCTTCATCGCCCTGCTCGCCGTGGCGTTCGGCTACGTGTGGCGCCGAGGAGCCCTGAATTGGAGATAAAACGCGAGAAGCTGGCCGGTGCCGATGACTTCCGGGTCCGGCAGCTGCGGGCCCGCGACATGCTGCGAGGCGACCTCGACGGTCCGGAGCTGGACCAGCACGTGGAGGAGGCGGTCCTCACCACCACGATGGACAAGGCCGTGGCATGGGCCAGGGGCAACGCCATCTTCCCGGCCACGTTCGGGCTCGCCTGCTGCGCGATCGAGATGATGTCGATCGTCGCCGGGCGCGTCGACGTCGCCCGGTTTGGCTTCGAGGCGTTTCGCGCCTCGCCGCGCCAGGCCGACCTGCTCATCCTCTCCGGGCGGGTCTCGATCAAGATGGCGCCCGTGGTCAGGCGCATCTATGACCAGATGCTCGAGCCCAAGTGGGCGATCTCGATGGGCGCGTGCTGTTCGTCGATGGGGGTCTTCAACAACTACTCGCTCGTTCCGGCCGACAAGTTCATGCCTGTGGACGTGCACGTTCCCGGCTGCCCGCCGCGGCCCGAGGCGCTCATGCACGGCATCCTGCGGCTGCGCGCGATGATCCAGGGCAACGCCGAGGAGGGCTGGCGCGCACGCTATGAGGCCGTCGGCACCGAGGAGGTGGTCGGCGTCGAGCCCGACGCCGACGTGGTCAACGTGTTCGGAGCGGGAGACACCGAGGGTGCCTGACGCGACCGGCCTCGAGCTGCTGGCCCACGAGCTTCGCGACACCGACGCCGACCTCGCGCTCGACACGCTGTTCTTTCGCGGCCGCGCGGAGTTGATCGTCAACCCGGCGCGGGTCAAGCCCGCCCTGACCTGGCTGCGGGGCCGCGGCTACAGCTTCCTGGCCAGCCTGCACGGACTGGACTACTACCCCGAGGAGCCTCGCCTCGGGGTCGTCTATGAGCTGCTCGACATGGAGCGCGTGGACCGCCTGACGGTGAAGGTCCGCGTGCACACCGAGCACCCGGAGCTCGAGTCGGTAGTGGAGGTGTGGCCGACCGCCGACTTTCAGGAGCGAGAGGTCTTCGACATGTTCGGCGTCGTGTTCCACGGCCATCCGGACCTGCGGCGCATCCTCATGCCCGAGGACTACGAGGGGCACCCCCAGCGGCGCGACTTTCCGGTGGGCGGCGAGCCCATCCTCTTCACCTACAACGAGCACAAGATGCCTCGGTGGTACGAGTGAGCACGGAGACCCACGACTACCGCAAACTGGAGGAGAGCATCACGCTCTCGCCGCTTCAGCCCGACTCCGACCAGCCCGACGACGGGCTCGAGCGTGAGCTGCTGACGCTGAACATCGGGCCCCACCACCCTGCGACACACGGAGTGCTGCGGCTGCTGGTGACCCTCGAGGGCGAGGTGGTGCGCGACATCAAGCCGATCATCGGCTACGTGCACACGGGCATCGAGAAGACCGCCGAGGACAAGTCCTACTGGAAGGTCATCCCGGTCATCGAACGGATGGACTACCTGGCCTACTACTTCAACGCGATGGCGTTCTGCGGCGCAGTGGAGACGCTCGTCGGCGTGGAGGTGCCAAAGCGCGCGCAGTACCTGCGGGTGATGCACATGGAGCTCAACCGCATCATGTCCCACCTGGTGTGGTTGGGCACATCGGCGCTCGACCTCGGCGCCATCTCGATGTTCTGGTACTGCTTTCGTGAGCGCGAGAAGATCCTCGACCTGTTCGAGATGTCCTCGGGCCAGCGCATGCACACGCGCTACATCCAGGTCGGCGGCGTCTTTGAGGACATCCCGCCCGACTTCGCGGCGCGCGTGCGGGCGTTCACCGATGACATGCCCACGCGCGTGGACCAGTACGCGGCGATCCTCGATCGCAACGAGATCGTGCTGCGGCGCCTGCGCAACACCGGCATGTGCGACGAGCAGACGCTGCTTGACCTCGGCGTCACCGGGCCGCTGCTCCGAGCGGCCGGCAACCCGTGGGACCTGCGCAAGGCGGCGCCCTACTCCTCCTACGAAGACTTCGAATTCAAGGTTCCCGTCGGGACGATCGGCGACAACTACGACCGCTACCGGGTGCGCATGGCCGAGATGGTCGAGTCGGTGAAGATCATCGAGCAGGCGCTCGACGGGCTGCCCGAGGGTCCCCACATCACCGACGACCGCAAGGTGGCGCTGCCGCCGCGCCACGAACTGGCCACCTCGATGGAGGCGCTGATCCACCACTTCAAGCTGGTCACCGAGGGCTTCCGGGTCCCGCCGGGCGAGTCCTACTACCCGATCGAGGGCCCGCGGGGTGAGCTGGGCTGCTTCGTGCGCGCCGACGGCTCGGCCAAGCCGGCCCGGGTGCACATGCGCGACCCCTCGTTCGTCAACCTCCAGTCGTTCCCGCACATGGCCCGGGATGGCTACATCGCCGACCTGATCGCCACGCTGGCCATGCTCGACCCCATCCTCGGCGGAATCGATCGATGACCCGCGACGTCGTGCGCTTCGAGCACGGCTCCCGGGTGCCGGGCTGGGATGACTCCGTCGACCTGACCAAGGACCCGGCGGAGATCCCCGACCCCGCCACCACGTCCGTCCCACCCGAGCTGCGCGCCGAGATCGAAGAGTACATGTCGCGCTACCCCGACCGACGATCGGCCGCGCTGCCCGCCCTGCGCGCCGCTCAGAACCACCACACCTACTGCTCGCCCGAGGCGATCGATCAGGTGGCCTGCGTGATGCGCGTGACCCCGGCCTACCTGATCGCGCTCGCCACCTTCTACGACATGCTCGAGACCGAGCCGAAGGGAACGCACACCGTCTACGTGTGCACCAACATCTCCTGCTCGCTGCGGGGCGCCGACGAGCTCTACGACGTCTTTCGCGAAGCCTTCGGCGAGGACCCCGACGTCAACCTGCGCTCGTTCGAGTGCCTGGGCGCGTGCGACATCGCCCCGATGGCCTCGGTCGACGGCACCTACATCGGGCCGCTCGAGCACGGCGATGCCGTAACGGTGCGCGACGACATCAAGGCCGGCCGGCCGGTGCTCGAGGCCAAGCAGCTGCGCCATCGCAAGGTCGCCAGGCAGGGCGAACCGTCATGACCGCGCTCCTGTTCGAGCACATCGACGAGCCGGGGCTCAACACCCTGGAGGTCTACGAGCGCCGCGGCGGCTACCGGTCGCTGCCCAAGGCCCTGGACATGACCCGCGACGAGGTGCTCGATGTGCTGGTCGAATCCGAGCTGCGCGGCCGCGGGGGCGCCGGGTTCTCGATGGGCAAGAAGGCCTCCTTCCTGCCGAAGACCGACATGGACAAGTACCTGGTCTGCAACGCCGACGAGTCAGAGCCCGGCGCCTTCAAGGACCGCGAGCTCATGCAGAAGAACCCCCACCAGCTCATCGAGGGCATCATGATCGGGGCGTATGCGGCGGGCGCCAACCGCGCCTTCATCTTCATCCGCGGCGAATACGACTTCCAGGCCGACATCCTCGAAGCGGCGGTGGCCGAGGCCTATGAGAAGGGCTACGCCGGCGAGCGGATCCTCGACACCGAGCACTCGGTCTCCCTCGTCGTGCACCGGGGCGCCGGCGCCTACATCTGCGGAGAGGAGACGGCACTGCTCGACGGCCTGGAGGGCAAGCGCGGCAGCCCGCGGCTCAAGCCGCCCTTCCCGGCCAACCAGGGCCTCTACCAGGGGCCGACGCTGATCAACAACGTCGAGACGCTGTGCAACGTGCCGCACATCATCCGGCTGGGCGTCGAGGGCTACGTCAAGCACGGCGTCGAGGGCTCGCGCGGCACGAAGGTGGTCTCGGTGTCGGGCAACGTGCAGCGGCCGGGCAACTACGAGATCGAGTTGGGAACTCCCTCGCGCAACATCATCTACGGGCTGGCCGGCGGGCCGCCCGAGGGGCGCGAGGTCAAGTTCTGGTTTCCGGGTGGCTCCTCGTCCCCGATCCTCACCGGCGAGGACCTCGACCTCCCCTACGACTTCAACACCATGGCCCAGGCCGGCTCGATGCTCGGCTCGGGCTCGATCATCGTCATCGACGACTCAAACGCGGTGCTCGACGTGGCGCTCAAGGTGGCCAAGTTCTACCGCCACGAGTCCTGTGGGAAGTGCACGCCCTGCCGGGAGGGGACCAACTGGACGGTGAAGATGCTCGAGCGCATCGAACGCGGCGAGGCCACCCCCATGGACCTGGAGATCATGGCCGGCGTGCAGGAGCGCATCATCGGCAACTGCCTGTGCGTGCTCGGCGACTCGATGGCGATGCCGATCGGCTCGATGATCAAGAAGTTCCGCGACGAGTTCGAGGCCCACATCGAGCAGGCGCGTGCGCAGGCCGACGCCGGGCCGGTTCCGGAGCCCAGCGCACTCGTGGGCGTGGCCAGTGATGAGCCCGGGCCCTACTCCTCGACCGCCGATACGGCAGCCTAGCGACCCACGATGCCCAGGCCCGAGCAGCGCACGATCACGCTGACGATCGACGGACGCGAGGTCCGCGCCCCTGAGAACGCGATGCTGGTCGACGGGGCCAAGTACGGAGACGTCGAGATCCCCTACTTCTGCTACGAGCCCAAGCTCGGCGCGCCCGTGGGTGCGTGCCGCATGTGCCTGGTCGAGGTCGAGGGCATCCCCAAGCTCCAGACCGCCTGCTCGACGGCGATCAAGGACGGGATGGTGGTGCACACGCAGACGGCGCGCGTGCGCGAGGCCCAGGAGGCGATCGTCGAGTTCCTGCTCATCAACCATCCCCTGGACTGCCCGGTGTGCGACAAGGGCGGTGAGTGCCCGCTGCAGGACATCACCTTCGGCTGGGGCGCCGGCACCTCGCGATTCATCGAGCCCAAGCGCCACTTCGTCAAGCCGCTCGAGCTCTCGCCGCTGATCGCGATCGACCGCGAGCGCTGCATCGTGTGCTACCGCTGCGTGCGCTTCTCCCAGGAGGTGGCCGAGGACTACCAGCTCGTGCTGCTCGAGCGCGGCGCGAACTCCTTCGTCGGGACATTCGACGGCCACCCCTACGTCGCCCCGTTCAGCGGCAACATCATCGAGCTCTGCCCCGTCGGCGCGCTCACCTCGCGCGCGTACCGCTTCCGCGCCCGGCCGTGGGAGATCGAAGGCGGCGGCTCGATCTGCACGCTGTGCCCCGCGCAGTGCAACGTCACCTTCACGGTGCGCGACGAGCGCGTCCTGCGGGTGCTGGCCCGCGACCACGAGGACGTCGACGACGGCTGGCTGTGCGACAAGGGCCGGTTCGCCTACCAGTCCATCCACGTCGAGGAGCGCATCATCGAGCCGATGGTGCGAGAAGGGGGCGAGCTGCGCCCGGTCGCGTGGGATCGGGCGCTGGAGACGGCGGCGTCGGCCCTCGCCGGCGCCACCGGCAAGGCGGCCGGGCTGGCGGGCGGGGAGACCACCAACGAGGAGGGCTTCCTGTTGGGGCGGCTGCTCCGAGAAGGCCTGCGTTGCCCCGACTTGGATTCGCGCACGGGCGCGCCGTTGCCGCTGGGGCTGCGTCAGGCCCTCGCGGCACCGGCGCTGGCGGCCAGCGTGCCCGACCTCGAATTCGCCCACGCGGTGCTCGTCCTCGACTGCGAGCCCGTCGACGACGCTCCCATCCTCGACCTGCGGCTGCGCAAGGGGGTGCGCCGGAACGGGATGCGCCTGACGATGGCCACCGGCCGCCCGAGCACGCTGGATGCCACCGCGGAGCAGTCGGTACGGATCGCGCCCGGCATGGGCGGAGCGCTGCTGGCCGCGCTCGATGCGGCGCTGGGCGGCGGCGGTGATCTCGAGCCGCTCGCGGGCGCGGCGGGGGCGACCGTCGAGGAGGTGCGGACCCTCGCGTCCCGGCTGTCCGACGCCGGCGAGGACGTGGTCATCCTGTGGGGCGAGCGACTCGTCGACGGACCCGGCGGCGCGCAAGCGGCACGGGCGTTGCTCAACGTCGCCGCTCGCCTAGGTCTGGGC
>JALYZC010000172.1 GCA_030945905.1 Actinomycetota bacterium
CAGGTCCGCGAGGATCGGGTGCAGGCCGACCTCGACGCCAAGCAGGCGGAGCTGGCCCGCACCCGTGAGCAGCTGCGCGGCGAGCGCGCCCGCCTCGCGCGGCTGAAGGCCAAGCTGGCCCGTTCCCGCGTGGTCCTCGCCCGCCGGCTTCGCGAGCTCTACACCGCCGATCGCCCCGACATCGTGACGGTCATCCTCAGCGCGCGCGGCTTTGCGGAGCTCATCGAGCGCGAGGAGTTCATGCGCCGTATCGGCGTGCAGGACCGTCGCGTCGTCACCGCCGTGCGCGTCGCCCGCAACGAGACCGAGTCGGCGACCAAGCGCCTGGGTGCACTCGCCATTGCACAGCAGAAGCTGACGACCATCGTCCTGCACCGTCGCGACGAGGTGGCGACGGTGAAGTCGAGCCTCGCGAGCAAGCGCTCGAGCTATGCCGGCGTGCGCTCGCGCAAGCAGTCCGCCCTGGACTCCACGCGCCGGTCGCGGCACAAGCTCGAGGAGGACGTCCAGGCCATGCAGAAGGAGGAGGGGCGGATCCAGAGCCAACTCCGAGGCGCCGGCGGCGGGGCCGCCGGGCCCGTCCGCCGAGGCTCGGGACGGCTGATCTGGCCGGTGAACGGCCCCATCACCGCTCCCTTCTGTGAGCGGCGATCGTGGGAGGCGTGCCATCCCGGCATGGACATCGGCGCGAGCACCGGCACCCCGATCCGTGCCGCGGACTCGGGCACCGTGAAGATCGCCTCCTCATACGGGGGATATGGGAATTACACCTGCATCCAGCACACCGGCTCGCTGTCCACCTGCTACGCGCACCAGTCCGCCTTCGCGGTGGGGGCGGGGCAGAGCGTGCGCCAGGGTCAGGTCATCGGTTACGTGGGCTGCACCGGGACGTGCTTCGGGGCGCACCTGCACTTCGAGGTGCGCGTCAACGGGTCCGTGGTCGACCCGCTCGGTTACCTCTAGCTTGAACCGGCGCCGCCGGTAACCTCACCGCTGTGCAGCCGGACATCGACCTGGCGGGGATCTCGCTGAAGACGTTTGGCATCTCCTTCGCCCTGGCGTGGGTCGCCGTGGGCGCGCTCGCCACGCGCCGCTTTCGGGAGCTTGGCAAGTCCTCCGACTATTCCTACGAGCTCGTCTTCGCGGCGTTGGCCGGTGGGCTCGTGGGGTCACGCCTCTACTACGTGGTGGAGAACTACGACCGCGTCAAGGACGATCTCCTCGGAGGCCTGTTCGGGGGCTCGGGCCTGGTGTGGTACGGCGGGGTCATCGGGGGGGCGCTGGCGGTGCTCGCGTGGGCGCGCTGGCGGGGCCTGCTCGATCTCGGGCTGCTGGACCTGTGCGCGCCGCTGCTCGCACTGGGCAACGCGCTCGGGCGGATCGGCTGCCAGGTGTCCGGCGACGGCGACTACGGGATCACCTCGAGCCTCCCGTGGGCGATGGGCTATCCCCACGGGCAGGTGCCGACACCGCCGGAGGTCACCGTGCAGCCGACGCCCATCTACGAGACCCTGACCCTGGGGCTGGTGGCGTTGTGGTTGTGGCGGCGTCGCGATGACTTTCGCCCCGGAATCCTGTTCGCCTGGTACCTGGTGCTGGCGGGCGTCGAGCGGTTGCTCGTGGAGTTCATCCGGCGCAATCACGAGGTCGTCGCGGGCCTGACCACGGCGCAGCTCGAGAGCATCGTGCTGCTCGCCGCCGGAGCGACGTGGCTCGTACTCGCCGGAAGACGGGGAGGCCTGGCCATGCGTTCGGTCAGTCGCTCGGCACCGGTCTGAGACTGGAAACACGGTTGCCAGTGGCGTACCCTTATAGGTGAGCGGGCGCTCAAGTCCGCTCGGTAAAGCGTCGATGACACCCATAGATGGGGCTCTGAACCAGCACTGATGCGAACGACGCGTGCTCTCATGGCGGGTCTGGGTACCACCGGGACCACGGTGGCCGCTACCGCCTGCATGTTCTTCCTGGCCAGCACCCTGATCGCGTTCAACAGCTGGACCAATTCGGCCATCTCCGACCGGATCCAGTCGCTGTTCGTGGGCGATCAGCACTCTTCGGCCGCCTTTCCCCCGACCGGCCCCCGGGTCGTCGCCTCGAGCGCCACTGCCGCGGCGGCCTCCGTCGCGCCGGTGAGAACAGCTCGGCCCGCCGAGTCAACGGCAGCGGGCGGCCCAAGCGACCGCGCGACCGGCGCGGGCCCCGCCGGCACGGGCGATGAGCCCAGCTCCGCCTCAGCCGTCGGCACCGACGGCACGGGCCCGGTGTCACAGGTCTCCGACACCGGCCCCGCCCCCTCGCCCAGGCCCGTCAACGGCGGCTCTGACTCCGAAGGGGCGCCCACGACGAGCGATCACGCCGTGGCTCCCAGCCTGGGGGGCGTGGTCCAGAACACCACGGACACGCTCGCCGGCACGGTTGAACAGACCACCGGTCAGCTCGGATCGACCCTCGGTGGGATCAACCAGCCGCTCGGCGACGTGGTGACCCAGACGGGCCAGGGGCTTGGGAGCACCATCAGCTACACCGGGCAAACGCTGGGCAGCGTGCTCAACGGCCACCGCTGACAGCGTCTGCAAACGCCTCGAGCACGAAGCGCAGCGACTCGCGTTGGAGCTCCGGGTCGTGCTGGATCGAGCGGTGGTCGCCGCCGGGCAGCGCCAGCAGACGCTTGTGAGGCATTCGCGCGGCAGCGTAGAGCTTGGCTGAGTGCTCGACGGGGATCTGCTCGTCGCCCTCGGCGTGCATGAGCAGTAGCGGGGCGCGGAGTTGCGCGACCGCAGTGAGAGCGTCGTGCTCGGTGAGAAAGCGCGCGAGGGCCGGCACGTCGGCATCGAAGTCGAAGCGCTGCTTGCGCAGACCGTGGAGAAGGTGCTCGGCACCGGCGGGGCAGATCGCCACCACGGCCTCCGCCGGGTCGCGCGCGGCCGATTGCAGCGCGACGTAGCCGCCCATGCTCGAACCGCGCAGGGCGATCGGCGATCCCCCGCCTCCGATCCTCGCGGTGAGGAGGTCGCGGATCGCCGCCACATCGTCGAGCAGTCTGTCGTCGAGCCGCCCCGCGCTCTCGCCGTGCCCGCGCTGGTCGAAGGCGATTGCCGCGAGGCCCATGGCGCGGGCGGCTTGGCCGTAGGCGAAGTGGCTCTCCTTGTGCGATCCCGCGCCCGCGAGGATCACCAGACCACCGGCGGGCTCCCCGTCCGGAATCCACATGGCGTAGGCCAGCCCGTGGTGAACGCCCGTCTCCACCGGCGGGTCGATCGTGCGCTCGTCGACCATGGCGCGATAATCCCACGCATGGCCGCCACCCGCGAGCTCTCCCACGTCTACCCGCTGGGCAGCCGCCTCAACGAGCACGGCCGCCTCGAGGTGGGCGGGTGTGACACTGTCGAGCTGGCCCGCGAGTACGGCACGCCGGCCTACGTGGTCTCCGAGGATGACATCCGCGCCCGGGCGCGGGTCTTCGTCGAGACCATGCACGCCTGCCACGGCGAGGACTTCGACGTCCTGTTCGCGTCAAAGGCCTTCCCATGCACGGCGGTCTACGCGCTGCTGGCGCAGGAGCGCCTGAGCTGCGACGTCGCCTCGGCGGGCGAGCTCTACCTGGCGCTGCGCGGCGGCTTCGCGCCCGAGCGCATCTACCTGCACGGCAACGCCAAGGACGACGGCGAGCTCGCCTACGCGATCGAACAGGGGGTTGGCCAGATCGTCCTCGACGCTCCCGACGAGATCGGCCGCGTCGAGCGGGCCGCTCGCGACCGCGGCGTGTGTCAGCGCGTGCTCATCCGCGTGACGCCCGGCGTCAAGCCGAGCACGCACGACTTCATCTCCACCGGCCAGCTGGACTCGAAGTTCGGGTTCGTCGTACCCGATGCCAAGCGGGCCATCGCCCGCGTGCGGGCGTCCGATGCGCTCGAGCTCGTCGGGCTGCACATGCACATCGGCTCGCAGATCCTCGAGCTGGACTCCTTCCGGGCCGCGGTCGCGGCCATCGCCGAGCTCGGCGACTTCCACGTCTACAACCTCGGGGGCGGCCTCGGAGTGGCCTACACCGGTCAGGACACGCCCCCGACGATCGAGAGCTATGTCGAGTGCAAGGTGGCGGCGGTGCACGAGCTGCTGGGAGCCGACAAGCGCATCCTGCTCGAGCCGGGTCGGGCACTGGTGGCCAACTCCACCGTGACCCTGTACTCGGTCGTATCGGTCAAACGGGGGCTCTCGACGTACGTGGCCGTCGACGGGGGCATGTCCGACAACCTGCGTCCGATGCTCTACGGCTCGCGCTATGAGGCGCAGATCGCGGATCGCTTCGGGCGCGGTGAGATCTGCCACGTGGCAGGCAAGCACTGCGAGTCCGGCGACGTGATCGTGCGTGAGGTCGAGCTCAGCGCTCCCGTGCCGGGCGACGTGCTGGTGACGCCGGCGACCGGGGCCTACGGGTACGCGATGGCCAACAACTACAACGGCGTGCCCCGGCCGCCGGTGATCTTCTGCAAGGACGGCGAGGCGCGAGTCGTCGTCCGGCGCGAGACCCTCGAGGACCTCGCGAGCCGTGACGTCGTTTAGCGTCGGCCTCCTCGGTCACGGGACGGTGGGCTCGGCGTTCGCCGCCCTCCTGGCCGAGCGTGGGGCCGACATCGAAGCGGCTACGGGCCGCCGTCCCGAGCTGGCGGGTGTGCTCACGCGCAGCCAGGGCGACTTCGAGGACGTGCTCGAGCGCTCCCAGGTCATCGTGGAGCTGATCGGCGGCATCGATCCTGCCCGCGAGCTGGTGCTGCGCGCCTTGCAGTCGGGCCGCCATGTGATCACCGCCAACAAGCAGCTGCTCTCCCGGCACGGCGACGAGCTGTGGGCGGCGGCCCGCGCGGCTGGGACGCAGCTGCGCTTCGAGGCCGCCGTCGCGGGCGTGGTCCCCGTCATCCGCGTCCTGGCCGAAGGGCTGGCCGGCGCCCACATCGAGCGCATCCACGGGATCGTGAACGGCACCACGAACTACATCCTCACCGAGATGGAGCGCAGCGGCGCGAGCTATGACCAGGCGCTGGCTCAGGCGCAGCGTCTGGGCTACGCGGAGGCCGATCCGGCCGAGGACGTCGACGGCCGCGACGCGGCGGCGAAGATGGCCATTCTGGCGCGCCTGGCCTTCGGCACGCGGGTGTCGCTGGCCGACGTGCGCTACGAGGGGATCGAGCACATCGCCCCCGACGATCTCGAGTACGCCCGTGAGCTCGGCCTCGGGCTCAAGCTGCTGGGAACCGCCGAGCGGGTCAACGGCGGCCTGTCGGTCCGCGTGCATCCGGCGTTCCTCTATCCCGGCCATCCGCTGGCCGCCATCACGGGGCCCTACAACGCGGTCACGGTCGAGTCGCCCGCGATCACGGAGATCACCATGTCCGGTCCCGGGGCCGGGGGGCCGCAGACCGCCAGCGCCGTGCTCGGTGATCTCGTCAGCCTCATGACCGCACCCTGGATCGCCCCCGAGCCGGCGTCGGATCTCGCGCTGGTGGCCGACATCGAGTCGGCGTTCTACGTGCACCTCGAAGTGGCTGATCAGCCGGGCGTGCTCGCGCAGGTCGCCCAGCTGCTGGGGCTTCAGGGCGCGTCGATCAAGTCGGTGGTCCAGAAGGGCCTCGGTGACGATGCGCGCCTGGTGATGGTGATGCACCCGATCCTCGAGTCGAAGTTCTTTGCCGCCCTGCAGTTGATCGCCCGGCTGGACTTCCTGCGCTCGGAGCCGCGGGCGATTCGGGTGATCGAGGAGGAGTTCGGTGTGTAGCGCATGAGCATCCGGCTCATTGATCGGTATCGGGAGCGGCTGCCGTTCGGCCCGTCGGATCCGGTTGTCTCGCTGCATGAGGGCTCAACCCCGCTGGTTCCGGCGCCCGTGGTGTCGGAGATGGTCGGGGCGGAGGTATGGCTCAAGCTCGAAGGCGCCAACCCCACCGGGTCGTTCAAGGACCGCGGGATGACCTGCGCCGTGTCCGCCGCGGTGCGCGAGGGAGCGGAGGCGGTGATCTGCGCGTCCACCGGCAACACGGCCGCCAGCGCAGCAGCCTACGCGGCCCGCGCTGGCTTGCGCGGGGCGGTGATTGTTCCCGAGGGCAAGATCGCGACCGGGAAGTTGGCCCAGGCGCTCATGCACGGCGCGCGCGTGATCTCGCTGCGCGGCAACTTCGATCAGGCGCTTGCCTTGGTGCGCGAGCTCGTCGCGCGCCGCCCGATCGCGCTCGTCAACTCGGTGAACGCCTACCGGCTGGAGGGTCAGAAGACCGCGGCCTTCGAGGTGATCGAGGAGCTCGACGAGTTCGATGCCCTGTGCATCCCGGTCGGCAACGCCGGCAACGTGACCGCCTACTGGCAGGGGTTTCAAGAGCTCGGCGCCTCCCCCCGGCTGCTGGGCTTTCAGGCCGAGGGTGCGGCGCCCCTCGTGCACGGGCGGGCGATCGAGGAGCCCGAGACCGTGGCCAGCGCGATCCGCATCGGCAACCCCGCGCGGTGGGAGGAGGCGATGGGGGCGATCGTAGGGTCGGCCGGCGCCATCCGGGTGGTCTCAGACAAAGAGATCCTCGCCGCCTATCGGCTGCTCGCCGCACGGGAGGGGGTCTTCTGCGAGCCGGCGTCGGCGGCCGCGGTTGCGGGGCTGCTGCGCTACGGGGCCGAGGGGTCGGCTCGGGTGGTCTGCGTGCTCACCGGTCACGGACTCAAGGATCCCCAGACCGCGCTGGACCACGCGGGAAGCGTCGTGCCCTGCGGCCCCGATCTGGACGAGGTGGAGACCGCGGTGATGAGCTGATGGGGCGCCGCGTCGTGGTTCGCGCGCCCGCCTCCTCGGCCAACCTGGGCCCGGGTTTCGACGTGCTGGCCGCCGCGCTGACGCTCCATGTCGAGCTCGAGGTGGAGGAGACCGGGACCTTCTCGGTGGTGACCGACCTCGAGATCGCGCGTGATCGGCGCAACCTGTGCGTGCGCGCCTTCGAGCGCCTGCACCCTCCCGACGCATTCACTTTCACCATCCGCTCGGACATCCCCCTCGCCGGTGGGCTGGGGTCGAGCGCCGCGGCGATCGTCGCCGGGCTGATGGCCGCCCGCGATCTGTTCGGGCTCGACGCCGACCTGCTCGCACTGGCCTCCGAAATGGAGGGCCATCCGGACAACGCGGCCGCCTCGCTGCATGGGGGCTTTCAGATCTGCGCGGGGGGGCGCGCCGCGGGCCTGGCACCGCCGCGCGGCCTCGAGGCTGTCGCCGTCGTGCCCGGCGAGGTGCTGCGCACCCGTACCGCCAGAGCCGCACTGCCCGCGGAGGTCCCGTTGACCGAGGCCGCCTTCAACGTCGGCCACGCCGCGCTGCTCATATTGGGGCTCGCCCGCGGTGAGTGGGATCTGGTCGCGCGCGGACTCCACGATCGCCTGCACCAGCCGCGCCGCGCCGCGCTGTACCCGCGCTCGATGGAGCTGATCGATCAGGCACGATCGCTCGGGGCCCTGGGGGCGACGATCTCGGGCGCCGGCCCGAGCGTGCTCGTGTGGCTGGAGTCCGAGCGGGCAGGCGCGGTGATCGAGGCGCTGGAGCACGTGACCGAAGGCTGGGCCGAGGTGCTGCGCGTGCCGTTCGAGGCACACGGCGCGCAGGTGCGTG
>JALYZC010000205.1 GCA_030945905.1 Actinomycetota bacterium
CCATCCAGGTTGTCCGCGTGCCCCGCAACCCCGGCCGGCTCGAAGCGCTAACCCGGCGGGTGCAACGCAACAACGCCGCCCGCGACCGGGAGCGCGCGGCGCCGCGACGAGCGGCGGCCGCCATCAAGCACGTCATCTACGTGGTCAAGGAGAATCGCACCCACGATCAGGTCTTCGGTGATCTGCGCCGGGGAGACGGTGACCCCTCCCTCGCGCTGTTCAAGGACGATTCAGCGCCCAATCACCGCGCGCTGGCACGGAAGTTCACGACGATCGACAACTTCTACGCCGACGCCGAGGTGTCGGCCGACGGCCACAACTGGATCACGCAGGCCAACGCGACCGACTACGTCGACAAGACCTGGCCGATCAACTACTCGCCTCGGCCCCGCGGCGGGCAGCGCTCTTATGACTTCGAGGACGTGCCCTACCTGCAGCAGTTCGCCACCGAGCCGCTGCAGGGCGACCCGGGCGTGATGCGCCCGGCGGCGGCGCAGACCGTCGGCTACCTGTGGGACAACGCCTTCAAGCACGGCGTCTCCTACCGCGACTACGGCGAGTACACGCAGTCCCCGGGCGACTGCTCGGGTGCAAACCAGAACGTCTCGCACACCACGCGGCTGGACACCACGAGGTTCCCCGGCCACGTCGACACCGCCTACCTCGGCTACAACCTCGCCTGCTCAGACCACGCTCAGCGCGAGCCGGAGTGGGAGCGCGAGTTCCGCGGCTTCGAGCGCACCGGGGGCCTGCCCGCCCTCGAGATCGTGCGCCTGCCCAACGACCACACGCGGGGCACGTCGCCGGGGGCGGCCACGCCGCGGGCCTACATGGCCGACAATGACCTCGCGCTCGGGCGCCTGGTCGACACGGTCTCGCACAGCCGGTACTGGAAGAACACCGTGATCCTGGTCACCGAGGACGACGCACAGAACGGGCCCGACCACGTCGACGCGCACCGGACCGTCGCGCTGGCCATCTCGCCCTACACCCAGACGCGCGGGGTCGACCACACCCACTACGACACGTCCTCGATGATCGCCACCACGGAGGACCTGCTCGGCTTGCCGGCCATGTCCACCACGGACGCGCGCGTGAGCCGCATGTGGGGTTCGTTCACCAACCAGCCCAACTACGCGGCGTATCGAGCGCGCACGCCGGCGGTCATCCCGTTCGGCGCGCCCGGGGCACCGACGAACGCGCCGAGCGCTCCGATGGCAGCGGCCTCGTCGCGATGGAACTTCCGCGACGCGGACGCGACGCCGGAGATCGCCCTCAACCAAGCGATCTGGAAGTCGATCCGGGGTGGTCGCTCTACCACGCCGGCCCCGCGTCATGAGCACATCATCGGCTCGCGGCCAAACGACGAGGACGACGAACGGTAGTCAATGCCCCGGTGACGGGCCTTCCCGTACACATCTCGCACATGCCATCTCGCTCATGCCATCTCGCTCTGGGCGATGCGGGACTCCTGAGCGCTGCGCGTCAGTGCGAGGTCAGCTCGTCGCCGGCAAGCGGCGCCCCGCTGTGCGTGGCATCGGCCCGCGGGGCGGGCATGAATCGGTAGCCGATTCCGAAGTGCGTGTGGATGTAGGTCCAGTCGGGCGATGCCTTGGCGAGCTTGCGGCGAACCTTGCGCACGAAGACATCGACCGAGCGATCACGGTAGGCCATCTGGGAACCCCAGACAAGCCGGTAGATCTCCGGCCTGGGGATCACGCGGTCATAGCGCTGCGCGAGCACGTGGAACGTCTCGAACTCTCGGACCGTCAGGCCCACCCGACGCCCTTCGACCAGGAGCTGAAATTCGGCGGGCCGGATCTCGAGGTTGCCCGTCCGGATGACCCCGGGGGTCGACCCGGACACGTCGGTGGAGGCTGGGGTATCCGCTAGCACGGCGGCGGGACGCTATCCGCCCACGGAGGCGGACCCTGTGAAACACCGGTGACGGAATGGAGAACGTGTGGAGAAGCCCCGGAATGGCCAGGTTTCACGGTTCGTTGACCAGCCAGGCCGGCCGGCGATCTACCGTCGCAAAGGTGACCACGCGTTTCGAGGATCCAGAGATCCGTTTGATTCAAGTGGACCTACCCACTCCCGGCGCCTCGACCCGGGTGGTCCATTTCGTGGGTGGACCCTTCGATGGGCGTCGCGAGCTGGCAGGGACGCTCCCGGTTTTTCACGCGCTTCGTGCGCGCCGAGGGCGGGTGCGCCGCTGGCTCTGCCTGCCTCGGCGGAGCGCCGTCTACCTTCGGCGCGATACTTGGTTCGAGGGCCGATCGCGGCATGGCCGCTACGAGTTCGACGGGTACCAGCGCGTCCGTCCGCGGGAGCGCGTGTGAGCAACGACCCGGCCATCGCCTCCGCGAGCCGCGGGACCGCGTCGGACAGCCCGGCGCGGGGGATCGGTCTGCGCCAGCGGATCGGCTTGCTATTCGTCCTCGTAGCGCTCGTGTCCGCTGCGCCGGCCCGCGCGACCGACCTTCCCCTCGGGCCGCGCGGTTTGAGCGAGGCGCGCCAGACACGCACACTCGCCCCGGGCGCGACCTACATCGACATCCGGCGCGGGCAGAGCACGCCCGACGAGTTCTTCGTCGTGGACGTGGGCCTCACACAGGATCGATCGCAGGCCCGGGCCTCAGCGGTCAGCCTGCGAGCGCGCGGCCACCGAGCCCATGTGCTGGCCGTCGACGCCCATGCGCCGGATACGCCGGACACGGGCCCCTATTACACGGTGCGCAGCGGCCGCTACCAGACGCTTGCGGAAGTCCAGGCGGCGGCGGGACGGATCAGCTCGGAGGGCTACACCGACGTGCACGCCGAGTACACCGGCGACGACGGCACGTCCACCGGTGGCCCTTGGCGCGTGCACGTGCTCGACGTCGACCCTCGCCGATTCCGCGGTTCGGTCGCCCCGATGCTCGCGAACGATGTCGTACCCGGCCGCGAATTGGTCTCGAGCATCGACGCGCGCACCGGCGCGCTGGCCGGGATCAACGGCGGCTACTTCGTGATCGGCGCCGCCGATGGAACGCCGGGTGATCTCGCCGGCTTGTCGGTGATCGGAGGTGACCTGATCAGCGAGGCCGTCAACGGGCGCACCGACCTGCTCCTCCCGCGCCCCGACGGGGGTGGGGCTCGCGTCGCGTCGCTGTCGACGTCACTAGACGTGAACGCGAGCGACGGCGCATCGCGCCTCCTCGACGGCCGCAACCGTGCGCCAGGGCTGATCCGCTCCTGCGGTGGAGTGGGGGGCGATCAGCCCACGGAGGCGCCGCTGCACGACGTCACCTGCACCGACGCCTCCGAGCTCATCCAGTACACCGACCGCTTCGGGGCGAACGCAGACGGCGGGGCCGAGGTCGAGGCGGCCCTCGACGCCGGCGGCCGGGTGCTCGCCCTGCGGTCCCCCGCGGGTGGGCCGATCCCGCCGGGGGGCTCGGTCCTGGGCGGCACAGGTGATGGCGCGGATTGGCTGCGCGAACACGCGCGCCTCGGACGGCGTGTGCGCGTGCACACGCGCGTCGTGGAAGTGGGCAGCAGGCGGCCCCTGACCTCGTCGCTGGGCGTCGTCAACGGCGGACCGCGACTCCTGGCCGACGGCGCGGAGGCGATCGACGCCGCGCAGGAGGGCTTACCCATCCCGGCGACCCGGAGTTCTTCTACCGCTTCGGCGTGCGGCGCAATCCGCGCACGTTCGCTGGGGTAACCGCGGGCGGGCACCTGCTGCTGGTGACCGCCGATGGCCGGGCGCCGGGCTATAGCAACGGCCTGAGCTTCGCCGAGGAGGCGGGCGTGATGCGCGCGCTCGGAGCTCGCGACGCGGTCAACCTCGATGGTGGCGGGTCGACCGCCATGGCTCTTGGCGCGAGCCTGGTCACCCGCCCCTCCGATGCGACGGGCGAGCGGCCCGTCGGAGATGCGATTGTCCTGCTCGGCGGCAACCCCCCAGGAGCCGCGGTGCCGAGGTCGATAGACCCGGGCGCGCGGCGTTAAGCCACGGGATGACTTCAGAGTCGCTGATCAACGACAACGCCCTTGGCCAGATCGACACGCACTTGACGGCAGTCCGGAGGGGAAGGGCAGCACTGTCCGCGGATGAAGCTCGCACGCTTCGTGCTGACCTGGCCAGGCTGAACCCGCGCGAAAGGGAGATTCTCGAGCGGCGCTTTGGGCTTGACGGAACGCCCCCGCAGTCGCTTCGCCAGGTCGGCGAGCGCCTTGGCATCTCCGGAGAGCGGGTGCGCCAGCTCGAGCACCGAGCGCTTGCTTGCATCGGAGTGACGCACCTCACGACCGGCGCGGGATCGGCGCGGGCGCCCGAGGGGGTGACCCAGTCCAGATTTCCCTGCCCCGCGCGTCGCTTGAGGCGTGGACCCTGCTGCTGTTGCGTGGCCACCCCGCGCACGGGTATGAGCTCAATAGGCGCCTGCACGAGCGAGGCTTTCACCAGCCGGGCCCCAGGGTCTATCGCCTGCTGGCCGAGCTCGAGCGAACCGGCGTGGTGCGCTCTGAATGGGCACCCAGCGGCGAGGGTGGGCCCGAGCGCCGCACCTACAGGCTTACGAGAAAGGGCCTTCGCCAGCTTCACGAGGCCGCGGAGACTCTCCACAAGCGCCGCGAAACGCTACAGCTCTTCCTATCGCACTATGCCCAGGCGTCAGAGGAACCAGGTAAGGACGAGCGGCTGCGACCGGCCCCGGCCGGGGAGGCCCTCTTGTCTGCCTGATCGAGCGGCATCGCGGTGAGGGGTACGCGACTGGGTCGGCCATGTTGAAATCCTGTGCCCGACTGGTCGGTCGGCGCAACTCCCCCAAGGGCCCGGGGTTTGCGGGCTGGATGATTCCGCCGCGACGCCCCGAGGATGCCGCACCGCTCTCGATGGTGGAGCTGTTGAGCCGGGAGGACTGGGACGAGAACGTGCTTCAGTACGCGCGCGTGTACGCCCAATGGTGGCTGGGCGAGCGGCCGTCGCGGCCCTCGCCGCGGCACTACCTGCTGCTCCCCGGCGAAGCCCGAGCCGTCGAACGAGCATTGGGGGCGGCGCCGAGTCGCGCGTCGGCTGGTGCCGAGCCCGACTGAGCGAGTTTCGCGGACACAGGGCGGTGACCACTCGGTCACCGGACGACCACCATCGCGTCACAGAATCGATACGCGCAGGTCACGGGTCGGTAGCAGGAGCCTCCTGAGGCGGCATTACCGTCGCTCGCTCCAACGACTCAGGAGAAGACATCGATGCGACGAAGCACCAAGATGTTCGCGGCCGTCGTCACCGCGAGCGCGCTGGGAACGGGAAGCGCCCCGGCGCAGATCGGCTCCGGCGTGCCAAACGCAAACCCACGCTCCGGCGTGCAACCGACGTCCATCGCGCCGGGTTACTCGCTGCAGACGGTGGCCGTCGGTGCCGATCCGCTGGAGAACCCGAGTGCAGAGATCTTCAAGTACGGCTTCCTCAACGACGGGCCGGGGACCACGGCCAACCGCAACCAGCCGACCAAGACCGAGCCCGACATCAACACCTACCTGGCCTCGACCTCCAACCTCAAAGGTCCGCAGGCCGGGTTCGACTACGGCCGGCACTACCTGTTCCAGGGCCATGAGAACTCGACCGGGTCCGCCTACATCACTCGCATCAACCTCGACCTCCCGGCCGGCGACGCCAAGCGCATCACGCTCCTGACGCCGGTGAATCCCGGACCGGCGACGGGCACCCCGCCGGTCGCTGCCGGCGCCACCGGGCTGTCACGCGTCGACGGCTCGACCTACGACCCGTTCAACAAGCGGGTGATCTTCACCCAGGAGGGCAACGGGACGACGACCGGCGGCGTCGTGCAGGTCCCCGTCGAGTACGCGGCGGGCTTCCAGGATCCGACAACGCTCTATGGCTCGATCGGGCGGGGTGGCTTCGAGGGTGTCCGCGTCGACCCCGCCGGCAACCTGATCTTCGCCGAGGACCAGGGCGGGCCGGGCGTCAGCGTCGACCCGGCGCAGCCCAACCCGGCGGCCGGGGTCCCCCGCCCCGTCCGCCAACCCAACTCGTTCATGTACAAGTTCATCCCGACCAGCCCCTCCGATCTCACGACCGGGAAGCTCTACGCACTGCAGCTGCTCAACGACGCGAGCCAGCCGATCACCTTCAACGGCCACGGGGGCGGCACCGACGCCGCCCCGGCCGCGTGCACGAACTCGGTCTCCGGGGTGCCCGCGGGGGGCGGGTCCAAGGCCTTCTGCGACGCGTACTCGCAGGACCTGCGCGACATCAACACCCCCGGCAAGAAGCTCAAGACGAAGTGGGTGCTGGTCCATGACACGGCGAGCGCGACGACTGCGTTCGACGCCAACGCGGCCGCCAAGGCGGCGAGCGCCACGCCATTCAAGCGGCCGGAGACCGTCACCTACCAGCCCGGGTCGGACTTCCGGACGTTCTTCTTCACGGCGACGGGCGACACCAACAACGACGCAGCACCCCAGGCCGCCTCGGGCGCGTTCGGGTCGATCCTTCGGGTCGACCTCGACAATCCCGACGCTCCGCTTTCAGACGGCGAGGTCTCGACGCCCATCCTGGGCGACGCGGACCACACCGGCTTTGACAACGTCGCGTTCCTCGACCAGTCGACGCTGCTCGCGGCCGAGGATCGGGGCGACACCCTCCATCAGCAGCTCAACAAGCTCGACTCGATCCATTCCTTCGACATCGAGGACGGCACGTCCAAGCGCTTCGTCGCGCTCGGACGGACCGCGAGCAGCCTCGCTGACTCAGGGATGCTTGGCACTACCGGGTTCCAGAACGACGGAGACGAGGAGCCCACGGGCGTGATCGTGTCGGACGGATCGATGAGCAAGTACCGGCTGCCCGGAGCGGAGGTGCCCGGCCCCAACCGGCGCATCTTCTTCACCCAGCAGCACGGCGACAACCAGACCTACGAGGTCATTCCGCCGACCAACCAAGGCCCGAAGGGCGACACCGGATCCCCCGGCCCGCAGGGCCCGCAGGGGCCGCAGGGCGCCAACGGATCCGCTGGTCAGGCGGGCCAGAAAGGCGACAAGGGCGATAAGGGCGATAAGGGCGACATCGGGCCGCGGGGACGGTCCGGGCGCGACGCGCGCGTGCGCTGCACGGCCAAGGGTCGCAAGGTGACGTGCAAGGTGACTTTCGCCTCGCGCCCCGCCGGCGCCGGCGTTCGCGCCCGTCTGACCCGCGGCCGGAGGATCTATGCCTCGGGCACGCTGCGGAGGCTCGTGGCGCGCCGTTCCATCCGCCCCGGCCGCTACACGCTGACCCTCGTCTCGCGGGCGGGCAAGACGCGCCTGCGGGTCGACTTCGGCTAGCGCACACGTTGATCGACGGCTCGGTCTGGGCAGGGATCCCGCTCTCATGCGGGATCCCTGCAGCCGAGTGCTACAGCGGGGTGGCGATCTGCTGTTCGAGCGCTGCGGCGCGCAGGTAGCGCGTTACTCGGCGACGGTAGGCCTTGGGTGCTTCGGCGAAGAGCCGCTGGCCGATCCGCGTAGCGGTTTCCGCGAGCTCGGCTTGGCGCCGGGCGGTGAGCCCGAGCAGCTCGTCGTCATCGACGCCGCCGCTCGAGAGCGGACCGTCGTCGGTGAGCCGCCGGGCGAGCAACGTGAGGTCGTGATGGTTGCCGAGCGCGTCGGCGAGGGCATGCGCCGCTTTCGCTTGCGCGACCATCAGAGTCGGCCATGCCTCCGCGAGAAGTTGCTGGTGATACCAGTGGTCCTTGACGCGCTTGCGCCACTCGTGCAGGTTCTCCGTCGTGGCGTCGTCCACCACAAGCACCGCTGCCTTCCGCGCGCCGCGAAACGACCTGACCGCCCCACGCCCGAGCGTGTCCCAGCTGGCGCCATCGAGTGGCCAGTCTTCAACCCGGCCAAGTGCGTCCCGGAGATCGTCCACGAGCTGAGCAACGGTTGGGTCACCGAGGCGGGATGCCCGCACCTGGGCTTCGAGACCGCGTCGCGGAGTGCTGAAGGTCCCGGCCGGGACCTGTCCGGGAAACCGCCGCTCAAGGTCGTCGATGGTCTCGACCAGCACGCCCGCGTCGCGCACGGCGGAGAGGGCTCGCGCCACATCGCGGAGGGCGCGGTTCTCCCGGCGGTAGCTGCGCTTGTCCAGCTCGGGCTTGGCGAGGCGCAGGACGGCGCGCGTCTTCTTCAGGCACTTGCGGGCATCGTGCACGGCGTTGACCGGGTCATCCGCCCGCCTGCGCGCAAGTTGCTCGATCGCTTCCTCGAGCTGTTCGCGGGCGCAGCGGCGAAGCCCCGCTGCCGGCTCCTCCGCGAAGCTGAGTCTGTACGGCATCCGGCACTCCTCTCGTCGGTGTCAGCTGCGATCACCCGGACGGCCATCGCGACACATACGAAGACGGGCCTGCGACGCGATCATGCCCGTTTTTCAACATCGTTACACCGCGTTTAGCCGTGGCAATAGTGTGCCGGAAGAGGAGAGGCGCACGCTCAGGTCGGGCCGCACCATTGGTCTCGGCGACCAACCCTCACAGTGAAGGGATCGAACATGACCCGTATCACGCTGGATCAGCCAACTGTCCCGACCGGATTGGAATGCGATGAGTGCGGTCATCGCGAGATCGACTCCAATGCAGGGCTCGATGCGGTGATGGCGCGGGGTTGGTGGAGCCAGTCGATGCTGTCTTCACAGATCCACCTCTGTGGCTCGTGCTATCGCGAGCTTGAGCCCATGGCACGAGAGGGCTATTGGCGTCGCCAGACCCTCAAGCACTCTGACGTGATCATGGACGTGCGCTGAGCAACTCGGCGGTGGCTTATCGGCGGCTCAACCCCGCTTGAGCGCGATCCCCTCGAGCACGTGTGCGACGGTCTCGCATGCGTCCACCGCAGCCTCGAGCGACTCGAATATGTCCTTCCAGCGAATGACGACCATGGGATCGATTCCCGTGGCGAACAGGGAGGCCAGGCCCTCGCGAAGGAGCCGATCACCCTCGTTCTCCAGGCGATGGATCTCGATCAGCTGCGGGCCGAAGTCGGCTCCCGTGCGAAGGGAGCGCAGCGCGACCGCGACCTGCTCGCCGGCACCGACGAGGACCTCGGACATGGCCACCGCCTGCTCCATCGGCGCCTCGACCCCGTAGAGCCCGAGCTGGTCGCCGGTCTGCTCCGTGTAGTCGACGATGTCGTCGAGCGTGCGGGCGAGTTCGTAGACGTCGGCCGATTCGAACGGAGGCCGACGCCGCTTGGCGCCCGCCCCGTTGAGCCGGTGGATGATGTCGTGGGCGACGCGGTCACCCTCCCGCTCGCACAGCAGCAGGTCTCGGGCGAGCGTCGCACGCTCGGGGAAGTCGGCGAGCATGTCGCGCAGGAGCAGACTGGCTCGCTGCACGTTGCGTCCGGATTCCTCGAAGAGCTCGAGCAGTCCCTGGTCGACGGGTCGGCGCGGCAACGCCATCGCCTCACCCTAGACCCAGAACCGCACTCCTCGCGGACCTTCACCAGGCTTTCACATCTCCTTCACGAGCCGGTAACGGGAATTGACGGCGAGCGAGCGAGGCTGGGAGTCATGGAGGCCGCGCACGGTGAAGACCCCCATGGGGTAATCCGGGCCGGCGAGCTCGAGGTTCGGGACGCCGATGCGCTCGTCCTGGCTGCGGGACGCCCGCTCAACCTGTCGGTCCGAGAGCATGGGCTGCTGGTCGCGCTCGCGCGCCGTGCGCCTCGCATCGTCAGCCGCGACGAGCTCTCGGTCGTAGTGTGGGGCCACCCCCTTCGCGATGGCGATCGCTCCGTCGACGTCTACGTCCACAAGCTGCGCGCCAAGCTCGAGGAGGCGCTTCCCAGCTGGCAATTCATCCATACCCACGTCGGGTTCGGCTACCGCTTCGACGCGCTTCCTTTACACGGTTTTCACATTCCGGCCACAACTCGGTAACAGACTGCCGCATAGCCCATGACAGCCTCGCCGCCGAACACCCACGATCCAAGGAGATCTCTGTGAGGTCACGTCAACTGCTAGCGCTCGGCGCCGCAGGCCTGCTGTCCATCGGGGTTGCCGCCTGCGGCAGCACCAGCAAGAAGTCGTCCACGACTGCGGGAGGCGGTGCCGCGAAGAGCGGCGGTACGATCAGCGGCGCCGGCGCCACGTTCCCCCAGCCGGTGTATGACGAGTTGAGCACCCGCTTCAAGGACAAGAGCGGGACCACGGTCAACTACAACCCGATCGGGTCCGGCGGCGGCATCGCGCAGTTCACCGCGGGTACCGTCGACTTCGGCGCGTCCGACGCCTTCATGAAGCCCGACGAGATCGCGACCGCGAAGAAGAAGGGCGACCCCGTGCACGTTCCGACGGTGTTCGGGGCGATCACCGTCGCCTACAACGTGCAGGGAGTCGACAAGGGCCTCAAGCTCGACGGCAAGACGGTGGCCGACCTGTTCCTGGGCAAGATCAAGAAGTGGGACGACCCGGCCATCAAGGCCCTCAACCCGCAGATGAAGCTCCCGAGCACGTCGGTGACGATCGTGCATCGCTCCGACGAGTCGGGCACCACCAAGCTGTTCACCTCGTTCCTCAAGGACTCGAGCCCCGAGTGGTCGAGCAAGGTCGGCAGTGACAAGACCGTGAAGTGGCCGACCGGGACCGGCGCGGCCAAGAACGCCGGCGTGGCCGGCGCGGTCAAGCAGACCGATGGCGGCGTTGGGTATGTCGAGCAGGCCTACGCGCTCCAGAACAACTTCACGACGGCTGACGTGAAGAACAAGTCGGGCCAGTTCGTGGCGCCGACGCTGGAGACGACCACGGCCGCGGGCGAGGGCATCTCGGTGCCCGCCGACCTGCGCTTCAGCGCGATCAACTCGCCCAACCCGAAGGCCTACCCCATCGCCTCGGCGACCTTCCTGCTCGTCTACCAGGACATGTGCAAGGCAGGAATCGCCCAGGACAAGGCCCAGGGCGTGGTGAACTTCCTCAACTACGTCGTCGGTGAGGGCCAGAAGGTGGCGCCCGAGCTCCAGTACGCGGGGCTGCCCTCCGAGCTGGACCAGAAGGCCAAGGCCAAGGTCGACGGTCTGGTTTGCAACGGCGCGCCGCTGAAGGCGACCGGCTGAGCTACGTGGAAGCCGGGACCCTGTCACCGCGCGACGGCCGCTCCTACATGGAGC
>JALYZC010000228.1 GCA_030945905.1 Actinomycetota bacterium
GCGGCACGCGCGGGGCGCGTGCTCGCGCTCGTGTGCGAGCAATCGAGCGTCGGCAGTGGGCCGGCGGCGGACCGACCGCGCTGCGGGGCCATAGCTCCGCGTGCTCGCCCGTCAAGCGGCGAAGGGAGCGCCATGATGAATCCGGTGGTGGTGGCGCCGCTTGACTGGCTGCGCCGCTCCGCTGTTGGGGCGATTAGGTTCCGGCTTCGCCGGGAAGCCAGCCATCAAGCGGTTCGGGCTGAAGCCCCGCCAGGCCTAGGCTCACGACCAACCAGCGCCAGGCGTGAAGCTCCGCGTCAGGATCAGCGGGCGCGGAGCGCGCTCGCGCGCGCTGCTGGCGGACCCGAGAATGATGGAGGCGCGTGACTGCGAGGTGGCGGGCGGCGCGGGCCATGTCGCCGTCGTAGAGGCGCTGGGCGAGCACCCAGCGGTCGCGGACGCGCCGACGCTGGCGCATCGTGATGCCCGTCGCCGTGGTCAGCTCGCGCGCCACTCGCGCGATCGTGCGCGGGCAGTCGTCACGAGCGGCCGTGTCGCCGATGCCCAGCTTGCCACCCTTCTCGGTGAAGTACTTCGCGATGTAGTGAGCCGCGTGGCGCGCCGTCATCACCCGGCGGCGCCGGTCCACGTAGCCGAAGTGATGAGTCGCGGCGAGCCGCTCCAACTCAGAGACATAGAAACCAGACGCCGCCTTCTGGCGCACGCTCTCGTAGCCGACAACGAGGTTCCAGTGATAGACGCCCCTTCGCTGCGGCTCAACCGCTTGCGCTAGGAGCGAGAACCGTCCGAACCGGCGACGCGTGTTCTGCGCCGCCTTGCGATGCAGCTTCGACCACTCGGCCGGCATCGCCCTGTTCCAGTCCCACGCCGCCTCCGCGACGACAACGCAGCCTTTCGTGCCCGAGCACGATTCGTCGGGCTCGTGCGTGCATCGCTCGCGGTCCCACGGCAGCACGTCCGCGCCGGGCGCCGTCAGCACGATCAGACGAATTCCACAGTCGGCCGCGATGAGATTGGACCTAAACACCGCCTGCCAGTCGCCCAACCACAGCCGGCGGTAGTAAGGGTCTGACCGGCGCCGGCAGACCGAGCCATGGGTACGGCGCCAGGCCCTAGACTCTGGCGCGTTGCCCATCGCGCGCTACCCCGCGCTGATCGGCAGGAAGCCCGGCGTTGGCCCGCCGGGTTTCCGCGTTTACAGGGCAACCGTGCCGCGACGGCCCGACGTTGGGTCGCATGCGACCCAAATGGCTCTGTGCTGCTACCCGTTTGCGACCGCGTTGACCGGGCGGTCCCGGAAACGGGCGGTTTTTCGTGCGCGGCCTTTCGCGCCTCTGCGCAGGCGTTCTGCCAGCTGTTCGCGGCTTTTCGCCTTGCTGCGCTGCGTTTGTGCGTAGTGGAGACGGCGGGAATCGAACCCGCGTCCGCGGTTGCACGAAAGGTGGCTTCTACGAGCGTAGCCGGCGCTCTGATCTCGTCCCGCGCTCGCCACGCCGGCGGGGTTGCGCGGGACCAGCCCCCGAAGAGTTTCCTCGGATCGGTGGGAGCCACCCTCTCCGAGTGAGCCTGCTATCTGATCCCGGCGATCCCCGCCGCAGGCGGGCGGGGGCCAAGACCTCACTCGCCTAGCTTCTAGCTAAGCAGCGAGGGCGTACTCGTGAGAGTCCGCACTTATGGTTTTTCCGGGTGTTTTACGAGGCCGCCCGGAACCTCGACTCGCAACCACCCCCATGAACCAACCGCGTCGAAGCCTGTCGTCCCCAGGGATGAGACCAATGATACGCGTGCTGGAACGAAAGCGACGCGGGCCGAGTCGCTTGAGGAGCCCTCCTTCCGGTCGCCGAAGCTTCCGAATCTCAGGGCGGCAGGGCCTCGCACCTCGGTGGCCTCGCTCTTTGCAACCCGGTTCCGCGTCGCGACGAAAACTACGATGCGCCTCGCGCACACGCAAGGGCGGCCGAGGCCTCAACCTCGCACATTGCGCAAAAAACGCACCGCCAAGCCGCGCTCGGCCGCCTGCCACAATCACATGTATGCCCGAGCCCAATCAGCTTCTGTCTCCCCGGCCGCCCGAGCCCGCGCCGCAGATCCCGGGGGCGGATGCATCGCCGGGCGGCCCGTTCGCGCCCGAGCAGCGCCCGCTGCACCGCCGCATCGGCGCGGGCCTGCTCGCCGCCGGTGCGCTGATCGTGAACTTCGCCGCCAAGTTCAAGGTGCTGCTGCTGGCGCTGCCCAAGCTCAAGCTGCTCACGACGTCGGGCTCGATGCTGGTCTCCGTCGCCGCCTACAGCCTCCTGTGGGGATGGCAGTTCGCCGCCGGCTTCGTCCTGCTGCTCCTCGTGCACGAGATGGGCCACGTCATTCAGCTGCGTCGCGAGGGCGTGCCGGCAAGCGCACCGCTGTTCATCCCCTTCCTCGGCGCAGTAGTGGGCATGAAGCGCCTGCCTGACAATGCCCTCGCCGAGGCGAGGGTGGGTCTCGCGGGACCGGTCCTGGGCTCGCTGGGCGCGGCAGCGCTCATTCCCGTGTATCTGGCCACCGGCAATCGCTTCTGGCAGGCGCTGGCCTTCACGGGACTGTTCCTCAACCTCATCAACCTGCTGCCCATGCTGCCCCTGGACGGCGGCCGCGCAATGGCGGCCATGGCGCCCTGGATGTGGTTCGTGGGTTTCGGCGTCATGGTGGCCGTCGCCGTGGCATTCCCCAATCCCGTGATCCTGATCATCCTGGTCTTTGGGGCCCTGGAGACCTGGCGGCGCTGGAAGGCGCGGCGCGCGGGCGGGCAGGAGGAGCAGGCCTACTACCGCGTGCCGCCGGCTGCACGTCTGGCCGTCGCGGCGGTGTACATCGGGCTGATCGTGGCCCTGGGCATCGGCATCGACGCCACGCACCTCCCCCGCACCATCGCCGCCGCATAGTCCGGGGCTTCTCGCAGGGATCGCCGCAGATCGACTGCGGCCGCCCTCACCGTTGCCTGAGCTTGACGCTGGTCGCCAGCGTCGTGGAGATGCCGCCGCGCGCCCGGACGGTGATCCGGAGCCGCAGCGAAAGGCTTCGCCTGCGCCTGAGCGCGCGCTTGCCCCGATTGCCCAACGCCACCGAGAACCGGTAGAGGCCCGCCCGCACGCCGGTCTTGGTGACGCTGCCGACGTCGGTGACCTTGGCCAGGCTGCCGCCGGCGGTCAGCCGCGCACTGAAGCTCGACCTGGCGTGAGTGATCGTCACGCTGCCGTTGACCGATGTCCCGGTCTGCGAGCGCGCGGCGCGGAGCCCGCGGGCGTCGGGAACACCTCCGGCAGGGGGACGCGTGGTCGCGCCCGGCGTCGTAGCCGCACCAGGGCCGGGGCCGCTCGTCGTGCCCGTCGGGGTCACGGTTATCGCGCCGCTCATGGAGGCGCCGTGAACGGTGCAGATGAAGCTGTAGGTGCCGGCCGCGGTGAACGTGCAGCTCCCACTCCACGGCGCCGTGCGGCTCGAGCCGCTGGTCTGGGGGACCCCGGTGCAGCTGGGCGTGCTCGGCGGGCTCTGGAACACCACGTTGTGGGTCGAGGTCCCCTGCGGTGGGTCTCCGGGCTGATACTGGAACACGACCGCACCCCCTGTCGCGATCGTCACGGTGGCGGGAGACCACCGATGCGGTGTCGGCGAGCCGCTGCTGTCCTGGGCCGAGATCACCGGCGGGCCCTCGGAGCTGGCCGCGGTGGGAAGGACGGCCGCCGCTGCGCCCGCCAGCACCAGCGCCAGATAACAGCTCTTTCGCCCCATCACGGCAACCCTCCTCGCGACCCGCGGAGGCCGCTGTTCCGATCGACGCGCGCCCGCGGTGGGCCACCATCCCCGCCGACCATCGACTGTAGCGCAGCAGAGCGACGCTTCCACACGGCAGCCGGCACGCGGTGGCTTCGTCGCAGATCGCACAATTTTTTCGTGACTTGCCAACCTCGGCTGCGTCGCGGGGTTGTAGGCAGAGAACCCGAGGGATCGTGAGGTATGACGGCATGGACGCTGCGCTCAAGACCAGGTCGGCTCCGGACAGCCCCCGCCCGTCTCGCCCCGGACGCGGCGAGACCCAGGCCCTGCTGCGTGCGGTCGAGACGCATGACCGCTGTACCGCGCGGCACTCCTATGACGTGCTGGGCCTGGCGCGCTGCGTCGCGCGCGCGCTCGGTCAGCCCGCAGCCAAGGTCGCCGAGGTCGAGCAGGTCGCGCTGCTGCACGACGTGGGAAAACTCGCGATCCCGCACACGATCCTGTCCAAAGCCGGGCCCCTGAGCGAGGAGGAATGGGGCGTGATGCGGGGGCACGCCGCCGCCGGCGCCGACGCCGTGGCACAGGCGTCCGAGCTTGCCCATCTCGCACCGGCGGTGCGGGCCAGCCACGAGCGATGGGACGGGACCGGGTACCCGGACGGCCTGGCCGGCACGGATATTCCCATCACCAGCCGCATCACCTTCGTCTGCGACGCCTACGACGCCATGACCTCGGATCGTCCATACCGGGCGGCCCTCTCGAAGGACGGCGCGGTGGCCGAGCTCCGGGGCGGGTCGGGCACGCAGTTCTGCCCGCGGGCTGTCGCCGCGCTGTGTGCGGTGCTCGGCACGAACTAGCGATTGGCCTCGCGCAGCGCGCGCTGGATCTCCCGCTGACCCTCGCGGCGGCGGATCGTCTCGCGCTTGTCGCGAACGTCCTTGCCCTTGGCCAGGGCCACCTCCACCTTCGCGTTGCGCCCGGCAAAGTAGATCCGGGTGGGGACCAGGGTGAGCCCGCGCTCCTTGGTGGTGCCGATGAGCCGCTCGAGCTCGCGCCGATGGACCAGCAGCTTGCGCTCGCGCTCGGGGTCGTGGTTGGCGCGCGCCGCGGGCTGGTAGGGAGGAATGTGCACGTTGTGCAGCCACAGCTCGCCGTCGCGGACCGCGGCGTAGCCGTCCTTGATCTGGGCCTTGCCCTCGCGCAGCGACTTGACCTCGGTCCCGGTGAGCACGATGCCGCACTCGAGCCGCTCGAGCAGGTTGAAGCGATACGCCGCCTGGCGATTGGTGGCGACGTCGCCCGCCGCCGCCTTGCGCTTTCCCCGCTTGGCCATCAGCTGATCTCTAGCGCAACCAGGTCGACCCTGCCGCGCGGGGCGTCCACGCGCTCGACCTGGACGCGCAGCGGATCGCCCAGACGGATCGTCTTGCCCGTGCGCGTGCCGTGCAGGATGGTCTGCTGCTCGTTGAGCTCCCACCAGTCGCCGCGCAGGCGGCGCAGGGCGAGTAGCCCCTCGTAGCCCTCGCCGAAGGCCAAGAAGGCGCCGAACGACGTCACGCCGACGACCTCACCGTCGAACACGCGGTCAAACCCGGTCTCCCTCAGCTCGTGGGCGAGCAGGAAGCAGCGCGCGATGTCGTCGGCATCGCGCTCGACGACCATGGCGTCGCGCTCGCGTTGCGAGCACCAGCCTCCCTGCTCCTCGAGCCCGGAGCGCTGCGGCGGCTCCTCCCCGCCCCCCACCGCACTGAGCAGCGCCCGGTGGCACACGAGGTCCGGATAGCGGCGGATGGGCGAGGTGAAGTGGCAGTAGCGCGAGGACTGCAGGCCGGCGTGACCGAGGTTGCGCGGGTCATAGCGGGCCTGCTTGAGCGCACGCAGCACCAGCGAGGTGAGCGCCGCTCGCCCCCGGCCGGTACGCCGCACGTGGGCGGCCACGAGCCGCGATACGTCCCCGACCAGATCGGCCGCCTGCTGAGGGGTCAGGTGCTCGGGCAGCGGAGGTGTCGGCACCTCGAGCGAGGCCAGGCGCTCGATCAGATGAGCGACGCTGGTGGCCTCTGGCTGCTCGTGCACTCGGTAGAGGGCCGGGATCCTGCGCTCCTGCAGCAGCGTGGCCACCTGCTCGTTAGCGGCGATCATCAGATGCTCGACGAGGCGATGGGACTCGGTCTGGGGCATCTGGCGCACGGCGGCGACGTTGCCCTGGGCATCGAAGTCGAACTCCGGCTCGGTGGACTCGACCTCCAGCGCACCGCGGCCGGCCCGCCGGCGGGCGAGCGCAGCGGCGACCTCTCGCGCCGCGGCCAGCGGCGCCGCCCAGGGCTCGAGCGCCGGCTCCCGGCCGTCGAACACGCGATCGACGCGCTCGTAGTCCAACCGCTCGTCGGAGCGAATCAGCGAGCGGTGAAACGCGGCTCGGCGCACCTCCGCGCCCTGCAGCTCCATCTCGACGGTCACCGCAAACCGGTCCTCACCGGGGACCAGCGAACAGGCGTGGCTGGACAGCGCCGCCGGGAGCATGGGCTCGACGGCCCCGGGCACGTAGACGCTGGTGGCACGCCGCCGCGCCTCGCGGTCGACCGGGGAGTCGGGCGCCACGTGCGCGGCCACGTCGGCGATGTGCACCCACACCCGCCACGCCTCGTCGCCCAGCGCCTCGGCTGAGATCGCGTCGTCGAAGTCGCGAGCCCCTGCCGGGTCGATCGTGAACGTGGGGAGGTCGCGCAGGTCCCGGCGTGCGAGCTCCTGCACCGGGGACTCCCCCGCCGCGGCCTGCACCGCGTCGGGGAAGCGGCGGGGCAGGCCGCGATCGAGCATGAGGGCCTCGATCACGTCGCGCGCGACGTCGGGACGGCCGATGCGACGAACCACCCTCGCGTGCCCGCGACCCTGGCCGGCGGTGCGCAGGAGCACGAGATCGCCGGGGGCGGAGCGCCGATCGCGGTCGACCACGGTGGCGCCTCCGCGGTCGAAGAACGGCACCGCCGTGAGAAATCGGCCGCGCTTCTCCAGCACCGCGATGAGCGGGCCGTGCCCTCGCCCCGCCATCCCGGGCGCTCAGCGCGCCTCGGCCGCCAGCGTCTTCAGCGCGACGTCGAGCGACCGATCGCGCCCACCGCGCCGGGGCTTTGCGACCGCGACATCGGGCGCGATCCCGGCGCCGGGCTTGGTGCCTCCTCCGCCCAGGTTTCGGCCCTTCGGGGTGAAGTACTGGCCGACCGTGATGTCGAGCGCCCCGCCGTTTGAGAGCTCCTCCACCGCCTGAAAGACACCCTTGCCGAAGGTTCGCGCCCCCACGACCTTGGCTCCGCGTCGCTCCTGGAGTGCGGCCGTCACGATCTCGGCCGCCGATGCCGTGTCGTGGTTGACCAGGACCACCACCTTGAGCGGCTGCTTGATCGCACCGCCGGTGGCCTCGTAGACCTTGCGCGGTCGGGTGCGGCCGTCGGTCGAAACGATCGTGCCATCGGGGATGAAGATGCTCGAGACCAGCACGGCCTCCGAGAGCAGGCCGCCGCCGTTGTCGCGCATGTCGAGCACGATCCCCTTGGCCCCTTGCCCGAGCTGGGATTCGATGGCCTGGCGCAGCTCACCGTGGACCCCGGAGGTAAAGCTCGAGAGCGCATCGACGCCGACCCGCACGCCCTCGACGGTGCGCATCTGCGCGCTCACGGACGTGAACACGCGAGCCCGCGCCACGCGAACTTCACGTCGCCGGGCGCCCGCGACCACGGTGAGGCGGACGAAGGTGCCGGGGTTGCCCCGGATCAGCGAGGAGGCGACCTGGCTGGGTCGCCCGACGATCGATGTTCCCTGCACCGCCACGATGAGATTGCCCTTGCCGAGGCCGGCCTTGGCGGCGGGGGCGTTGGGAAACACCCGCGTGATGCGCAGGCCGCCGGGGTCCTTGACCACCTCCACCCCGATTCCCGAGACCTCGCCGCGCGACTGCTCGAGAAAGGATCGGTAGGCCTTCGGGTCGAAGTAGGCCGAGAAGCGGTCATTGAGGCTGCGAACAGCGCCGGCGATCCCGTCGTTGACCAGCCTGTCGGTGGGGACCTTACGGAAGTAGTCGCGGCGGATCAGGTCATAGGCCTCCTGCGTGGTGCGAACGTCTTCGGAGACCAGCGCCTTGCGCAGGGGCGACGGGAGCGCCTCGGGGTGGCCACCGAGGAAGATGCCGGCGAACAGGACCAGCAGGACCGTGACGGCCACCAGCGTGACCGGGAGGATCTGGGAGCGGCGTGTTTTCACGCCTCCAGGCTACTCAGACCCGCAGGAACCGCCGCAGTGACAGTCCGGATCCGGCCGCAGAGACGCCGATGCTCGCCGCGATCAGCACGACGATCAGAAGCCCGAAGTTGATCGTGCTCGGTGCCGCGATGAGGGCGAAGTCGCGCTGGAGGGGGTCGATGAGCGCGACCTTGGCCGTACCCAGCAGGGCGATGGCCAGGATGCCGCCGCAGGCGCCGACGATGATGCCCTCGATCACGAACGGCCAGCGGATGAACCAGTCGGTGGCGCCCACCAGCTTCATCACCTCGACCTCCCGTCGGCGCGAGAACAGCGAGAGGCGGATGGTGTTGGCGATCAACAGGATGGACGCCGCCACCAGCAGCGCGGCCAGGAGCGCCATCGTGAGCTTGACCACGCGTGTGGCGGACAGGATCTTGCTGGTCTCGTCGCGGCGGTTCTTGACCTGGTCGACCGACGTGTCGAACACGGTCCGCCTGCCCCCCGCCCCGACCGGCTCGAGGGCATCGCGCACGCGGTCGATGTTGCTCGCGTTGTCGGGCGTGACCCGGAAGGTGTCGGGCAGCGGATTGGTGCCGAGCAGCTCGTAAGCCTGCGGGTTTCGCTTGCGTTCCTCGCGGTAGGCCTGGGTCTTTGAGACGTACTGCACCGCCTTGACGTGCGGGGTCTTGTTCGCGAGCTGGGCGCGTACGCGCTGGACATCGGCCGGCTTGGCGTCGGTCTTCATGTACACGTCGAGCAGCAGCTTTCCGCGCACCTCGTTGGCGGCCCCGGTGGTGGCCTGCACAATCGGGATGAAGACACCGAGGACGAGCATGGTGACTAGCACCGTCGCCATCGCGGCGAAGCTCGGCATGGCGTTGCGGCGCAGCGCCCGCCAGGACTCGCGCAGGAAGAAACCCAGGCGCATCAGCGGGGCCGCGGGGGCGCCTGCCGGCCTGCCCGCACGGCGGCCCGCTCGAGGCGCCGTGCGGCGGCCGGGTCGAGCTCGGGATCGGCGACGGCTCCGCGCATGCGGGCGGCGAACTCGCGCGTGCTCTCGTCGCTGGCGTAGAGGCCGCCGGCCTCGTCGCGGACGATCCGGCCCTCGGCGAGCTCGATCACGCGCCGGCGCATCTTGTCGACCATCGCGTGGTCATGGGTGGCCACGAGCACCGTGGTCCCCGTGCGGTTGATGCGGTAGAGCAGCTGCATGATCCCGATGCTGGTCTCAGGGTCCAGGTTGCCCGTCGGCTCGTCGGCCAGCAGCAGGGGCGGATGATGGGCGAACGCGCGGGCGATGGAGACCCGCTGCTGCTCGCCGCCGGAGAGGTTCTCGGGATAGCTGTGCAGCTTGGTGGACAGGCCGGTGAGCCGCAGGATGTCCGGCACCTTGTCGCGGATCTCACGGCGCGAGGTCCCCGTGACCTGGAGTGCGTAGGCGACGTTCTCATAGACGGTGCGGTCGGGGAGGAGCTTGAAGTCCTGCCACACCACACCGATGTTGCGGCGGTAGTAGGGCACCTTCTTGCGCGGGATGTCGCCGAGCTCGCGGCCGGCCACATAGACCGATCCCGCGGACACCGGGACCTCGTGGATCAGGACCCGCATGACCGTCGACTTGCCCGACCCGGTGTGGCCGACGAGGAAGACGAACTCGCCGCGCTCGATGATGAAGCTCGCGCGGTCCAGCCCGACGTCGCCGCCCTCGTAGACCTTCGAGGCGCTGCGAAACTCGATGACCTGGGTGCTTACGCGAGACCTTGCGGCCGGGCGCTTGGGCCTCGTCGTGGCCTTCACGTTCGCCCGCGGGCGACGCAGGCGGTGCTGTCGTTCGGGGTGCGCCATCGCGCGCCGAGGGTAATGGGCCCCGCCGCCGTCCCCTAGGGGTGCAAGCGTTCCTGCACGCTACCGTGTGTTGGCATGACCTCGATTCGCACGTCCACCCTGGCAAACGGCCTTCCCCTGCACCGCGTCGAGCTCGAGGGGGCCCGGTCAATCACGGTGCTCGTCGCCTTCGAGGCCGGCGCGCGCACCGAGCGCCCGGAGGAGAACGGCATGGCCCACTTCCTCGAGCACCTGGTGTTCAAGGGCGGGGAGAAGTTCGTCACCTACCGCGACGTCAACGAGACCGCGGAGCGAATGGGCGCGCAGCTCAACGCCTACACCAGCCACGACCTCGTGGCCTTCCACATCACGGCCCGCGCGGAGGCCGCCATGGAGGCGATCGACCTGCTCACGGACTTCGTCGGACGCCCCCGCATCGATGCCGAGGAGCTCGATCGCGAACGCGGCGTGGTCATCCAGGAGATCGCCCGCGCGCACGACCAGCCCGCAACGCTGGCCGAGCACCTGATCGATCGCGCAGCATTCGGCGACCACCCGCTCGGACGCCCGATCCTCGGACCCGAGGAGCATCTGCGCAGCTTCCAGCGCGACGCCATCGTCGCCTTCCGCGAGCGCCGCTGGTCGGGCCGCCACGGCGGCGCGTTCCTGGTCGGCAACCTCTCCGCGGTGTCCGAGAACGGGGTCCTCGACGAGCGTTTTGAGCGCTTTCCCGACCTCCGGGCGCCCGAATCCTTCGAGCCCGCCCCCCCGCCCGCACCGCGCACCCTCGTCGAGCACCGTGAGTCCAAGCAGTCGCACCTCCGGATGTCCTATCGCCCGACCGTCGACGTCGCCGACGCCCGGGCGCGTGCCGCGTTGAGCATCTACGGAACGCTGCTCGGTGGGTCCATGGGCTCGCGTCTGTTCGACGAGATTCGCGAGCAGCGGGGCCTTGCGTACTCGGTCTACGCCGTGGAGCACGCGTTCTCCGACATCCCGGTGCTCCAGCTCTCGGCGGGCCTGGACTCCGCCAAGTGCGTGGAGGCCTACGAGCGCATGGGGGAGATCGTCGAGGAGCTGCGGACCGAGGGCCCGACCGAGGAGGAGGTGCAGCGCGCACGCGCCTATGCCGCAGGTCGGCGCGTGCTGGCCTTCGAGAACACCAACGCCGTCGCGCGCTTCGCCGCCCAGCAGGCGATCGTCCATCGTGAGGAGATCGATCCGGATGCGGCGATCGCGCGTCTGGACGCCGTCACCCACGACGAGGTGGCCGTGGTGGCAAAGGGCGTGAGTGAAGACTTCGCCGTGGCGTGCGTGGGTCCGCAGAGCGAGGACGACTTCTCCTAGCCGTGGTCCTGGCCGCAGTCGCCTGACCCGGGAAGAAACCGCAGGCGATGAGCGTCATTGATCGAGAGACCGTGACGAACGCGCAGGACCGTCGTCTAGGGAGTACGGGCTCCTTCGGGCGCGCGTAACGCCGGCTCAGGCAAATGCTGATATCACCGCGATGACCCCCGCCCTCTCAGCGACACTCCTGCGCACGCAGTCCGACGCCCGCCTGGCCAAGCTGACCCGCGAGGGACACGAGCGTGCGTTCGAGGCCATCGTCGAGCGCTACCGGCGGGCGCTGCACCGCTATCTGCGCCGGATGCTCCCCGAGTCGCGAAGCGAGGATGCCCTTCAACAGACGTTCATCAAGGCATGGTCGGCTCTGGGCCAGGGAAGCGTCGACGTGGCCGACCTCAAGCCCTGGCTCTACCGGATCGCGCACAACACCGCACTCGACGCGCTCAGGAAGGCCGGATACGACTACGACGAGCTCCATGAGTCGCTTCGCTCCCCCGATGCCCCCGACGGCGACCTGGAGCGGCGCACCGTGATGCGCGAGACCCTCGCCGGGGTGGCGGCGCTGCCCGAGCGTCAGCGCGAGGCGCTGTTGCGCGTCGCCGTGGAGGGGCAGAGCCGCGCGCAGGTGGCGCACGACCTCGGACTGACCGATGGCGCGGTGCGCCAGCTCGTCCATCGCGCCCGCATGACCTTGCGAGCCGCCGCCACCGCGATCACCCCGCTGCCGCTGGCTGCCTGGGCGGCCGCCGCTCGCGAGCACAATGGGCCGATCGCGCAGCGGGTGGCCGAGCTGGCCGCCGGGGGCGGCGCCGCGGGTGGTGCCGGGCTGTTGTTGAAGGGGGGCACGGTGATCGTGGCGGCAGGTGCGCTGGCGATGGGGCCGCCTGCACTGAAGTCCGAACGATCCGGCGGCGACCAGGCCAGCGC
>JALYZC010000007.1 GCA_030945905.1 Actinomycetota bacterium
AGGACACCTGCGCAACCCCAGAACGCGGGTGAAGCCCGCCTCGAGAGCAGACTCGCCCCACGCGGCTACGCCGCTCGGGCGACCTCGCGCCGCGCCTCCAAGCCGAGCGCGTGCCGGTACCCACGTCCCAGCTGATCCAGCGAGCGCTCCCATGTGCGCTCTCCCACCGCGGTCAGTGCGGCGGCCGCGAGCTGACGGCGCCGCGCCGGGTCGGCCGCCAGCTCTACCAGCGCGGATGCGAGCGCGTTGGCCTCAGCCGGCCGCAGGAGGCCCGTACGCCCGTCCTCGATCAGGCCGGCGGGACCGCCCTCGTCAACCGCCACGACCGGCAGCCCGCTGGCCTGCGCCTCGAGGATCACCTGGCCGAAGGTGTCGGTCCGGCTCGCGAACAGGAACACGTCGGCGCTGGCATAGGCGCGGGCCAGCTCCTCCTCCTCCAGCCAGCCCAGGAACGTGGCGTCCACGCCGAGGCGAGCCCGCAGCAGCTCCTCCTCCGGGCCGCCGCCGGCGAGCACGAGGTGGAGCCGGGGGTCGCGCTCGCGGGCGGCGAGGAATGCATCGGCCAGTAGGTCGGCGCCCTTCTCGTGCGTGAGCCGGCCCGCGTAGAGAACGTTGACCTCGCCGACGAACGCGTGCGGCACCCTGCGGGAGGGGTCGAAGCTGGCGAGCTCCACGCCCCGGTCCCAGCGTCGGAGGCGGTCCTCATCTATCCCGAGCTCCCGCAGCGAGGCATCGGCGGCCGTGCCGGGAGAGAGGACCGCCCGACACTGCCCGTAGAACACCCCGAGCGCCCCCGAGATGGCCGCGGCAAGCCGTCCGTCGCCGCTGCGCACGCCGGCGTAGGCGGCAAGCTCGGTGTGATAGCTGCCGACCACCGGCAGATCCATGATCCGGGCCACCAGCGCCGCCGCAACCCCGGCGGGACCGGGACTGCACAGGTGCACGAGGTCGTAGCGGCCCTCGGCGAGCGTCTCGACCATGACCGGCAGGCTCGGGACCCCGACCTGCAGCCCGTCGTAGAACGGGATGTCGATCTCGGTCACGGCGGGCAGCCGCCGGTCCACGTTGGGATCGGTGCCGATGATCTCGACCTCGAACCCGTCGACCCCCCGGTCGCGGATCTGCTGGAGCGTGCGGGTCACGCCGTGGGTGCTCCCCACCGCATCGGCCACGAGCGCCACCCTGAGCGGCTGCCCGTCACGAGCCGCCAGCTTGGCCTTCTCGTTCCCCAGAAACGCCGCGGCAGGGGCGTAGGGGATCACGGCGAGGCAGGACTGAAAGACCGCGACGCCCGCCGCCTGAAGCGCCTCGGCCGCCGGCGGTCCGTCGGCGCCGCCCGCGGACCCCACGACTTCCTCGACCGCTCGCTGGAGCCCCCGCTCGTGCATCCGTCGCGCCCGGCGATAAAGCGTGGCGTGCGAGAAGTCGTCAGCCTGGAGCAGGCCGAGCAGCTCTCCCGGCCCGAGGTCAAGCGCCACCGCGTGCAGCCAAGCCTGCAGCAGCGCCCGTGCGTCATCGGGGCCCAGTTCGGTGCCGATGACCCCGCGCCGGGCGTCGCCCTCCCGCATCACCCGCTCGATCATGAGCAGGACCTGGCGCGGATCGGGCGCGCTGACTGGTTCATCGCCCAGCACGCGCGAGGCCAGCCCCAGCGCGGCGTGCGCCCACTTGGCCGCGCTGCCCTGGTCGCCCCGGGCGGTGGCGCGCCCGCCCCGCAGGTGGGCGAGCAGCTCATTCGCGTTCGCGGCGCTGGGGGTCTCGGTGAACGTCCGTCCGATGTCGACGCCCGCGTGGTCGTCGGAGCCCGCCACCCCGGTGCCGCCGTGCGTCTCGATGTAGATCTCCGCCGGAAGATTGAGCTCGCGGGCGCGGGACCCGTTTCGCACCTCCCACACGTCGAAGCACTCGGCCAGCCGTCGCCGGTGACGCGGCGTCAGCGGCGCCTCCACGGCGTAGAACGGATGGGCGAGCGCGCAGGCGATGTCGTTGCCGCGCAGGTACTCGGCGCAGGCCTCGACATCGCGGTTGTGGTCCTGAAGCCACTCATGGTCGTCGGGCGTGATGCCCCAGCAGAGCACGTGCACGGCCTGGGGCTCGCCCTTGAACCATGCCGTGAGCTCCTCCGAGACGAAGGTGTCGGGCAGGTGCGCGAGCTCGAGCACGCCCGTGATCGTGTCGTGATCGGTGAGGGTCACGAAGTCCATGCCGCGGCGCTTGGCCAGCGCGTAGACCTCCTCCGGCGGCGTGGCGCATTCCGGCAGGCCCAGCGCACGTTGGATGCCCAGCTTGGACAGCTGCGAGGCGCAGGAATGGCAGTGCAGATCGACCCGGGTGGTCGAGGTGAGAGTCATCGTCGCTCCCTTGCTTGAAATGGATGAATGAGGGCAATTTGGCCTGCAAACCGCGGGGTCGTGTTACCAACCGGCCAACCTGCTGTGACCTCGCTGTGAACACGCCGTTCACCAGACGGAAACACCCGGGCACCCCCTCGCGTGCCATGAACGCTCCGTGCAGCTCGACCTCGACGCACCTGCCACCTTCGTCCTGGCATCGGGCCGTGTGCGCGTCGAGGTCAAGCGGCACCCGTTCGCGCTGACCGTGTGGCGTCGTGATCGCTGCGTGGTCGCGAATCTGCGCCTGTGGGTGGCCGACGGCACGGCGGCCGATCGGCTGATCACCGTCACCGAGGGCGTCGTGGTAGAGGAAGCGCTGGAGCCTCCGGAGGAGCCGGCCGCGCTGGACGTGATGGCCTGGACGGAGACCGAGCTGGTGCTCGCGGGCACCACCGACCACGACCGGGCCGTGCGGCTCACCATCACCCTCCGTGAAGAACGGGTCACGATCGAGCTGGCGGCCGAGGGCGCGCCGCTGCGCCTGGCCGCGACCTGGTCGAGCGGACCTGGTGAGCGCTTCGTCGGCCTCGGCGCGCGGCACGGCGTCGACTTCGACCAGTCGGGGCGCGCAACGTACCTCGGGGCCGATCGTCGCTACACCGGTCCGGACTGCCCGCAGGATCTGCTCGATGTGGGCGGCATCCCTCAGGGTGACTACGCCCCTGCGCCCTGGCTGATCTCCAGTGCCGGCTGGGCGGCGTGGCTGGAGGGCGACGGCGCCGGTACGCACGTCGACCTGGACGGCCGCATCACGCTCTCCAGCCGAGCGGCCGCCGGACCCCTGCGGCTGCATCTGCTGACCGACCCGACGCCTGCCGCCCGGCTGCGCCGCTACTGCGCGCTGACCGGGTTTCCCGCGCTGCTGCCGGAGTGGGCCTACGGGCACTGGAAGAGCCGCGACGTCTACGACCACCAGGACGACGTGCTCGAGGACTTCCACGGCTACCGCTGGCACGGCATCCCGCTCGACGCCATCGTCATCGACTCCCCCTGGGAGACGCAGTACAACACCTGGCGCTTCAACCCGTACCAGTTCCCCGACGCCGCGGGGATGATCGCCCGTATGCGCGCCGCCGGGGTGCGCACCGTGGTGTGGATCACCCCGTGGGTCAACCTCGAGTCGGTCGATGGGCAGCGGCCCCCCGGGGCTGCCTCCGAGCGCCTGCACCGTGAGCCGGCGCCGAATTATGCGCCGGCCGCGCGGGCGGGGCACTTCGTCCGCCGGGCAGACGGAGAGCCCTACGTTGGCCGCTGGTGGATGGGGACCGGGTCGCCGGTCGATTTCACCTCACCGACGGCGGCGGCGTGGTGGCGCGAGCTCGCCCGTCCGGTGCTCGAGCTCGGCGTGGAGGGGATCAAGGCCGACGACGGGGAGGGCTACTACTTCCCCACGGACGTCCGCTTCGCCGATGGGCGCAGCGGTGCCGAGGCCGCGTGGGCCTACGGCCAGCTCTATCGGGAGTGCATGCAGGACGCGCTCGACGAGGTACATCCCGGCCGCGGGGTCGTGTTCGGTCGCAGCGGATGGAGCGGCCAGCAGCGGTGCGGGATGCTGTGGGGGGGCGATCAGATGTCGGACTTCTGGTCGCTGCGCACACTGGTCACCGCCACCCTCTCCGCGGCGGCGAGCGGGTTCTCGAACTGGTCGCACGACGTCGGCGGCTACCTGGGCGAGCGGCTGCTGTCGCGGTGCCCTCCCGAGCTGCTCGTGCGCTGGGCCCAGTTCGGCTGCTTCACCCCGCTCATGCAGGCGCACGGGCGCTTCCAGCAGGAGGCCTGGACCTATGACCGCGACACGCGGGAGCGCTACCGCGACTCCGTCATCCTCCATGAACGCCTGGTGCCCTACGTGCGCGCCGCGGCGGCCACGGCGGCTCGCAGCGGGCTGCCCATCGTGCGTCCGCTCTGCCTCATCGATCCCGACGACCCGCGCGGGTGGACGATCGCCGACGCGTATGGCTACGGGCCTGCGCTCTGGGTGGCCCCCGTGCTCGCGGACGGCGCCCGCGAGCGCGAGGTCATGCTGCCGCGCGGCGCGTGGATCGACTACTGGACCGGCGAGGCGGTGGCGGGAGGGGGCTCCGTGCGTGCCGATGCACCCCTCCACCGCATCCCCGTCTGGGTCCGCAGCGGATCGATCCTCGTCACCTATCCGGCCGCCGACGTGGCGACGGGCCTCGGGGACGCCGACCGACATGGCCGGAGTCTCGAGGCGACGCTGTGGGGCTCGCCGAAGGTCGATCGGGCAGCCGTGCGCCTCGCGGATGACACTCGCGTGCGCTGGCACCGGGGCCGGTGGTCGGTCGACCCTCCGCGCGACGTACGGTTCGCCGAGGTCAGCGCGGGCGGGGCGGGGAGCTCGCCCAGCCCGGCAGGGTGAGCGACCACGCCGCATAGGGGAGCGACGGCGTGGGCCGGGGCTTGGGCTTCCAGAATCGAATGGTCATGCGTCGGCGACTTCGTTGCATCCGCCGCTTACCCTGCATTTCACGGATCAAACGACGGCGGGGACGCGCCCTGGCCGCGTCGCCGATCGCGATCAAACCGAAGCGTAGGCGAGGCTCGGGATCCTCTCGACGGCGATGCGCGTGCGCAGATAGACGAACCAGGTGTCGAGTAGAGCAGACCTCGCAGCATCCACCAGCACGACCGTGACCGGAGCCGCAGGCGCTCGGCATGGGTCGCCCGCCGGGTCAGGTGACGAAGATGGCGCGCAGCGGTGGGTTGGTTTCCGGCTGACCGGGTAGACATAAGCTACGGACCGCTGGCGATCGGGCGGCGGTCTTTCTCCTCGTGGGGGCGCTCCGTGTTCGCCGATGCTCGCGCGCGAGCATCGATCAAGGAGACCCTGGCGCGGCTACGGGCGCCCGGCTTCGTGACGAAGCCGGATGCGCCGTTGACCAAGCAATCCCGGAGGGCACCGCCTTCTCGGGCCCCCGGTTCTCTCAAAACGAAATGGAGGCCGACTCTATGAGTCAGTCCGAGCAGAAGATCGTGCAGTACCTCAGTGAGGCCCATGCGTCAGAGGTTGGGCTCGTCCGCGTATTGCAATCGCAGATTGCTATGACGCCGCGCGGCAGCTACCGCAGCGGGCTGGAGAAGCACCTCGGTGAAACGCAGCAGCATGCCCAGCGCGTGCAACGCCGCCTCCGCGACCTCGGCGACGGCGCCGGCCCGCTTCAATCCGCGATCGGGGCGCTCGGATCCACGGTCAGTCAGGTCATGGCGCTGGGGAAGACGCCGTTTGACCTGCTGCGCGGGTCCGGTGGCGAGGAGAAGGTGCTCAAGAACGCCAAGGACGCGTGCGCCACCGAGGCGCTTGAGATCGCGACCTACACGGCGCTCGAGCGGCTCGCTCGCTCGGTCGGCGATCAGAGCACCCAGCGTCTCGCGGCGTCGATCCGCGGGGACGAGGAGAAGATGCTCGAGCTGATCCTGCGCGAGATCCCCAAGCTCACCGAGGCCGTGGTCCGAGCCGACGTGCACGGCGACCCCTCCTATGACGCCACCAAGACCGGCGCGGCCGACGCCGCGCGCGTCGGCGCCGAGGTGACCAAGCAGACCGCTCGCAAGGGCGGCGCCAAGGCGAAGCGAACCGCTCGCCAGGCCCGCAAGGTACCCGGCGTTGCCCGGGCCGAAGGCCAGGTGAAGGGTGCCGCGGCTTCCGAGGGCGACCTCGCGATTCCCCGCTACGACAAGCTCACTGCCGAGGAGGTCATCGAGAAGCTCCCCGAGCTCTCGCAGATCGACCTCGCCAAGGTCGACTCCTACGAGCGCAAGAACCAGAACCGCTCAACGCTCCTGAGCAAGGTCAGCACCCTGCGCGGTGACGAGCCGTGGCCGGGTTATGACGAGCTCAACGCCGACGAGGTCCGCGCCGTGCTCGGCGAAGGCGACGAGCAGCGCATCAAGGCCACGCGCTCCTACGAGCGCGCGCACAAGAACCGTGCCGGTGTCCTAGAGGCCACCGAGCGCGAGCTCAGCAACGCCTGATCGGCAGCGTGATGGGGGGCGCCCTGGCGCCCCCCCACCTGCTTCCCACGGTGCGTCGCGCCCGGCTACGCGGCGGGCTGCGGCGCTTGGGCGTAGCGCAGCGAGCCTGGCGTGGTGAGCGAATCCCCGGTCTCCAGCAGCGTCTTGAGGCCGGACAGGATCTGCGGCCAGCCGCCGTAGATCTCGGCGTTGGCGCCCTCGCGCATCTCGTCGTGGGTGACGGTGAGCCGGCATGAATCGCCGATCGATTCGATCTCCCAGGTCACCCGTGAGGCGCCCTCGCTCCTCACCTCGTCGCTCCAGAGGGCGGTGAAGCTCTGGACGAGCCGGCTCGGCGGGTCGACCTCGAGGTTCTCACCCTCGGCGATCCTCATATCCGCACCTGCGTGAACCGCCTGGTAGTGGGAGTCTGGCGTCCAATCGGAGTGGGTGGCGACGCCGAAGCTGTACTTCGCCCTCAGATCCGGGTCGGTGATCGCCTCCCACAGCCGCTCCGGGGTCGTCTTGATGTAGATCTCGAACACCTTCTCCATGCGTGCCTCCTCGAGTGTCTGCTTGAGCCCGGTGAGCGTCGCCGCCCAGGGCTCGGCGTATTTGCTTACCCACCGGTCGTGGACGAGTCGAATGGGGACGGCGTTCAAGAAGTGCAGCTTCTCGCGGCCACGCTTCTTCGTGACCACCAGCCCAGCCTCCTCGAGCACCTTCAGGTGCTTCATCACGCCGAAGCGCGTCATCGCCAGCCGGGCGTCGAGGGTGCTCAGGGTCTGCCCGTCTGCCTTGAAGAGCTCGTCGAGCAGGCCCCGGCGCGTCGGATCGGCCAGCGCCTTGAACACAGCGTCCATCGGCACCACCATACGTGACTATTGAGTCACGTGTCAAGACGTTTTCCGCGGCGGGCTCTCGGCGGAGCGCCTCGGCCTCAGCTCCGGAGGTGCTCCTCCCTCTCCGCCCCCTCGATGCGATCTCGACCGGCTTGCTTGGCCTTGTAGAGCGCACGGTCGGCCCGTCCCATCAGGCCTTCCACCGGCTCGCGGCCGTCCCATACGGCCAGGCCGCCGGAGAAGGTCTGCCGATCGGGTAGGCAGCCCTGCAGGCGAGCCATGGCCTCCTGGGGGTTGCCCGGTGGGCACTCGGGCAAGAGGATCGCGAACTCCTCGCCTCCGTACCGGGCGATGAAGTCACTGCCGCGCAGCGCGAGCCGCCAGGCATGACCAATGGTCTTCAACAGCTCATCACCGGCGAGGTGCCCACGGGTGTCGTTGTATTCCTTGAAGTGATCGAGATCCAGGAGGGCGACCGTCACCCCGTGTCCGCCTCGACCGGCACGCGCGAGCTCCCGGCGCAGCTCTTCCTCCCAGTAACGTCGATTGGGTAGGCCGGTGAGCTCGTCGGTACGCGCAAGCACCTCCACCTTCTCGAGCAGCTCGGCCCGTTCCCGCCTGGCGTGCTCGCGTTCGGAAATGTCCTGGATGAAGGCGTGAAACGACCAGCCTTCGCTTTCTGACATCGCCGAGATCGTGATCTCGATCGGGAACTCGTTGCCATCACGGCGCAGGGCCGAGAGCTCCACCAGCCGGTTGAGCATCGAGCCGCTGCCGCCGTGAAGCAGAAAGCGACTGACACCATCGCGATGGGCCTGACGATGGCGCTCGGGAATGATCAAATCGCACAACACCACCCCCTGCGCATCGGCCGCCGACCAGCCGAAGATCTCCTCCGCACGCCGATTCCAGAACGCGATCCGGCCCAAGGCGTCCATCGAGACAAACGCGCTGTGCGCCGCGTCCAGGATCGCCCTCGCCCGCCCATCCATCGCTTCGATCCTATCCGCCGCAGTCCGCAGTCTGCAGCGGTGCGGCGCCGACACCCGGTTTCGGTTCGGGACCCTCCAGCCGGGTAGGAGGCCCAATGGAGCGGCCGCGAGACGTACTTTGCGAAGCTATATGCGGCGCGAACCTGGACCGCGGCGCTCCTACGCTTAGGCGTGAGGCGGGTGACCAGCGTGGATCATGGGCTGATGGGCGCCGGCTGCCGCGTGCGCCCTGAGCGACCCCCCACAGGGGCACCGGGCGCCGCCAGGGCCGTGCGGCGCGGGCGCAGCAGTTCGCTCGTGACCGTGGCCAGGCTGAGCGGCTCGGGACGGTGCGGGGGATGCACCTCCAGCAGCATCGGCGCCGGATGATCGTGCAGCAGAGGGGCCACCACGCCCCACGGGACGCTCCCCGCCCCCGGGGGGAGGTGCAGATCCAGGCGCAACGGGTCCAGGCCGGCGCGGCCGTTATCGACGCGCCGGGCGCCGAGGTTGTCATGGAGGTGAAACAGCACGACGTCGTCGCGGACCGCCTCCAGGCTCGACGTGAGAGTGCCCCCAAGCGCATCGGCGGTGATGTGGGCGTGGCCGACGTCGAACGTCATCCCGACGTGAGCAGAGGTGAGCTGGCTCACGAGCTCGCGGACCCGCTCGGGCGAGTGACAGAGGCGCGCCGGTCCCGGCCACACCGGCGCCAGATTCTCGATGGCCAGCGTGAACCCCGCGTCGGCGATCTTCGACAGCCGCGCCCCTAACGAATCAACCTCGCGCTCGGCGCGCGCCGCGGTCCGGACGACGCCATGCCCCCCGTCGACGACACGAAAGTTGACGCCGTGGTAGACGACGAACCGTGCGCGCGTCGCCGCGGCGTAGGCGATCAGGCCATCCAGGGCCCGATCGTGCTCCGGCGTGCCCGCGCTCAAGTCATCGGGCGCGTGAAGCACGAGCGCCAAGCCGGAGACGTCCAGCGCCGCGCGCAGCCTTGCGGCATGACCCGCGGCGCGTACCCCATCGCACAGCACCCCGCGCGGCGGCGTGTGGACCTGGAGCCAGGACAAGCCCGCCGCCTCGAAGCTCTTGGCCAGCGGCGCAACGGGCCACCAGCCGTTCGGGACGTTGAGGCCGAGGCGGAGCGCACGCTCACCCATGCTTGCATCATGGACAGTGCCTGCAAAGGCGATGTTTTCAGGTGGTGACCGCGGCGTGAACAGGTCGTGAAGCGCCCGAGTGGGCGCCGCCGTCAGTGGGTCGCCCGCTCCCAGCGAGCGTAGAGCTCCTCCACCCGGCGCTTGGCGGTCTCGTGGCGCTGGGAGGACTGCTCGGCGCGGTCTGGCTCCGCCCACGCCGCCGGGTCGGCCAGCTCGTTCTCCACCTCCGCGAGCACGGTCTCTGCCGCATCGATCTCATCTTCGATCCGTCGCGCGGCGCGCTGGGCGTTCTTGGACTGGTGCGACCCGTTCCCCGGGTGTGATGCAGGAGCAGCCGCGGTGGGTGCCCTGGCCGGTTGCGCGGGTTGCGCCCGGCGCGCTTCTCGCTCTCGGACGTACTCCGCCCAGCCGCCGGCGTAGGAGCGCAGGCGGCCGTCTTCGACGGCGATCGTTCGCGTGCCCACCGCGTCGAGCAGCGCCCGGTCGTGCGAGACCAGTAGCAGCGAGCCCGGGAAGGCACGCAGGGCATCCTCCAACGCTTCGCGGCTCTCCACGTCGAGGTGGTTGGTGGGCTCGTCGAGCACGAGCACGTTCGCGCCCGATTGCACGAGCAGCGCGAGCCCGAGGCGGCGACGCTCACCGCCGGACAGGGCGCGCAGCGGCTTCTCGGCCTCCTCGCCGGAGAACAGGAACCCGCCGAGCAGCGATCGCGCCTTGTTCGGCGTGAGCTTGGTGGCGCGCTGGGTGGCCTCGAGCACGGTGCCGGTGCCGTCATCGAGCTCATCCGCGTGCTGGCTGAGCACGCCGATGATCACGTTGTGCCCCCGCCGCTGGCGGCCCGACGCCAGCTCCCGCTCGCCGGCGAGGGTCTGGATCAGCGTCGTCTTGCCGCTCCCGTTGGACCCCACGAGGGACACGTGCTCTCCGCGCTCCAACCACAGCTCGGCCCCGTGCAGCAGCGTGCGATCACCGGCGCTGACCGTCGCGTCCTCGAGCTCGAACACCACCCGGCCGCTGCGCGCCGGGGCCTGGAACTGAAACGAGAGGGCGGCCGCGTCGCGCGGCGTCGAGGTCAGCGGCTCGAGCTTCTCCAGCTGCTTTGCGCGCGCCTGTGCCTGACGGGCCCGGGTGCCGGCCCGAAACCGGGTCACGAAGCGCTCGAGCCGGGCGACCTCGGCGCGCTGACGGTCGGCGGCTCGCCCCTGCGCCAGTGCGCGGGCTGCGCGCTCCTGACGCCACGCGTGCCACGGGCCGGCGAAGAAGCGTCCGCGCCCGCCCTCGAGCTCGAGTACGGCGGTGCCCACGGCCTCCAGGAACCAGCGGTCGTGCGCCACCAGAACCACGGCGGCATCGAGCTCGGCCAGCCATCGCTCCAGCCATTCCAATGACTCGATGTCCAGGTGGTTGGTCGGCTCGTCGAGCAGCAGCAGGTCGGGATCGCCGGCGAGCGCGCGCGCCAGCGAACCCCGTGTGAGCTCACCGCCGGAGAAGGTCTGAAGCGGGCGGTCGAGGTCGCCGTCGTCGAAGCCCAGCCCCCGGGCGATGGCGGTGACGCCGTCGCGCCAGCGGTAGCCCCCCGCATGCTCCAGGCGCCCCTGCGCGCGGGCGTAGCCGTCGAGGGTGACCTGACCGACCTCGCCGTCGGCCATCGCCTGCTCCAGCCGGGTCAGCTCGTCTTCGAGCGCGAGCAGTTCGGCGGCGCCGGCGAACAGGTAATCGCGCAGCGTGCCCGCCCCGTGGCGAGGCGGCCGCTGGTCGTGCAGCGCCACGCGAGCGCCCTTGGCCAGGGTGAGCTGCCCTCCGTCCGCGGACTCCTCGCCCGCCAGCATTCGCAGCAGTGTGGTCTTCCCGGCCCCGTTGCGGCCGGACAGGGTCAGGCGATCGCCGCGGTTCAGCGTGAAGGAGACGCCGCGCAGGAGCGGAGCTCCGGCTACGTCCTTGGCCAGGTCGGATGCGATGAGTAGCGCCACGCCCATCAGCCTAGCCCGGAGGCTGCGCTAGGCTGCAATCCATGCGGCGCATGGCCACCGCCCTCCCTCCCGTCCTGCTCGGCTTCCTCCTGCTTGCGCCCGCCGCGATCGCCAGCAGCGACAATCCCACCGGGGGGCAGGGGATCTACGGCGAGACCGACGACAAGGTCGTGACCTACGCCGCGTTCATCCTCATCGCGGCGGTTCCGTTGTTCCTGTGGCTGATGACCCTGCTCCAGTCCAAGCTGGACAAGCGCAAGAGCGCCCGCAAGGCCGCGGCCAAGGCCGCCCAGGGCTCCGCCGGGGCGCGTGGCGGCTGGTAGCCCACTGCGGTTCCCGACTTCTTCACACCGCGTGCGCGGGACGCTGGCACCCTCGCACGACGAGATCCCTCCTCGTATCGAGACCCCGGAGCGCCCCGCGCTCCGGGGTCTCGTGCTGGGAGCGGTGGCTGCCGCCCTCGCCGCCGGCGTCCTTCTCGGAGGGTGTGGGGGAAGCTCCCCGGGTCGTGCGACCCTGGTGCTGGACTTCACCCCGAATGCGGTGCACGCCGGGATCTTCAGCGCCGTGGCCCACCGCTACGATCGTGCCGAGGGCGTGCGCCTCGACGTACGCGCCCCTTCGGCGTCGGCCGACGGCGCCAAGCTGCTGGCGGCCGGCCGCGCCGACGTCGCGGTGCTCGACATCCACGACCTCGCGCTGGCGCGCGAGCGGGGACTGGACATCGTCGGCGTCTACGCCCTGGTGCAGCGTCCCTTGGCGGCAGTCATCGCGGGTCCCGACGTGCGCTCACCGCGCGACCTGGAAGCCCGGCGGGTCGGGGTCACCGGCGTGCCCAGCGACGAGGCCGTACTGCGGTCGATCCTCACGGGGGCACACGCGCGCGCTGCCCGCGTCCGCCGCGTGACCATCGGGTTCGACGCCGTGCCGAACCTGCTGGCGGGGCGGATCGCCGGGGCGACCGCGTTCTGGAACGTCGAGGGCGTGGCCCTGGGCGTCCGCCGGCCGGGCTTTCACAGCTTTCGCGTAGACGAATACGGTGCCCCGAGCTACCCCGAGCTCGTGCTCTGCGCCACTCGCCGCACGGTGGAGCGGCGCCTCGACCTGATCCGCTCCGTGGTACGGGCGATTCAGCGCGGGTACCGCTTCACCGTAGGTGACCCGGAGGGCAGCATCGACGACCTGTTGCGCTCGCAGCCGGCCCTCGACCGCGACCTCACCCGGCGTCAGCTCGCCGCGGTCGACGCGGCCTTCCGGGCTCCCGACGGCCGCTACGGCGAGCTCGACCCGGTGCGCCTTCGAGCCTGGGCGGCGTGGGACCTTCGCTTCGGCATCGTCCATCGAGCCCCCGACATCGCGCGCGCATTCGCCGCGCGCGTGCCGACGACCTAGGCGGTCGCGACCGGGTCGTTCAGTTGCCCTTGCCCATCGTGCCGCGCATGGCCGCTCTGGCGATGAGCAGGCCCACGATGACCACCAGGACTCCGCCGATGACCACCAGTGCCGAAACCAGACCGCCGTCGACGTCCGCAAGCGCCAGAACCATGTCAACCACCTCTCCTTATGTCGTGGGCCGCGTGGGCGGCGCTGATGCTCTTACTAATACTATTTTTCAGAAGTTCGGAAATCCGAGCCTGATTGTATCAATTGACACCTTCTCCCCTCGGCGCTGGTAGTCAAGCCCAGACGATTGCAGCGGGCCGAGTCGGGTGCTCGGCGGCGCCGCAGATGGGCGATCAGGCGCCGGGGACACCGGAGGTGGCGGCCGCCTCGGCCGCCCGCGCGCCGTGTCCCAGCATCAGCTCTCCCTGCACGCTGCGCGGGTCGGGCCCCTGCGGCGAGAGGCGCGACCAGACGCCGTCACGCGCCAGTTCCCAGGCGTTGCTGTCATCGGCGAAGCAGCGCTCGAGCGTGTCGAGCAGGTCATCGCGCAGGGACGGATCCTCCACCGGCGCCACGAGCTCTACCCGCGTGTCGAGGTTGCGCGGCATCAGGTCGGCCGAGCCGATGTAGATCACCGGGTCCGAGCCGTCGCGCTCGAAGGCGAACACCCGCGAGTGCTCGAGAAAGTGCCCGACGATCGACACCACGCGGATGTTCTCCGACACGCCCGGCACGCCGGGGCGCAGGCAGCAGATGCCGCGGATGTTCAAGTCGACCTGCACGCCGGCCTGGGAGGCCCGGTAGAGCCCGCGGATGCACTCTCCGTCCACCAGCGCGTTCATCTTCATAGCGATGCGACCCGGATGCTCGTCGGAGTGGGCATCGATGGTCCGGTCGATCTCGGCCAGGATCCCGTCGCGCAGGTGGTTGGGCGCCACCAACACCTTTCGATAGCCCTTCGGGCGTGCGTAGCCGGTGAGGAAGTTGAACATGTCTGCGACGTCGGCGCCGATCTCATCGTCGACGGTGAACAGCCCGAAATCGGTATACAGGCGGGCGGTGGTGGGGTGGTAGTTGCCGGTGCCGATGTGTACGTAGTTGCGCACCCCGTCACCCTCGCGACGGACCACCAGCACGCACTTGGCATGGGTCTTCAGCGATGGGTGGCCGTACACCACGTGGACCCCGGCCTCTTCCAGGGCGCGCGCCCACTGGATGTTCGCCCGCTCGTCGAAGCGGGCCTTGAGCTCGACCAGGCACACCGCCTGCTTCCCGCGCTCGGAGGCGCCGATCAGGGCCGGGACGAGCGGCGAATCGTCGCTGGTCCGGTAGACCGTCTGCTTGATGGCCAGCACGTCGGCGTCGGCCACGGCCTGCTCCACGAAGCGCTCGACCGAGCTCGAAAACGAGTCGTAGGGGTGGTGGACGAGCAGGTCCCCGTGGCGCAGCGCCTGGAAGAAGTCGACGTGATCGCCGTGCTCCTCCTCGCGCAGGCGCGGTTGGGTCACGGGGATCCAGGAGGGATCGCAGAGGTTCTCGAAGCCGGCCAGCTTGACGATCTGCCAGAGGTCGGTCGGGTCGAGCAGCCCGTCGTTGTCGTAGAGCTCGCGCGGTTCGATGCCCAGAGCGGCGGTGAGCTCCTCGCGAAGCGACGAGTCCATTCCCCCGCTCACCTCCACGCGTACGACCTCGCCGAAGCGCCGCCTCCTCAGCTCGTCCTCGACGGCCTGGAGGAGGTCGTCGGCCTCGTCGGACACGGTGAAGTCGGCGTCGCGGGTCACCCGGAAGTAGTCGTGATCGATGAGCTCGATGCCCGGGAACAGCTGGTCGAGGTGGTGGGCGATCACGTCCTCGAGCGCGACAAACGTCGTCGAGCCCTCGCGGGTGGGCACGAAGCGCGGAAGCATCTCCTTGGGCACCTTCACCCGCGCGAACGTGCGCGTGTCGGTTACCGGATCGCGCAGGCGCACGACGAGTGAGAGCGAGAGGTTGGAGATGTAGGGGAACGGACGCCCGACCCCGACGCCCAGCGGCGTGAGCACCGGAAAGATCTGCCGGCGGAAGCGCTCCGAGAGCGCTTCGCGCTCCTCCTCGTCGACGTCCTCGTAGCGGGCGATGCGTATTCCCTGCTCGGCCAGCGCGGGCAGCAGCTCCCGGGAGAGGCAGGTATCCAGACGGCGGCCCAGCTCGATGACCCGCTCGTGCACCCGGTCGAGGGCCTCACTGGGGGTGTAGCCCTCCTGCCCGCGGGTTCTCACCCCCGCGTCCACCTGGTCCTGGAGGCCGGCCACCCGCACCATGAAGAACTCGTCGAGGTTCGACGCATAGATGGCGCAGAACTTCACGCGCTCCAGCAGGGGCACACGCTCGTCCTCGGCGAGCTGGAGCACGCGATCGTTGAACTCCAACCACGAGAGCTCGCGGTTGAAGTAGAGCTCGGGGTCCTTGAGATCGCGAATGGAGCTCTCGCCGGCTTGCGCGGCGTCCTGCTCGGCGGGGTGCGTCAGATCGGGCGTGCTCATGGCTCCTCGATTTCGGGCGGATCGACCCAACCCCCCTCGTGGCCACCCGCGATCAGCATGCTAGCCGCCTCGACGGGATCCGTCGGCCGCGATCATCTCGAGCACCACGCCCTCACGGAGCCCTCCTCGCCCCACCTGGAGCGGCACACCCAGACGGTCGGAGACCGCTTCGAGGATGAGGATGCCCGCGGGCAGCAGGCGGACGCGCTCCGGATCGAGCTCGAATCGCCGGGCGACCTCCTCGACGGGGGTCGAGGCCAGCACCCGGATGCCCCGCTCGAGCGTCTCGTGCTCGAGGACCGCGCCGATCAGGCGGCGCAGCGAAGCCGCGCTTCCACCCACGGCCACCGCCAGGCGGGGGGTCCGAACCTCGAGGCCCTCGAACACCCCCGTCACATGCGCACGTACCGCATTGAGCTCGGCGACCGAAGGAGGGTCCGAGCGCACGTAGGCATCGGCCAGGTAGCCCGAGCCGACCCGAAACGACTCCGACCAGCTCACGCCCTCCGCCGTGGTGCCCAGCGCGAGCTCGGAGGACCCTCCTCCCACGTCGACCACAGCGATCTCGCCCTCCGGCTTGTGGCCCAGCGTCTTGATCGCACCCAGGAATGCCAGCCTGGCCTCCTCCTCCCCGGTGAGCACCGCCACATCCACATCGGCGGCGGAGCGGATCGCGGCCACCAGCTCGTCGCCGTTGGCCGCCTGGCGAATGGCGGCGGTGGCCACGGCCCGTACCGCGTGTGCTCCGCACTCATGCGCCACCCGAACCTGCGTGGCCACCACCTCGGCCACCTCGGCGATCTTGGCCGCGGCAATCGGCTCCCCGCGCCGCCGTCCCTTGGCGATTCGGGTGAACGTCCGCTGTTGCAGGACCTCCTTGAAATGGCTCCCGGCCGCCTCGGCGACGAGCAGCCGCGTGGTGTTGGAGCCGATGTCGATGCAGGCAAAGGCCATAGCGGGGGCGCAGGGCGAGCCTAGCTCACGCTCGCCCTGCGGCCTCGCTGGCATGATGGACCGCTGTGAACGATGCCCCGGCAATCGAGGTTCGCGGCCTGCGCAAGCGCTACGGCGAGCACGAGGCGGTTCGCGGAATCGACTTCTCGGTCGGTCGCGGTGAGGTATTCGGCCTGCTCGGTCCCAACGGGGCCGGCAAGACCACCACGGTCGAGATCCTCGAGGGCTACCGCGAGCGATCGGAGGGCCACGTCACGGTTCTGGGCCACGATCCGCAGCGCCGCCAGCGGGCATTGCGAGAGCGCGTGGGGATCGTCCTGCAGAGCTCCGGGATGTACCGTCACCTCACCGTCCGCGAGGCGCTCGACCACTGGGCGCACCTCTATCCCTCGCCGCGAGACGTCGAGGAGGTGGTCGAGGTGGCGGGTCTCAGAGAGCAGCGAGACCAGCGCACCCGCACCCTGTCGGGCGGTCAGCTGCGCCGTCTGGACTTCGCGCTCGCGTTGGTGGGCGACCCGGAGCTGATCTTCCTCGATGAGCCGACGACCGGCTTCGATCCCGCGGCGCGACAGAACGCGTGGGAGACCGTCCGTTCGCTCAAGGCACTGGGGAAGACCGTGCTGCTCACCACCCACTACTTAGACGAGGCACAGGCCCTGGCCGACCGGGTGGCCATCATCAAGGAGGGCCGCATCCTCGCCGACGGCGCACCGTCGGAGCTGGGCACCGGGGACGCGGCGCGCTACCGCGTCGCGTGGCGCGACGGCAACGGGGTGCGCGTGCAGCGGGAGACCGAGGATCCCACGAGCCTTCTCCACGAGGTGACCGGCGCTGCCCTTGACCGGGGGGAGCGCCTGCGCGATCTCAGCGTGACTCGCCCCAGCCTCGAGGAGATCTACCTGCAACTGACCGCCGATGTCTGACGCGCTCGCGCTCACCTGGCGCCAGTATCGGCTCGAGCGGCGGATGTTCTGGCGCAACCCCAGCGCGGCGTTCTTCAATTTCCTGCTGCCGCTGCTGTTCCTGGCCCTGTTCGGCGCCATCTTCGCCAACGACCAGAAGAACCTCGACGTCATCGTGCCGGGCATCGCGGGCATGAGCGTGATGTCGACGACCTTCTCGGCGCTGGCGTTCAACATGACCTTCCTGCGCGAGCAGGGCGTGCTCAAGCGCATCCGCGGAACGCCGCTGCCCGCGGGTGCCTACCTCGGGGCGATCGCCGCCAACGCCGTCACCAACACGGCCATCCAGGTGACGATCATCGTCGTGGCGGGCAAGGCGTTCTTCGGCGTCGACTGGCCGCCCGAGGGCTTCGAGCTCGTGGTGTTCGTGGCCGCCGGCGTGGCCTGCTTCGCGTCGCTGGGCGT
>JALYZC010000052.1 GCA_030945905.1 Actinomycetota bacterium
TGTTACCCGATGGCAACGACCCGCGCCATTCAGAGTCTGTTAGGCCGACCAGTGACGCCTCAGCGGGGCGAAGTAAGGCAATACAGGTGGGTCGCGTTCCCAAGTCGGTGTCTTAGGCGGCTACTAGTAGACCCGTCCGGAAGTATCGGCTGGAACTTCGTTGAAGGAGTCTGGGGTGGGTGCGCGAATTATGTGTCGATGGCGCGCCCACCTCGTCACCGGATCGAGCTCAGCGAGGAGGAGCGGGTCGTGCTCGAGCGGACTGCCAGGGCGGAGAAGCTGCCGTTTCAGGATGTGCAGCGGGCGCGGATCGTGCTCTATGCAGCCGAGGGCGTGGCTGACACTGAGATCGCCGCGCGCTTGGACACCTCGTCAGGTCTGGTCGGCCGGTGGCGACGAAGATTCGCCGAGCAGCGTTTGGAGGGGCTCAATGACAAGCCGCGCGCGGGCCGCCCGCGCCGCTTTCCCCCCGGAGCAGGTCGCCGAGGTCAAGGCGATCGCGTGCGAGCTTCCGGCCACGCACGGCCTGCCGCTCGGCCGGTTCTCGCGCACTGAGCTGCACCGGCTGGTGATCGAGCGCGGGGTGACCGGCGCGTCGGCGTCGACGATCTGGCGCTGGCTGCACGACGACGCGCTCAAGCCTTGGCAGACGCGCTCGTGGATCTTCCCGCGTGATCCCGACTTCGCCCGCAAGGCCGCCCGCGCGTTGGATCTCTACGCCAGGGTGTTTGAGGGCAGGCGGCTGCGCCCCGACGAGTACGTCATCTGCGCCGACGAGAAGTCCCAGCTGCAGGCGCTCGGCCGCCGCCACGAGACCGTGCCCGCAGGTCCCGGCCGCCCGGCGCTGGTTGAGTTCGAGTATCGCCGTGGTGGCACGCTCGCCTACCTGGCCGCCTGGGACGTCCACCACGCCGACCTGTTTGACCGCGTGGAGGCCAAGACCGGGATCGACCCGTTCGGGCGGCTCGTCGAGCAGGTCATGAACACCGAGCCCTACGCCTCCGCTCGCCGCGTCTTCTGGATCGTCGACAACGGCTCATCTCACGCCGGCAAGACCTCGATCGCGCGCATACGCGACAGCTGGGCGAACGCGCAGCTCATCCACCTGCCGATCCACGCCTCCTGGCTCAACCAGATCGAGCTCTACTTCTCGATCGTCCAACGCAAGGCGCTCACCCCCAACGACCTCGGCTCGCTCGATCAGCTCGCCGCACGGCTACTGGCCTTCGGCGAGCACTACCGCCAGATCGCCAGGCCGTTTGAGTGGAGCTTCACCCGAGACGACCTCGACCGCGTCATGCACAAGATCGCCGACCGCCAGCCACCCCTCCAACTCGCGGCCTAACGATCAGAACTTACGGACACGTCTACTAGTCCCCAGGCAGGCGCTCGCTGCGGCCTGCAGCAATCAGGGGACCTCCCATCTCCCACCCTGCCTCGCCGGTGATCAAGTATCGACGGCGACGGTCCTGATCATTATTGGGGCGGTCGTCGCCGCGGGACTCACTCTGTTTTGGATATGGAAATGGTGGCGCACAGGGTGACAAGCGCCGGCCGCTGCGCCACGCTGCGGGCGAGCATTCAAGCCTACGAATATCGGCCTTCCGCCAGCACTCAGCGGCTCGTGGCCACTACTACTCAGGGCCGGGCACGAGTTCTGGGCGCGGCTCTAGGAGTCCGGCTGACGGACTCGCGTCTGACCCCTGAGCAGGACGCGCGCGTGGGGGAGTTCGGCATCGGGAGTTCGGCATCGGTCTCACCGACCTCGCGACGAAGACGGCGGCCAGCTCGGACGTGGGGCTCGGCACTCATGACGACATCCTGGCTTCCTGCGCAGGATTGAGCGCTTCGCGCCGCAGGCGGAGCCGTTGCTGAGCTTTAGCGCCTCGGCGGTGCGCGAGCCGATGGCCAGCCGGTGCTCGCCCCTGACGTAGGTGACGATCGCCTCATCCAGCGGGTAGCCGCCGAGCCGCAGCGAGTTCGACACCACGATCCCGCCCGTGGAGAGGACAGCCCCTCGCTCGTGCCCCCGCAGACGTCGACGACCATCTTCCTCGCCAGCTCAGAGATATTAAGGCCCGCGCCCAGCGCCGCCGCGATTGGCTCCTCGATCAGCTCCAGGTTGCGTGCTCCCGCGGCGAGTGAGGCATCGACCACCGCCCTGGCATCCACGGCCGTGATGCCCGACGGGCGCACACGTTCAGCGGGCGCGCCGACGCGATCCCAGCGCCCGGGCGATGAAGTGGCGAAGCATCTTCGGTGACCTCAAACGCGAGACCTGTCGTTCTTTGCGACACTCGCCGAGGGCGCCCATCGAGGTTCCGGCAACGCATGGCGGGGTCGAGCTATCCAGGCGGTGACTGGGGCATCCGTCAGGTCGGGGGCGCGGGCCGGGATGCCACTTGCGTGGATTCTCGTCGCCGCGCGCTGTTTCCGCTCGGTGTCGCGGGCGCGTCGCCCGCGCCGGTAACCACGCAGGTCAGTGGGGAGTCGGCGAGGCGCACGAGCATGCCGGTCTCGGCCTGGACGCTGCCACCCGCGTGGCTCACGCTAGACCGCCAAAGGCGGCCTGCCCTGACATGGCGCCGATCACCGGACGGTAATCGCGCCTAATCATGAGGCGTGCGGGCCGCTTCAGCTGAGCGGAAGCTCCTCCTCAAGT
>JALYZC010000053.1 GCA_030945905.1 Actinomycetota bacterium
GGCTATCAGAAGCTCTGCAACTACGACGCCCTGGCCTACGTCCGCTACCGCCACTCGGACACCGACATCGTGCGCGCCGCTCGGCAGCAGGACTTCCTGCGTCAGGCCAAGAACCAGCTCAGCGCACAGAAGCTCTTCGACGACCGCGACGCACTCATCAAGATCTTCGCGAAGTACGCCGACACCGACATCCGCGGTACAGGAACGCTGATCGAGCTTGGCAAGCTCGCAGCGTTCTCGGCCGGACACCCCATCCGCGAGGTGCACTTCCGCTCCAGCGTCGGGCCCTCCTTCGTGACAGCGACCCAGTTGCAGCTCGAGGAGAACCGGCAGGAGTTCATGTACGAGGACGTAGCCGGGAGTCCGGTGTCGCACCCCAAACGACCGCCGCCGACGCCGCGAGCGACGAGCAAGCGCCACCGCGGCACGAAGATCCCCGGTGGTCTCGAGCGCGCCGCGACGGCCGGAGAGGACCAGGGGATCGTGGCCGCCCGCAAGGCGACGTTCCCGTTCTTCTACCCGACGCTCCGCCTGGCCGGCTCGACGTATGACGGCAACCCGCGCACCTACGTGATCAAGGACCTGCGCGGCCGCCCACACCACGCCTACCGGATGGTGCTCGACAAGGGCTCACTGGGCGACTTCTACGGCGTGCAGGGCATGAGCTGGAAGAACCCGCCCATCCTCGACAAGCCGAGCGGCAAGCAGGTCGTCAACGGCCGGCGACTGCTCCTCTACACCGACGGCGGCCGTCTCCGGCTGGTCGCCTGGCGTACGGCCCGCGCGGTCTACTGGGTCTCCAACACCCTTACGTTGTCGCTCAACAACGATCAGATGCTCGCGATCGCGGGCTCGTTGCGAACGTTCCGCTAGGCGGCGCCCGTAGGCGTGAGCGCCCGCGAGCGCCCGCGCTCGACGTCCACGCAGCCCTTGAACCCGGCCTGGACCTGCTGATCGGAGGGGGGGTTGAGCGCGAGCAGCTCGGGGACGGTCACGGACCGCAGTCCGCGCTTGCGCAGCGTCCTGAGGATCGTGGGCAGCGCGATGAGGGTCTGGGGCTGGTTCTCGTGGAGCAGGATCACCGCGCCGGGCCGCATGCCCTCCCGCGCGAGCTGGACGATCTCCGCCGCCGTCGCGCCCTCGGCGTCCTGAGTGTCGACGTTCCAGGTCACCTGAAGGAGGCCGAAGCGTTTCGCGGTCTCGTCCACGACCGGGTTGCGGGCGCCATATGGGGGCCTGAACAACATGATCGGAGAGCCGGTGGCGCGCTCCAGGAGCTGACGGGTGTTGCCCAACTCGGCCGCGACCCGATCCGGGGTGAGCTTGGTGAGATCGGTGTGGCTGAACGTATGGTCGCCGATGGCGCCGGCGCGCGCTTCGACCTCGGGCAGGGCGGGCTGCTCGGCGAGTTGCCGGCCCAGCACGAAGAACGTGGCGCGCTGCCCGTTGCGGGCGAGGACCTCGACCACGCGCTGGGTCTGCGGGCCCGGGCCGTCATCGAAGGTGAGTGCGACGTACTTCTTCTGCGTGCCCGCGCAGAACACGGGCAGCCCGATCGCCATCAGCCGACCCACCGCCGCCTGCTGCTCGGCGGAAGATGGCAGCGGCGCCCCGAGTATCAGCCGATCCAGTCCGGCCGCCAGCGGACGGGCGGCGTCGACCGCGGCCCGGTTCTCGTCGGAGACCTCCAGGGAGTGGTGCCCGCCCGAGTGTCCGCCCACCAGGGCAAAACCGAGCAGCAGCAGGGCGACCACCGCCGCAGCGCCCGCCGCGGCCCGCCGCCGGAGATAGACCGACTGGGAGCGCGGCGGGGCGGGGGGCTTTCGAGGCGAGGCGGCCACGGCAGGATCTCTTCGGCGCGAGCCCGCGCCTGACGACCAAGGCTAGTGCAGCGCAGCTGCCGCCTCGCAGGTCAGTGGCGGAAGTGGCGCCGGCTCGTGAACACCATCGTCACGCCGGCAGCGTCCGCCGCTTCCACGACCTCATGGTCGCGCATCGAGCCCCCGGGCTGCACGATCGCCGTGACGCCCGCCTCGATTGCCAGCTGGGGGCCGTCTGCGAAGGGGAAGTAGGCGTCGGAGGCCAGCGCGGCCTGTTCCAGCGAGCCGAGAGCCGCCTTCTCCACCGCCAGGCGCACCGAGTCGACACGGCTCATCTGACCCGCGCCGATTCCCACCGTTGCCAGGTCCTTGCACAGGACGATCGCGTTGGATCGCACGTGCTTGCAGACCTTCCACGCGAACAGCATCTCCTCCCATTCGTGGGCGGTCGGACGGCGCTCGGTGACCACGCGCATCTCACCCCGGTCCTCGAGGTCGAGGTCGCGATCCTGCACCAGCAGCCCTCCCATCACCCGCTTGAAATCGAAGTCGACCGGGTTGAGGGCACGTCGCTCCTCGTCCTCGAGGATCCGCACGTTCGGCTTGCGCCTGAGGATCTCCAGCGCCTCCTCGTGAAACGACGGCGCGAACACGACCTCGACGAACTGGTTGGAGATCGCCTCGGCCAGCGCGGCATCGACGGGTCGGTTGACGCAGATCACTCCGCCGAAGGCGCTGAGGGGATCGCCGGCGAACGCCCGGCGGTAGGCCTCGAGCCCCGTCTCGCCCACCGCGCACCCGCACGGATTGTTGTGCTTGACGATGACGCAGGCCGGAACCTGGAACTCGTTGACCACCGTCCGCGCCGAGTCGATGTCCAGGAGGTTGTTGAAGGAGAGCTCCTTGCCGCCGAGTTGACGCACCATCGAGAGCAGGTGCATCCGGGCCCCCACCTGCGTGTAGAGCGCCGCGCGCTGATGGGGGTTCTCGCCGTAGGGAAGGTCGGTGAGCTTCTCGAAGGCCCGGACCAGCAGGGGTGGGAAATCGTCCTGCTTTTCGGCGAACCAGCGCGCTACGGCGGTGTCGTAGCGGGCCGTGTAGGCAAACGCCTCTCCGGCCAGGTTCTCGCGGGTCTGCAGGGAGAGCCGCCGGTCGCCCTCGCGCAGCTCGGCCAGCACCGCGTCGTAGCTCTCCGGCTTGACCACGACGGCGGTGTGCCCGAAATTCTTCGCCGCCGCGCGGATCATCGTGGGTCCGCCGACGTCGATCTGCTCGATCACCGCCGCCTCCGGCACGCCACGCTCCGCGGCGGTGCGCTCGAAGGGATAGAGGTTGACGCACACGAGATCGACGAACTCGACCCCATGCTCCTCGGCCGCGCGCAGGTGGTCGGGGTTGTCGCGTACGGCGAGCAGACCGGCGTGGAGCTTGGCATGCAGGGTCTTGACTCGGCCGTCCATGATCTGCGGAAAGCCGGTGAAGTTCTCGATCGGGCGGACCGGCACGTTCGCGCCGGCCAGCTCACGGGCGGTCCCCCCCGTGGACACGATCTCGACACCCAGATCCACGAGGCCGCGAGCGAAATCGACGATGCCGCGCTTGTCGGAAACCGACAGCAGGGCGCGCGCGATCCGCACCTCGCCCCGCGCGACGGGCTGGTGGCTCCCGGCCAGGGGCGCGGCCTCATCCACGCCGCGAGCATACTCAGGGCCGGCGCCGGAGCGGTCAGCGATCGATGATCACCCGGCGGGGGTTGTCCGGGTCGAAGGACAGCGCTCCGCGGGCGAACAGGCGGATCGCCTCGGGCAGCAACTCATGCTCGAGGGGGCGCAGCCTGTCGTGAACCGCCTGCACGTCGCGGGCATCGGGCAGCTCGATCGCCCGCTGGAGGATGATGGGGCCGCTGTCCACCCCCTCGTCGACGAAGTGGACCGTGACACCGAAGACCTTGGTCCCGTGCAGCAGAGCCTGCTCGATCGCCCCAAGGCCACGAAACGCGGGCAGCAAGGCCGGATGCACGTTGATCACCGCCCCCGGAAACCGGGCGAGGAACTCGGGCCCCAGCAGCTGCATGTATCCGGCCAGCACGACAAGGCCCACGCCCCGTGCCTGCATCCACTCCGCCATCGCCAGGTCGCGCGCGGTGCGGTCGCCGTACGCGTCGAGCTCGAAGGCCTGGCTCTCAATGCCGGCTGCCCGCGCCCGCTGCAGCGCCGGAGCGTCGCCTCGATTGCCGGCCACGCCCGCAACCTCGACCTCGCCGCGTCCGTGGACCGTGTCGATGACGGCCTGCAGGTTCGTGCCCGCACCCGATGCGAGCACGCCGACCGCGAGCCGGCTCATACGGGTGCGAGCTTGGGGAAACGCCCGCCCGTCGAGCGCAGGCGCCCGGCGGCCAGCAGATCGTCAACGCGGCGCAGGACCTCCGAGCTGGTCATGTGGGCGTAGATGCCGTAGGGAGGAAGGCCGTCGTAGGAATGGCGCCGGATGTCCTTGGAGCGTCCACCGCGGAGGATCTCAACCGTTCGGGTCCGTCCCACCGCCGGCTGCGCGGAGGTCACGACATCGAGGATGGCGGCGTCCAGGTCGCCCGGTGCACGTCGCGGGCCCCCGACCGCGACGTCGTCCGGCGGCACCAGCGAGGGCTCGCACACGTCACAGCACGCCGCGGCGGAGATCGACCCGGACCCCGCGGCCGGGTCGCCGAAGTGGCGCAGGATCGCCGTCCGCCTGCAGTCCTCGCCCTCGACGAAGGCCCATACCGACCGGTACTGGCGCCAGCGCGCGCGCTGGGCGTCTCCCGCCGAGGTGCGGCAGCGCGACAGCGCCTCGCCGTCCAGGGGTGCCAGCAGCCGCCCGCGGATCCGGTCCGGGCTCGCGGGCGCCGGCTGCAGGACGCCGGCGCGCGCCAGATGGCCGATGAGGGCTCGCAGCTGCTCGGGCTCCGCGCCGGTGAGCGCCGCCAGCTCGTGGTCGCCCAGGTCGTAGCGGTCGCCCGCGCTCCGAAGCTCCAGCGCGGCGACCACCCGCCCGAACATCGCGTGCTCCACAGCGGCGCGTTCGATGAAGAAGACGTGAAGGCCCTTGTCGCGCTTCTCGGCCAGGAGCACGCAGCGGGCCGGCGCTCCGTCCCGTCCCGCGCGACCCGCCTCCTGGTAATAGGCCTCCACCGAGCCCGGCACGCTGGCATGGGCCACCGTGCGCACGTTGGCCTTGTCCACCCCCATGCCGAACGCGTTGGTGGCCACGACCACACGAGCCTCGTCGGCCATGAACCGTCGCTGCGCAGCCGCACGCTGCTCGCGTCCGAGGCCGGCGTGGTAGACGATTACCTCCTCCCCGAGCGCGGACTGCAAGTCGCCGGCCATCGACTCGCAGCCCGCCCGCGTGCCCGCATACACGATGGCCGGCAGCGCGTCCGGCTCGGTCAATGCCGCGACGAGACGACGGCGCTTGTCCGCCGAGGTGCGGCACGGCACGACCGCAAAGGAGAGGTTGGGGCGATCGAAGCCGGTGGTCACCTTCACCGGATCCTGGAGCCGCAGCCGAGACACGATGTCGCTTGCCACCTGGGGCGTCGCCGTGGCGGTGGAGGCGAAGATCGCGCGAGCGCCCAGGAATCGAGCGGCGTCGGCCAGGCGAAAGTAGTCCGGGCGGAAGTCGTGGCCCCACTGGGACACGCAGTGGGCCTCGTCGACCACGAACAGCCCCACGTCCGCCTCGGCCAGCGCCCGGGCGAAGCCCGGCGAGGAGAAGCGTTCAGGGGCCACGTAGAGCAGGCGCGTCTCGCCGGCCACGGCGCGGGCGAGGGCGTCGCGGTTGCCGGCGCTGCCCTGCTGGGCGTTGACCAGCTCGGCCGCGCCGGCGGCACGGGCGCCCAGGGACTCCACCTGGTCCTGCATCAGCGAGACCAGCGGCGAGACCACGATCGTCAGGTCTCCTCTCATCAGGGCCGGAAGCTGGTAGCACAGCGACTTGCCCGATCCGGTGGGCATGACGACGAGTACGTCCCGCCCGGCCAGTGCCGCCTCGCAGGCCTCGCGCTGACCGGGGCGAAACGCCGAGAATCCGAAGTGCTCGCGCAGGGCGGCGTCGAGGTTCACCGCCCGACCCTAGCGCCGGTCACGGCGGCATCCGGTCGCTGTGCGAGGGCCGTGTGCAAGTCGATGCAGGCCCGCCGCACGAGCGCGGTGACGAGCGCCGACTCAGACGCGGACGAGCGGCATTTCGCCCTCGAGCGCAAACTTGCCGTTGGCCTCGCCCTCGGTTCCCGCGAGCGGGTATTCGCCCGTGAAGCACGCGTCGCAGTGGGTCGCGCGGGTGGAGCGGATGGCGCTGTAGACCCCCTCGAGCGACAGGTAGGCCAGCGAGTCGCAGCCCAGCTCCGTGGCGATCTCCTCCACCGTGCGGCCGTGGGCCACCATCTCCTCGCGAGTCGACATGTCGATCCCGTAATGGCACGGGTGGCGAATGGGCGGCGCCGTGATGCGCATGTGCACCTCGAGGGCTCCGGCCTCGCGCAGCATGGCGACGATCTGGCGGGTGGTGTTCCCCCGGACGATCGAGTCGTCGACCACCACGATCCGCTTGCCGCCCACCACCTCGGGCATCGGGTTGAACTTCAGGCGCAGCCCGTGCTTTCGCAGCTCCTGGCCCGGCTGGATGAACGTGCGCGCGACGTAGCGATTCTTGATCAGCCCGTCGTCCTGGGGAATGCCGGAGGCCTTGGAATAGCCGGCGGCGCCAGGGTTGCCGGAGTCTGGCACCGGGATGACGACCTCGGCGTCCACGGGCGCCTCGCGGAACAGCAGCTCGCCCATCTTGCGGCGTGAGACCTGGGTCCGGTTGCCTTCGAGCTTGGTGTCGGGTCGGGCGAAGTAGATGTGCTCGAAGATGCAGAACGCGCGGCGCGCCCCCTCGACGACCATGCGGCTGCGAAGTCCGTCCTCGCCGATGCTCACCACCTCGCCGGGCTCGATCTCCCGCACGAGCCGACCGCCGATGATGTCGAAGGCGCACGACTCGCTGGCCACGCAGTAGCGGTCGCCGACCTGGCCGAGGGCCAGGGGACGCAGCCCGTGCGGGTCGCGGAAGGCAGCGACGCCGTCGCTGGTCATCACGACGCCGGAGTAGGCGCCCTTCAGGCGCGGCATCACATCGGCCACCGCGTCTTCGATGCGCTCGGCCTCGTGGGTCGAGAGCAGCGCGGCGATGATCTCCGAGTCCGATGTGGATCGGAACGAAACCCCGCGAGCATGGAGCTCGGCGTGCAGATCTACGGCGTTGACCAGGTTTCCGTTGTGGGCGAGCGCGAGCTCGCGACGGTCCGAGCGATGAACCGGCTGGGCGTTCTCCCAAGCGCTCGATCCGGTGGTCGAGTAGCGGACGTGTCCGATGGCGATCTCGCCCTGCAGGGCGCGCAGGCTTTGCTCGTCGAACACTTGGCTGACCAGGCCCAGGTCGCGCTGGGTCATGATGTGGCCGTTCTGGGCGCTGGCGATGCCGGCCGACTCCTGCCCGCGGTGCTGCAGCGCGTAGAGCGCGAAATAGGCGTAGCGGGCGACGTCGTGGTCGGGTCCGTATACGCCGAAGACGCCGCACTCGTCGCGCGGTCCGTCCCTGGAGTCGAGGTCTAGACGAGTGTCAGACACGAGGCGCGCCGGGGCCGCTCGGGGCCGCGGCTGGTCCGTCCAGGGTACCAACGCCGTCCGCCGACGGCGGCGACCTCAGGCATCGATGATCCGACCCAATCCGCGATCGTGCACGGCGCGCAGCGCGTCGACCGTGACGGCCACCTCTCTGTCGTCATACGTGAGGGTCAGGGTGTCACCGCCCACCTCTCCGACGACGGTGACGGCGGTTCGCTGCGCCAAGGCGGCGAAGCCCTCGCGCGAGCCCGAGAGCACAAAGCCGCCCGGTCCCTCGCCGAACAGGAGCTCGAGCAGGCGCTCGCCCGCCGCTCCGAAGTCGACCCGGGCGCCGAGCCCGCCGGCCAGGCAGCACTCGGCCACCGTCACGGCCAATCCGCCTCCCGCCACGTCGTGGGCACTGCTCAGCGCACCGGAGCGCACGGCATCGCGCACCGCCTCGAGCGCCACGCGCAGCGCGTCGGGGTCGATCTCGGGGAGGCCATCGGGCAGCGGCTCCCCGCGCAGCTTGGCCAGCTCGGACCCGGGCAGGGAGGCCTGGAACGGTCCGACGAAGGCCACCGCGTCTCCCGCCCGGGCGAAGCCGAGTGCTCCCGCCCGCGCCGGGTCGGGCAGCTCGCCCACCATGCCCACCACGGGGGTGGGATAGATGGGGCCCTCGCCGCCTTCGTTGTAGAGCGAGACGTTGCCGCCCACCACGGGAAGGTTCAGAGCACGGCAGGCGTCCGCCAGCCCGGACACCGCCTGTTCCAGCTGCCAGGCAATGTGCGGCTTCTCCGGATTGCCGAAGTTCAGGCAGTTGGTGAGGCCGAAGGGCTCGGCCCCGACGCAGGCCAGGTTGGCCGCGCATTCGAACACGGCCTCCCCGGCGCCGACGTAGGGATCGCAGGCGACCCGGCGCCCGTTGCCGTCGATGGAGACCGCGATGGCGCCGCCGCCCTCCAGGGCCAGCACCGCCGCATCGGCCTGCTCGGGCCGGCGAACCGTGCGCGACTGCACGATCGAGTCGTACTGCTCGAACAGCGCTCGGCGCGAGGCGAGGTTGGGCGAGCCCAGGAGGGCCAGCAGGATCTCCGCCGGATCGTCCGAGTGAAGCGAGCGCGCCGACTGCGGGTAGAGCGGCCCGACGTGCGGCGCCGGCGCGAGGTCGTAGGAGGGGCACTCGTCGACCAGCGCGCTCACCGGCACATCGCCCACCACGTCCTCACCTGATTGCACGCGGAGTCGGCCGGTGTCGGTCACGACGCCGATCGCCGTCGCGCGCACCTCCCAGCGTGCGCAGCGCTCGAGCACGTCATCGAGCATCGGAGCCTCGATCACGCAGAGCATCCGCTCCTGGGACTCGGAGACCATGATCTCGAAGGGCTCCATGTCGGCCTCGCGCAGCGGCACGCGCGCGACGTCCAGATCGAGGCCCACGCCGCCCTTGCTCGCCATCTCCGCAGCCGACGAGGACAAGCCCGCTGCGCCCAGGTCCTGCAGGGAGACCAGCAGCTCGCCGTCGAGCAGCTCGAGGCAGCATTCGAGCAGCCGCTTCTCCTCGAAGGGGTCGCCGATCTGCACGCTGGGGCGCTTGTTCTCGTCCAGTTCGTCAAGCTCGGCCGAGGCGAGCACCGAGGCCCCGCCGATCCCGTCTCGGCCCGTCGACGCGCCCATCAGGACGAGGAGGTTCCCGGGGCCGGCCGCCGCGGAGCGGATCAGCCGCTCACGCGGCGCCAGCCCCACGCACATGGCGTTGACCAGGCAGTTCTGCTCGTATGGACCCTCGAAGGAGACCTCGCCGCCGACCGTGGGAACGCCGATCGAGTTGCCGTAGTGGCCGATGCCCGCCACGACCCGGTCGAGGAGATAGCGCGACCGTGGGGAGTCGGGCTCCCCGAAGCGCAGCGAGTCCAGAATGGCGATCGGGCGGGCGCCGATCGCCAAGATGTCACGCAGGATGCCCCCCACGCCCGTCGCGGCGCCCTGGAAGGGCTCGACCGCGCTGGGGTGGTTGTGGGACTCGACCTTGAAGGCGACGACGCGCCCGCCACCCACGTCCACGGCGCCGGCGTTCTCGCCGGGGCCCATCACCAGGCGTGCCCCCTCGGTGGGCAGCCTGCGCAAGAGCTTGCGCGAATGCTTGTACGCACAGTGCTCTGACCACAGCAGCGAGAACATCGCCAGCTCGACGCGGTTGGGCGCACGCCCGAGCTGATCGCAGATGAGCTCGTACTCGGCGTCGGTGAGACCGAGCTCTCGGTGGGCCGAGCCGGCGCCCAGGGTGGTTTCAGGCGGCAACGGCGTTGCCGGCGTGGTCGCGTATGGACTGAAACACCGCCAAGCCGTCCAGCGAACCCGTCAGTTCGTCGACGGCATGCTCGGGGTGCGGCATGAGGCCGAACACGTTGCGCTCGGCGCTGACCACGCCCGCGATGTCGCGAACCGAGCCGTTGGGGTTGCATCCGGGCGCGTAGCGCAGGACGATCTGGCCTTGTGCCTCCATGCCCTCCAGTACCTCGTCTGGCGCATAGAAGCGGCCGGTGGTGTGCTTCACCGGGATCGAGAGCCGCTCACCGGGCTCACACGCGTTCGTGAACGGGGTGTCGGAATTGACGACCTCGCAGTCCACCTGGCGGCACAGAAACCGCAGTCCCGTATTGGGAAGCAGCGCGCCCGGGAGCAGTCCGGCTTCGCAGAGCACCTGGAACCCGTTGCAGATGCCCAGCACGAGGCCGCCGTCGTGCGCGAACCGGCGCACCGCGCCCATCACCGGGCTGAAGCGGGCGATCGCACCGGGGCGGAGGTAATCGCCGTAGGAGAAGCCGCCGGGCACGATCACCGCATCGACGCCGCCCAGGTCGCGATCCCCGTGCCAGAGGATGATCGCGTCGCCCACGCGCGAGGCGGCGAGTTGCGCGTCGACCTCGTCGCAGGAACCGGGGAAGCGAATGACGCCGAACGTCATCCCGGGTCTGCGCCGTTGGCCTCGGTCAGGATCTCGTAGTCTTCGATCAGGGGATTGGCGAGCAGCTTCTCGCACATGGCCGGGAGCTGGGAGGGATCGTCCACGTCGAGCTCGATCAGACGCCCGACATGCACGTTGACCACGCCGCCGAAGCCGAGCGCCGGCAGCGCCCGCTCCACGGCTTGCCCCTGCGGGTCGAGGATGCCCGCCTTGGGCCGGACGAGCACGCGCGCCCTCACGGCGCCGTGCGTCCAAGCCAGTCATCGAAGGGCTCACCGGCCACGCGCTCGTACGCCTCAACGTACTTGGCGCGGGTTTCCTTAACGACGTCGGCGGGAATCGCCGGCGCCGGCGGCGTACGATCCCACCCGCTCGCGGACGCCCAGTCGCGCACGAACTGCTTGTCAAAGCTCGGCTGGCCCCGGCCCACCTCGTAGCGGTCGGCCGGCCAGAAGCGCGAGGAGTCCGGCGTGAGGACCTCGTCGCCCAGCGTGAGGACGCCGTCGTCATCGAGGCCGAACTCGAACTTCGTGTCGGCGAGGATGATGCCGCGGGCGCGGGCGTGGTCGGCGGCGTGTTCGTAGAGGGCGATCGAGATCTCGCTCAGACGGGCGACCAAGTCCGGGTCCCCGACGATCTCACCGGCGCGCCGAACATCGACGTTCTCGTCGTGGTCGCCGAGCTGCGCCTTGGTGGCCGGGGTGAAGATGGGCGCGGGCAGGCGCTCGGACTCCTGGAGCCCTGGGGGCAGTGCAATCCCGCACACCGCGCCCTCCCGCTGGTAGTCCTTCCATCCCGAACCGGTCAGATAGCCGCGCACCACGCACTCCAGGGGCACCATCTTCAGCCTGCGCACGGCGAGCGCGCGTCCGCGAACTTCATGAGGCACGCCCTCGGTGGCCGAGAGCAGGTGGTTGGGCACGATGTCGGCGGTGCTGGCAAACCAGAACACCGACATGCCGGTGAGCACCTTCCCCTTGTCGGGAATGGGCGTCGGATGCACGACGTCGTAGGTGGAGATCCGGTCAGACGCGACCATGAGGATCTCGCCCTCCAGGTCATACATCTCACGGACCTTCCCCGAGGCGATCAGGGGGAGGTCGGCGACGGCGTTCACCGGCGCGATGCTAGCAACGCCTCCGGGCGCCGCGGAGGGGCTCAGGCCGCGTCGAGCGGGGGCCGCCGAGCCGCGGCCCGAGCCGCCAGGCTCGCGATCTCCGAGCGCGCGTGCCGGACCTCGCGCTCGGTCGCCGCGAGACCGTCGCAGGCCTCACGCAGCAGCACGAGCGCCTCGGCGGCGGTCAGCGAGCCGGTAGCCGGAGCGACCGGCGCCGGCTCCGGCTCCGGCCGGGCCCTGAGCCGCTCGGCCGCAATCGCCAGGCGGCCGGCCACGACCTCGGAGTCGGGATCGGGATGCCGTGTCGACACTGCGCGGCATTGTCCGTCCGGGTCCGGACGCCACGCCCACTCAGGTGATGTCGTCCAGCCGCGCGATGAGCACGTCGACGTGGCGCACGAACCATCCCTCGTCGAACAAGGCGTCGAGGTCCAGGGCGGCCGCCGCGGGCTCGGCGGCGAGCAGATCGCGCAGTGGCCTGCGCTGCACCCACGCGCGCGTCGCCGCCGACTGGACGATCCGGTAGGCCTCGTCCCGCGCCATGCCCTGCTCGACCAGCGCCAGCAGGATGCGTTGGGAGAACAGGGCACCCTGGGTCAGCTCGAGGTTCTCGCGCATGCGCTCGGAACGCACCGTCATCTCCCGCACGATCCGCGTGGCCAGTGCCAGCATGTAGTCCAGCGCGATGGTGGAGTCGGGGAGGATCACCCGCTCGGCACCGGAATGCGAGATGTCGCGCTCGTGCCACAGCGCAACGTCCTCCAGCGCCGCCTGCGCGTTGCCGCGCAGGACGCGGGCCAGGCCGGTGAGCCGCTCCGTGGCGATGGGGTTGCGCTTGTGGGGCATCGCGCTGGATCCCTTCTGGCCCTCCCGGAAGGGCTCCTCCACCTCGCGCACCTCGGTGCGCTGGAGGTGGCGGACCTCCGTGGCCAGGCGCTCGATGCCCGCGCCGGCCAGCGCGATGGCCTGCAGCAGCTCGGCGTGGCGGTCCCGGGGTACCACCTGGGTGGACGCCGGGTCGGCCTCGAGCCCCAGCCGGGCCAGCACGCGCGCCTCGTAGTCGGGGGAGTGCGCGGCGTGCGTCCCCACGGCGCCCGACAGTGCGCCTACCGCGACCTGGTCGAACGCGCGCTGCAGGCGCCGCGCGTTGCGGTCGGCCTCGAACGCGAAGCCCGCGAGCTTGAGCCCGAACGTCGTGGGCTCGGCATGCACGCCGTGCGTGCGCCCGACGGTGAGCGTGTCCCGATGCTCGCGCGCCCGATCGGCCAGGGCGACGACGAGGCCGCGGGCCGACGGCAGGATCACCTCCCCCGCGGTGCGGAGCTGCATCGCGAGGCCGGTGTCCAGCACGTCGGAGGAGGTCAATCCGAAGTGGACCCAGCGCCCCGCGGCCCCGGCGGACTGGGCGAGCACGTCCACGAACGCGGCGACGTCGTGATCGGTGACGCGCTCACGCTCCTGGACGGCCGCGACGGTGAACGATGCCCCGCGGATCGCGTCGAGCTCCTGGGCGGAGGGTCCGTCGAGCTCCTCCACCGCCGCCACCTCCACGCGGCGCCAGCCCTCCATGCGCGCCTCGTCGGTCCACACCCGGCCGAGCTCGGGGCGTGTATAGCGGGCGATCACCCCCGCACGATCCGCGCGGCGAGGATCGCCGCGTTGCGCGCCGCGTTGAGCCCCACGCACGCCACCGGGACTCCGGGCGGCATCTGGGCCGTGGCCAGCAGCGCATCCAGGCCTCCGGCGGCTGAGTTCTTGCTGGTCAGCGGGACGCCGATGACGGGCAGGTCCGTGTGGGCTGCGCAGACACCGGGGAGCGCCGCCGAGAGTCCGGCGCCGGCGATGATCACCTGGAGGCCGCGCATGTGGGCGTTCTTGGCGTAGTCGGCAACCACGTCGGGTTCGCGGTGCGCGGACATCACCCGCACCTCGTGGTGGATCCCCCGTTCCTCGAGCTCGAGCGACGCCTTCTCCATCTCGCCCATGTCGCTCTTGGACCCCATCACGATGCCCACGCGCGGTGCGTCGACATCGAGCTCGTCGAGCTCGGCCGCCACCTCGCTGAGCGGCGCGGGCGCCGCCGTGGGCTGTGACTGCTCGGCCTGGTCGCCCAATTCGCTTGTCATTCGCGCTCCCTATCCGCCGCCCGCAGCGCGATGTCCCGCCGCAGCTGCTTGCCGGCAAACTCGATGGTCTCGGCCGCAGCATACGCGGCGTCGCGGGCAGCGCCGGCCCCGCCGGCCAGCGCGGTCACGTTGAGCACGCGCCCGCCGGCGGTCACCACACGACCGTCGGAGGTCGCGGTCCCCGCGTGCGTGAGCTCGATCTCCGGCGCCACCGCGTCGAGCCCGCTGATCGGGTCCCCCAGCGAAGCCGTGGCGGGATACCCGGCGCTGGCCAGAACCACGGTGACGGCAAAGCGCTCGTCCCACTCGAGCTCCACGCCCGCGAGCCCCCCGAAGCGCGTCGCCGCGGCCAGGACGCCCGCCAGGTCCGAGCGCAGCCGCGGGAGCAGGGCCTGGGCTTCGGGATCGCCGAAGCGAACGTTGAACTCCAGCACGCGCGGTCCGTGGTCGGTGAGCATCAGGCCCGCATAGAGCACGCCGTGAAACGGCGTGCCGCGCTCGCGCATGAGCTCGACGACGGGTTGATGCACGGCCGCGACGATGTCGGCGGCCCCGGCCGCATCGATCCCCGGCACCGGTGAGTAGGAGCCCATGCCCCCGGTATTGGGCCCGCGGTCGCCGTCGAAGACGCGCTTGTAATCCTGTGCGGGCGCCATTGCCAGCGCGCGCTCGCCGTCGCACAGCGCGAGCATCGAAAGCTCCTCCCCCTCCAGGAACTCCTCGACCAGGATCTCGGTGTCGCCGAAGCGGCACTCCACGAGCAGCGCCTCGATCCCGGCCTCGGCGTCCTCGCGAGTCTCCGCGATCACCACCCCCTTGCCCGCCGCCAGGCCATCCGCCTTGAGCACGACGGGGTAGCGGTGGATGGCCTCGAGCGCGTCCCGCGCGTCACTCACCACACGCGCCTCGGCGGTGGGAACGCCCGCTGCGCACATGATCTCCTTCGCGAAGGCCTTCGAACCCTCCAGTCGTGCCGCGGCGGAGCTGGGCCCCAAACAGGCGATACCGACCGCGTCCAGGGCGTCGGCGACTCCGGCCACCAGCGCGGCCTCGGGCCCGATCACCACGAGGTCGACGCGTTCGTCGCGGGCCGCGGCGACGATCGAATCGACGTCCTGCGCGCCCAGGTCCAGCAGCCGGGCATCTGCGCCGATCCCGGGATTGCCGGGTCCGCAGAGCACCTCGGGGGCTTCGGGCGAGCGCCGCAGGGCCCGGACGAGCGCATGCTCGCGCCCGCCGGACCCGACGACCAGGATCTTCACCGCAACCTCAGGCCCGGCTAGAGCGCCGAGATGAAGTCGTCGATCGGAATGGCGGTCAACGTCTCGTACTTCGCCGTTCCCCGCGACCCGAGCTCCAGCGAGACCCTGGCCATGGTCGTCTCGTCGGCTGCCTCCACGACGTTGACGAAGTCAAAGTGGCCGAGCGTCGCCCATTGAGCCTTCACCTCGGCCCCCAGCTGCTCGATCTCCTCGCTGACCTCCTTGATCCGCTGCGGATTGTTCTTCACCGTCTGCACGCCCTCCGGCGTCAGCGTGGTCAGCATGATGTACGTGGGCATGGTGCCTCCGTTCGATCGCGTATCCCGGGGACGCTGTTCTATCTCACGGCACCCCGCGACGGCAATCCGGCCAGAATCGGCGACCCATGGCGGCAGCTGCGCTACCTTGCGCCTATGGCCCAAGCGACCCGCGGTCTGACTCCATGACCCGTCCCCGCATCCGCCTTCTCGGCAGTACACTTGGCGCCGCCGCCGCCGTGGTCGCCGCCGCCCCGGCGGCCGCCGCCCCGACCTTGACGACGGACCGAGGGTGCTACACCTACCACCAGCCGGTGCAGCTGTCCGGGAGCGGCTACCAGCCGGGCGCGGCCCAGACGGTCTCGCTCGACGGCACACCGCTTCCGGCCGGGAGCAATACGTTCGTCCCCACGGCGCAGGGGAAGATTCCCCCCGATACCACGCTCGATGCGCCGGCGCCGGACGCGGGCAAGACCTCGGTCCGGACCTACACCGTCACCACCGCGGACTCTTCGTCCGGGACGCCCGTCACGGCTCGTGCCAAGTTTGCCGTCGTGCACACCAACGTCAACGTCACCCCGCCGTTCATCACGCCCGGCAGGGTGCGCTACACCGCGCTCGGCTTCACCTACGGCGCCAACCTCTACGTGCATTACCTCAAGGGGCGCAAGCAGCGTCATGTGGCGACCCGCCTCGTCGGTCCCGTCCACGGGGCATGCGGACGGCTGCGCAGGCGCGTGCGCATGTTCCTGTTTCGTCCCGTGAGGCCGGCCACCTACACCCTGGTGTTCGACAACAATCCGACCTACGCGGCCGCCTATCGCCCGAACTTCTCCTTCCAGGCGATCGTGACCAAGCCGTACTTCTGAGGTCAGGCAGCCGCCGCAGCCACCGGCTCGTCCGCGCCGGTGAACACCAGCTCGCCGTCGGCCGCGTCGACGCGCACCGCGTCACCGGGACGGAACTCCCCCTCGAGCAGGGCCAGGGCCAGCCTGTCCACCAATCGCTTCTGGATCACCCGCTTCAGTGGACGTGCCCCGTAGGTGGGGTCGTAGCCCAGGTTGCCGAGCAGCCGGCGGGCGGACTCGGTGAGCTCGAGCTCGAGCCCCCGCTCGCGCAGCCGCGCCTGCAGGCCGGCGATCTGCAGGCCGACGATCTCGCCGATCTGCTCTCTGGTCAGCGGGGCGAACTCGACGAGGTCATCGAGGCGGTTGATGAACTCCGGCTTGAACGTGGCCTCCGCGCCGGCCGTGCCCCCGGGCACGTTCGAGGTCATGATCAGCACGACGTTGGTGAAGCTCACGGTGCGGCCCTGGCCGTCGGTGAGGCGCCCGTCGTCCATCACCTGCAGCAGTGTGTTGAACACGTCGGGGTGGGCCTTCTCGATCTCGTCGAGCAGCACGACCGAGTAGGGGCGCCGGCGCACGGCCTCCGTGAGCTGGCCGCCCTCCTCGTAGCCCACGTAGCCGGGCGGAGCGCCGATCAGGCGGGCCACGGCGTGCTTCTCCATGTACTCGGACATGTCGATGCGGACCATCGCGTCCTGGGAGTCGAACATGAACTCGGCGAGCGCCCGCGCGAGCTCGGTCTTGCCGACGCCGGTGGGCCCGAGGAAGAGAAAGTTTCCGATCGGTCGGTCGGGGTCCTGGAGGCCGGCGCGTGAGCGGCGCAGGGCGTTGGCCACCGCCTGCACGGCCTCGTCCTGGCCGACGAGGCGCTGGTGCAGACGCTTGTCCATGTGAATGAGCTTCTCGACCTCGCCCTCGAGCAGCCGCGAGACCGGGATGCCGGTCCACTTGGCCACGACCTCGGCCACGTCCTCGGCGTCCACCTCCTCCTTGAGGTAGGTCGTCTCGCCGCGGTCGGCCGCCTCCACCTCGGCCAGGCGCTTCTGGAGATCGGGGATCTCGCCGTAGCGCAGCGCGGCGGCACGCTCGAGGTCTGACTCCCGCTCGGCGCGCTCCACGTCACGGTGGGCTTGCTCGAGGCGCTCCTTGATCTCGCGGACCTCGGAGATCGCGTCCTTCTCCTTCTGCCACACCGCCTTCATGGCGGAGGACTGCTCGCGCAGCTCGGCCAGCTCGCGCTCGATCGCTTCCCGGCGCGCCACCGACGCCTGGTCGGTCTCCTTGGCCAGCGCCTGCAGCTCGATCTCCAGCTGCATCACCCGGCGCTCCACCTCGTCGATCTCGGTGGGCAGCGAGTCGATCTCGATGCGCAGGCGCGAGGCGGCTTCGTCGATGAGGTCGATCGCCTTGTCGGGCAGGAAGCGATCGGCGATGTAGCGCTGGGAGAGCGTGGCCGCGGCGATGATCGCCGTGTCCTGGATGCGCACCCCGTGGTGGACCTCGTAGCGCTCCTTGAGGCCGCGCAGGATGGCGATCGTGTCCTGCACCGCCGGCTCGCCGACCAGCACGGGCTGGAAGCGCCGCTCCAGCGCCGCGTCCTTCTCGATGTGCCTGCGGTATTCGTCGAGCGTGGTGGCGCCGACGGCGCGCAGCTCGCCCCGCGCCAGCATCGGCTTGAGCAGGTTGGCGGCATCGACGGCGCCCTCGGCGGCGCCGGCGCCCACGATCGTGTGCAGCTCGTCCATGAACAGGATCACGGTGCCCTGCGCCTCGGCGATCTCCTTGAGCACCGCCTTGAGGCGGTCCTCGAACTCGCCGCGATACTTGGAGCCGGCGATCAGCGCGCCGATGTCCAGCGCGATCACACGGCGGTCGCGCAGCGACTCGGGCACGTCGCCCGAGACGATCCGCTGGGCCAGACCCTCGACGATCGCGGTCTTGCCGACGCCCGGCTCGCCGATCAGCACCGGGTTGTTCTTGGTGCGACGGGACAGGACCTGGACCACCCGGCGGATCTCGTCGTCGCGGCCGATGACCGGGTCGAGCTTGCCCGACTCGGCCGCCGCCGTGAGGTCGCGGCCGAACTTCTCGAGCGCCTGGTACTTGTCCTCGGGATTGGCGTCGGTGACGCGATGCGGTCCCCGGACCTCGGCGACGGCCTGCAGCAGGGCGTCGTGGTCGGCGCCGGCCCGGCGCAGGGCATCCCCCGCCGGAGACTTGGCCTTTGAGAGCGCCAGCAGCACGTGCTCGGTGGAGATGTACTCGTCCTTGAGGCCGCCGGCCTCCTTCTCTGCGGCGCGCAGCGCCCGGCCGAGCTCGTTGGAGGGCGTCGCCTGGGCGTCGGGCTCGCCGCTCAGGGTGGGCAGCCCATCGAGGGCGTCGTTGATGGGAGCGCGCAGCGCGTCCGGCGCGGCCCCGAGCTTCTGAAGCACCGGGACCACGACCCCGCCCTCCTGCTCGAGCAGCATGGCGAACAGGTGCTCTGGGGTGACCTGCGGATTGCGGCGCTGCTCGGCAAGCCGCTGTGCGGCCTGCAGCGCCTGTTGAGCCTTGATCGTCAAGCGGTCCGGTTGCATAAATCTCAGTGTAGTCGACTAAGATCTATGTGACAACCCTACCGCGGCCGGCGAGACCGCGGCGACGGGGCGCCCAGCCGCTTCCAGTCCTTGGCCGGCACGAGCGCCTCGCCGGGCGCGACATACGGGACGATCTCGGCGCGCAGCTCGCGGCGCACGCGGGCGAGCTCTGCCGCCATCTCCTCTTCGGCCTCCCTGGCCCGGCGCTCCAGGGCCTCCATGCGCCGGCCCATCCGCTCGATCTGGGTCTCGAGCTCGAAGACGCGCTCGACCCCGGCGAGGTTCATGCCCAGCTCGGCCGTCATCTCCTGGATGCGCCGCAGGCGATCGACGTCGGCCTGCGAGTACAGGCGGGTGCCCTTGGGAGAGCGCTTAGGCTCGATCAGACCCCGAGCCTCATACATGCGCAGGGTCTGGGGATGCATGGCGGCAAGCTCGGCGGCCACCGAGATCATGAACACACCCCGATCGTCGGAGACCTCCACGCGGGTGGTGCGCGTGACGCGTCCGTCGCTGGCAGTCATCTCGATGCGGGTACGGCGCGAGGCCACCGTCATGCCTGCTCGGCAGATCCGGCGAACAGGGGGGCGCGCGGGTCGCCGTTCATGACCTTGGAGAGCTGGTCTACAGCCTTCTCCTGCTCCTTGCTGAGCGATGAGGGGACGTCGATCACGAAGCGGTAGTGGATGTCGCCTCGGCCCTTTCCGTTGAGGCGCGGCGGGCCCTCCCCGCGCAGGCGCTGAACGGTGCCGTGCTTGGTCCCGCCGGGCACGCGCAGCTTCTTAGCAGCGCCGAGGGTCGGAACCGACACCGTCGCTCCGCGAATGGCCTCGGGGATGGTGATCGGGACCTCGACCTCGACGTGGTCGCCCTTGCGCTTGAAGATCGGCGACTCGGCGACCCGAGTGACCACGTAGAGGTCTCCGTGCGGGCCACCGCTGCGCCCGGGCTCGCCCTTGCCGGGCAGGCGCACGCGGCTCCCGTCGCGCACGCCGGGCGGAATGGTCACGCGATAGCGCTTGACGGTCTTGATCGCCCCGGAGCCCTGACAGGTGGAGCAGGGGTCGGTGATGATGGTGCCGCTGCCCCCGCAGCGCGAACACGGCTGCGAGATCGAGAACAGGCCCTGGCCTTGCGCTTCGACGCCGCGGCCATGGCAGACTGGGCAGATCTCCGGGCTGGTACCAGGCTTGGCCCCGGTCCCGCGACAGGTCGTGCATGTGGTTGAGGTCGGCACGGCCAATGGAATCTGTGCGCCCTCCATCGCCTGCGTGAAGGAGATGCGCACGTCGGTCTCGAGATCTCGACCGGGCTGCGCGCGCTGCTGGCCGCGGCCCGTGCCGCCCGCGGTGCCACCGCCGAACAGGTTGGAGAGGATGTCGCCGAAGCCGCCGCTGAACGAGCTCGAGTCAAAGCCGCCGAACCCCTGGCCACCGGCCGCCGCGAACGGACCGGTCCCGCGGTCGTACTGCTTGCGCTTCTCGGGGTCGGCCAGCACGTCATGGGCTTCGGAGACCTGCTTGAAGCGCTCCTCGGCTGCGTCGTTGCCCGGATTGCGATCGGGGTGGTACTCACGCGCAAGCTTGCGGTAGGCCTTCTTGATGTCCTCGGCGGAGGCGTCCTTAGCCACCCCGAGCGCCTTGTAGTAGTCCCGACGCGAAGCCACGTTGCCTCCTACTGTGCGACGACGACCTTGGCCGCGCGGAGCAGGCCCCCGTTGTGGCGGTAGCCGGGCTGGTAGACCTCGACGATGGTTCCCGACTCGGCGCCGGCGACCGCGTGCTGGGCCATCGCCTCATGCTGTTCGGGGTCGAAGCGCTCGCCCTCCGGCGAGTAGGCCTCGATGCCCAGGCGCGCGAGCGCGACCACCAGCTCACTCTGCACGAGCCGGATGCCCTCGAGCAGCCCGCGGTCGTGCTCGGTCTCGGTGCCCGACTCCGCAGCCGCGAGGGCCAGGGCCAGGTTGTCAACCGCCGGCAGCAGCTCGCGCGCCAGCCGGGAGACTCCTCGGGCCTCCGCGGCCGCGACGTCCTTGGAGGTCCGCTTGCGGTAGTTCTCGAAGTCGGCTTGGGCACGCTGGGCCAGGGCGAGGTACTCGTCGCGCTCGCGGGCCTTGACCTGGAGCTCGTCGAGATCGCCCTCGAGCGCTTCCGCCGCCTCACGCCGTTGCCCAGGCGTGGCGTCCTCGAGGTCGGCCGCCACAGCCCCGCCGAAGTCCGGGCGTGCATCATCGACGTCGACGGGGTCGCTGGACGCCGCCGGCGCTTCACCGCTCGGCGGCCGCGAGTCGGGACTCTCCGGGGCCATTACTTCTTGCCCTCGTCCACGACCTCGGCGTCGACGACCTCCTCCTCCTCCTGCGCTGCGGCACCGGCGCCGTTGGGACCGGCACCGTCGCCGCCCGCGGCGGCCTGCTCGGCCTGGGCGCGCTCGTACATGGCCTCGGAGACCTTGTGGAAGGCGCCTTGCAGCGCCTCGGTCCTGCCGCGGATCTCGGCCGCGTCGTCGGATTCGAGCACCTCGCGGACCGAGGTGATCGCCGCTTCGATGTCGGACTTCGAGGACTCGTCGACCTGGTCTCCCAGTTCCGAGAGCTGGCGTTCGGCCTGATATGCGGCGTTCTCGCCCTCGTTGCGAGCCTCCGCCAGATCGCGCTGGCGCCGATCGTCGTCGGCATGGGACTCGGCGTCGGAGACCATCTGCTTGATCTCGTCCTCCGAGAGGCCGGAGCCGGCCTTGATCTCGATCTTCTGCTCCTTGCCGGTCCCCAGGTCCTTGGCCGACACGTTGAGGATGCCGTTGGCATCGATGTCGAAGGCCACCTCGATCTGGGGGATCCCCCGCGGCGCGGGCGGAATGCCGGTCAGCTGGAACTTGCCCAGCGACTTGTTGTAGTTGGCCATCTCGCGCTCACCCTGCAGCACGTGGATCTCGACGCTGGGCTGGTTGTCCTCCGCGGTCGAGAACACCTCGCCCTTGCGGGTGGGGATGGTCGTGTTGCGCTCGATCAGCTTGGTCATGACGCCGCCCTTGGTCTCGATGCCCAGGGTCAGCGGAGTGACGTCGAGCAGCAGCACGTCCTTGACGTCGCCGGCCAGCACGCCCGCCTGGATGGCGGCCCCCACCGCGACGACCTCGTCGGGATTGACCCCGCGGTGGGAATCCTGGCCCGTGAGGTCCTTGACCTTCTCCTGGACCGAGGGCATGCGGGTCATGCCGCCGACCAGCACGACGTGCTCGATCTCCTTGACGCCCTTGTCCTTGGCGTCGTCGATCGCCTGGCGCACCGGCGCCACCACCCGCTGGAGCAGGTCGGCGGTGAGCTCGGTGAGCTTGGCGCGCGTGAGCCGCGTGTCGAGGTGCTTGGGGCCCGAGGAGTCGGCCGTGATGAACGGCAGGTTGATCTGCGTCTCCTGCGTGGTCGAGAGCTCGATCTTCGCCTTCTCGGCCGCCTCGTAGAGGCGCTGGAGCGCCATGTTGTCGGCGGCCAGGTCAATGCCCTGGTCACGCCTGAACTCGGCGACGAGCGAGTCGACGATCGCCTTGTCGAAGTTGTCGCCGCCCAGGTGGTTGTCCCCGGCCGTCGCCTTGACCTCGAAGACCCCTTCGCCGATCTCGAGCACGGAGACGTCGAAGGTGCCGCCGCCCAGGTCGAACACCAGGATCGTCTGGTCGGCGCCCTCCTTGTCCAGCCCGTAGGCCAGCGAGGCCGCGGTCGGCTCGTTGATGATGCGCTTGACGTCGAGTCCCGCCACCTTGCCCGCGTCCTTGGTGGCCTGGCGCTGGTCGTCGTTGAAGTACGCGGGAACCGTGATGACCGCGCTGTCGACGCTCTCGCCCAGGTACGCCTCGGCGTCGGCCTTGAGCTTCTGCAGGATCATCGCGCTGATCTCGGGTGGGCTGTGCTGCTTGCCGCCCGCCTCCACCCGTGCGTCCCCGCCGGGGCCCGAGACGACCTTGTAGGGGACGATCGACTCCTCCTCCTTGACCTCGGCCTCCTTGCGTCCCATGAAGCGCTTGATGGAGAAGACGGTGTTGGTCGGGTTGGTGACCGCCTGTCGCTTGGCGACGGTGCCGACGAGGCGCTCGCCGGATTGGGTGAAGGCGACCACCGACGGCGTCGTGCGACCGCCCTCGGCGTTCTCGATCACCGTCGGCTCGCCGCCCTCGAGCACTGCCATGCACGAGTTGGTGGTTCCCAGGTCGATTCCGATGGTCTTTGCCATTGTTTGAAGCTCCTTTGCCGACTGAAAGAAATCTTAGTGGCAGTATGGCAGATCTTCTGCGGCCCCGTCCAGGGTCGCGAGCCGTGCCCCTATGCGAGGCGCCCGGGGCACATGCGCCGCAGGGCGCAGCGCGGACAGGCCGGGCGCTGAGCGTGGCACGTGCGCCGGCCGTGGCGCAGGAGGTTCAAATGCAGCTCGAGCTCGGCGCCGACGGGCGTGATGGCGAGCATCTGGTCGTGGAGCTCATCGAATGGCGCGCCGGGCCGCAGCAGCCGCAGGCGCGTCCCCACGCGACCGACATGGGTGTCCACCGGAACCTCGTGGCGACCGAAGGCGAACAGCAGCACGCACGCCGCCGTCTTGCGCCCGACACCCGGAAGCTCCATCAGATACCGCCGAGCGTCCGCCGGCGGCGCGTCCTCGAGCCATGACAGATCGAGGTCGATCGGCAGGGTCCGCAGGATGTCCTGGATACGGCGCGACTTGACCTTGGAGATGCCCCCGGGCCGGATGGCCTCTTCGACCTCCTCGACATCGGCGTCGCGAACGGCCTGCCACGTGGGAAGGCGCTCTCGCAGGCGGGCGTACGCGGCGTCGCGATTGCGATCGTTGGTGCTCTGGGAGAGGACCGTGAGGATCAGCTCCGCGAGTGGCTGGCGGTGGGGAGGGGAGCTCGGAACGCCATAGAGCTCGCGCAGCCGCGCTCGCAGGGCGCCGACCCGGCGGGCGCGTGGGCGGCGCCAGGGCGTCGGGGTCGGCACGAGGGTCACCGTAGTGATCCTGGGCTCACGCGTGTGGCGATGCCCGCCCCCCCGCCGCTATGCTCGCGCGCCGCCGTGCCGGACAACCTCGAGGACATCGCCGGGCAGCCCATCTTCTGGCGCAGCGCGCCGGGGTCGGGCCTGCCGGTGCTCTACCTCCACGGCGTGCCCAACTCCTCCGACCAATGGCGGTCCTTTCTCGCTCGCACCGGTGGGTTGGCACCCGACCTGCCGGGGTTCGGTCGCTCGAGCAAGCGAGGCGATCTCGACTACTCGATCGAGGGCTACGTCGACTTCCTGGAGCGATTTCTGGCCCACGCCGGCATCGATCGCTTCCGGCTCGTCGCGCACGACTGGGGTGCGCTGGGCCTCGCGCTCGCGCAGAGGATGCCCTCGCGGGTCGACCGGATCGTGGCCATGAACGTCGTGCCCTTGCTCCCCGACTATCGGTGGCATCGGATCGGGAGGACGTGGCGAACACCCGTCGTGGGCGAACTCGTCATGGGCTTCGGCGTGAAGTGGGTCATGCGCCAGCTCTCGCGCAAGTTCACCGTGGCGCCCGGTCCGGCGCCACCGGAGTTCGTCGACGAGATCTATGAGTTCTTCGATCAGGGGACCCAGCGCGCGATCCTCAAGCTCTATCGCTCCGCTTCGCCCGAGGCGCTGGCCCACGCCGGCCGGGGGCTGGCGGAGGTCAACGCCCCGGCCCTGGTGCTCTGGGGTGATCGCGACCCCTACATTTCCGCGCGGTTCGCGGACGAGCTCGCGAGCGTCATGGGAAACGCGGAGGCCCGCCACCTCGACGACGCGGGACACTGGCCGTGGCTGGATCGGCCATCGGTCATCGACGACGTCGTTCGCTTTCTGGGCGCTTAACCGGTTGGACACACGGGGTCTCACGGCCCTTTGCTACCTTTGCTCCTCGCCGCCGGGCAGGGGTGTCGCGGACGGCGCAGACATGCGTTCTCTGCTTCCCGCTCGCCATCGCGGCACCTGCCGCGCCGAGCCGCGTATCGGTCGCGGATTTCTGGTCCTGCTCGTGATCGGGCTGCTGTCGGCCTGGACCAGCGCCGGCGCGCAGGCGGCAGATCGGGCCGGCAATCTCGACGCGGCCGAGCAGCAGGTCATGCTCGGTATCAACCAGATTCGGGCGCAGTACGGGTTGGGTGCCCTGCGCCCCAGCCGCGCGCTCACCGTCGCGGCCAACGTGCACTCGCAGGACATGGCCGCGCGTCGCTACTACGGGCACAACACGCTCGGCGGCGCGGCATGGAACTCGCGGATCAAGCGCTTCGTGCGCGCCCGGGTCGTCGGGGAGACGCTTGACCTCCTCTACGGACCGCCCGGAGGCCCCCACGATGACCCAGGGGTCGTGGTGAGCGACTGGCTTCACTCGGCCCCCCACCGCGCCGTACTGCTCACGGCCAGCCTGCGCCGCATCGGCGTGGCCCACGCGACCCTGCGCAACGGCCGCCCCGCTTTCTTCACCGCCGACTTCGCCAGCTAACCGAGCCGAGCAGACCGCCGAGCTTCGGAGGTCTCCGGATCACTGAAGCGGGGCACTGGTGCTCCAATAGCCTGCGCCCATGCGCCTCCGGCTCGCCGCGCCCTGGCTGCTGGCCGTCCTACTCGCGCTGCTCTATCTCGTGTGGGCGCCGCGCGCCCCCGATCTGGCCGCCCAGCAGTTCCGCACCGACCTCTTTATCCACCAGGGCTTCGCGGTCTGGAACGGGCATTGGTTCGGGGGCCACCACACCCCCGGCTACAGCCTGCTCTTTCCGCCGCTGGCGGCGCTCCTGTCACCTCAGCTGGTGGGCGCGCTGGCCACGGTGGCATCGGCCGTCATGTTCGAGCGGATCGCGCGCCGGCAGTGGGGACCGCAAGCCTGGCTGGGAGCGGTCTGGTTCGCCGGATCCGTCGCGGCCGGCGTGTACATCGCGCGGCTGACCTTCGCGCTCGGAGTCGCCGTGGCCACAGGGGCGGTGTTGGCGGCCCAGCGCGGCCGGCGGCCTCTCGCGGCCTGCCTCGCCGCCCTGTGCTCCCTGGCCTCGCCCGTGGCCGGGCTCTTCCTCGCGCTGATCGCGGGGGCCCACGCGCTGGCCGAGCGCCGGCGAGTCGGGGTGGAGCTGGCGGCCGCCGCGCTGGCCCCGATCCTGGTCCTCTCACTTGCCTTCCCCGATGCCGGCCGGCAGACCTTCGGGGCCGGGACGTTCTGGCCGCTGCTGGTCTACGCCGCCGCCGTCCTGCTCTTCGTCCCCCGGCTGGAGCGCACGCAGCGCCTCGCGGCCCTCCTCTACGCGTTGGCCGCGACCGCGGCCTTCGTGCTCGATACGCCGATGGGGAGCAACGTCGCCCGCCTCGGCACGACCCTGGGACCGCCGCTTCTGGCCTGCGCGCTCTGGCCGCACCGGCGAGTCGCACTGGCCGCCCTGGCGCCGGCACTCCTGTTCTGGCAGATCAACCCCGTGTGGGGCGACCTCGCCAAGGCGGGAGACGCGTCGGCGACGGCCGCCTACTACGCGCCGCTCACCCGTTTTCTGGCTTCGCACGCGTCACCTCCCGGGAGGGTCGAGGTGGTGCCCACCCGCACCCATTTCGAGGTGGTCTACGTCTCGGAGGACTTTCCGCTGGCGCGCGGGTGGGAACGCCAGCTGGACACGCGCTTCGGTGGGCTGTTCTACCGCGAAGCGCTCGATGCAGGGTCCTACCGGCGCTGGCTCGACAGCCTGGGCGTGCGCTACGTCGCGCTCCCCGATGCCCGGCTCGACTTCGCAGGGCGCAAGGAGGGACGCCTCGTACGCGCGGGACTCCCCTTCCTGCGCTCGGTCTGGCGAGGGAGGCATTGGCAGGTGTTCTCCGTGACGAGGGCCGCCGCGCTCGTCGACGGTGCCGCACGCCTGGTGGCACTGGGACCGTCTTCGGTGAGCGTGCGGGCGGACCGCCCCGGCGACGCGCTGGTGCGCGTGCGCTACAGCCCCTACTGGAAGGTCGTGGCCGGGGCCGCCTGCGTGGAGCGGGCGCCCGACGACCTGCTGCGGCTGCGAATCGCCCGCGCCGGAACCGTGCGGGTCGCCATCGGCTTCTCCCTCGACCGCGTCGTTCACCGGGGGGCCCGTTGTCGCCGGTGAGCGCCCGCGCGGCGGACGACGCAGCTGGGCGCGTTAACATGCCGACCGCTCGTGCTTCCCGATCTGCGCCTCCTCAAGCATCGCTTCTTCCCCCATGGGGTGCTCGATGCCGTCTGGCAGATCGCGCTGTTCTTGATCGTGTATTACGGCTATCGCCTGGTCCGCGGCGCCGTGGACGGCAAGGCGGCCGAGTCCTTCCAGAACGGGCGTCAGGTGATCTCGCTGGAGCGCAGCCTCCATACGTTCGTGGAGCCCGCCGTGCAGGGGTGGACCACCGGCTCGAGTTGGCTGATCGACACGGTGAGCTACATGTACGTGCACTTTCACTTCACCCTGACCGTGAGCGCGCTGATCTACCTGTACCTGTGGCACAACCACAGCTTCTACTTCGTGCGCAACATGATGGTGGTGGCCATGGGCATCGCACTGGTCGCCTACGTCGTGTTCCCCACGGCCCCGCCGCGGTTCTTCCCCGAATGGGGGTTCACCGACTCAGTCGCCCGCTTTACCGGCATCCCGGCCGACAGCGCGCCCGTCAACGCGCTGTTCAATCCGTTCGCCGCCATCCCCAGCATCCATGTCTGCTTCGCGCTGATCCTCGGCTGGCCGCTGGCCCGCCTGGTCAGGCCTCGGGCGCTCAAGGCGTTCTGGCTCGTCTATCCCCTGCTCATGACCTTCGTCGTCATAGCCACCGGAAACCATTTCTGGTTTGACGCCGTGCTAGGCGCGGCAACCGCGGGCGTTTCGGCCATCGTCGCCCAACGACTGCTCGCCCGGGCCCGACCCGACGTTTGGACGTTCGGGACGCCGGTGACCGCCCCGGTGCAAGCCACCCCATAGGCTTCGGCCATGCCCGAACAGCTCGAGCGGCCCCGCGAGCACCCGCGCCGCGGCGGACGACGGCGCAGTAGCTCCGGCGGAGGACAGGAGATATCCGCGCTCATGCGCGACCGTCTGATCGAGTCCCGTCTGACCCCCAACGCGATCTCGCTCACCGGCTTCGCACTCAATCTCCTGGCCGCCGTGCTCGTCTGGCAGCGTTCGTTCTTCCTGGGAGGCCTGGCATTCATCGTCGGATCTGTGATGGACACCCTGGACGGACGCTACTCCCGGATGTCGGGTAAGGGGACGCCGTTCGGTGCCTTCCTCGACTCGACGCTCGATCGCATCGAGGAGGGCATCGTGCTCACCGCCGTGGCGGCGTACTTCGCCAGTCGCAACGATGACCTGGCGGTCGCCGCCGTCGTCGTGGCGGTCTTGGGCTCGCTGATGGTCAGCTACACGCGGGCCCGCGCCGAGGCTCTGGGCATCGCCTGCAAGGTGGGCATCGCCACTCGCCCGGTCCGCGTGGTGATCCTCTCAGCCGGCCTGCTGTTCGCCACGGGCGCGTCGCTGGGTGACTTCGAGCTGCTGGCGCCTGCCGTGTACGTGCTCGCCGCCCTCACGGTCTTCACCACGTTTCAGCGGATCGTCCACGTCCGCCGCGCGCTCTACGCGCAGGCGGCGGGCGCGCAGTCCTTGTAACCAGGCCCGACCGCTGGGGTCTGTCTTCCCAGCCCATTCCCTAGGAGGCCCCCACACGTGAGCTCGAACGGCAAGACCAACGGCAAGGCGTCCGCCAACGGCGCGGCCCGCCATCAGGACGACAAGGTCCGCGTGGCAATCATCGGCGTGGGCAACTGCGCCTCCTCCTTCGTCCAGGGCGTCGAGTTCTACAAGGACGCCGACCCCGCCGAGCAGGTACCGGGGCTCATGCACGTCGATCTCGGCGGCTACCAGGTGGGCGACATCGAGTTCTCCGCGGCGTTTGACATCGACAAGGACAAGGTGGGTCTTGACTTGTCCCAGGCGATCTCGGCGGGCCAGAACAACACCATCTCCTTCGCCGAGGTCGGAAAGCTCGACGTGCCGGTCAGCCGCGGGATGACCCACGACGGCCTGGGCAAGTACCTCTCGCAGCGGATCGAGAAGGCTCCCGGGCCCACCGCCGACATCGTCGAGATCCTGCGTGAGACGCGCACCGACGTCGTCGTCTCCTACCTTCCCGTGGGCTCCGAGCAGGCGACCAAGTGGTATGTCGAGCAGGTGCTCGAGGCCGGCTGCGGATTCATCAACTGCATCCCGGTGTTCATCGCCCGCGAGGACTACTGGGACAACCGCTTCCGCAAAGCCGGGTTGCCGATCGTCGGAGATGACATCAAGTCCCAGGTCGGCGCCACGATCGTCCACCGCACGCTGGCCCGGCTGTTCGCCGAGCGGGGCGTGAAGATGTTGCGCACCTCCCAGCTCAACGTCGGCGGCAACATGGACTTCTTCAACATGCTCGAACGTGAGCGCCTGGAGTCCAAGAAGATCTCGAAAACCAACGCCGTCACCTCGATCATGGACCACGAACTACCGGCCGACGACGTCTACATCGGTCCCTCGGACTACGTGCCGTGGCTCACCGATCGCAAGTGGGCGCACATTCGCGTCGAGGGCCAGGCGTTCGGCGACGTGCCGCTCAACCTGGAGATGAAGCTCGAGGTCTGGGACTCGCCGAACTCCGCGGGCATCGTCACCGACGCGGTGCGCTGCTGCAAGCTGGCGCTCAACCACGGCATCGGCGGCCAGCTTGACGGCCCGAGCTCCTACCTGATGAAGTCGCCGCACACCCAGCGTCCGGACAATCTCGCCCGCGAGGAGACCGAGGCGTTCATCGCCAAGTACGCGCGCAAGCCGGTGGCGGCCGCGGCCAAGGCGGCCACGACCAAGGCCTGACGCCGGTGCCGGGGGGCGGACCCGACCCGGGTCTATCCTCCCCCTCCGTGCCCGAGCGCTTCTCGATCGCCCAGGTCACGCCATACGCGTGGGAGGGGCGGCACGAGGTCAACCACTTCGTCGCGCGCGCCGCGCAGGAGCTCCAGAACCGCGGCCACCGGGTCCTGATCGTCGCCCCGTCGGAGTCGCAGTCCCTGGTCCGCGACTCGCGACGGGCGCTCCGTGGGGCCCGTGAGCAACCCCACGGGCTGCTCGATGGCGGCGATGGGCCCGTTCTGCTCGCTGCCGGAGAGGTCCTGGGCCTCACGTCGGGCCGGCGCCGCCAGCTGCCGATCGACGTAGCGCGGACGATCGAGGAGGCCTTGACGGCCGCACCGCTGGACTTCGTCCACGTCCATGACCCGTTTGCGCCGAGCGCCTCGAGCGCTGCGCTGCGCCACTCGCGCTCGCTCAACGTGGGGTCCTTCCACGCGCCGACCGAGCGCACGCTCTCAGCGCAGCTGGGACGGCGGGTGGTGGAGCTGTTCTTCGGGCGCCTGGACGCTCGGACAGCGAGCTATCGCGCCACCCAAGAGCTCATGGACCGCTTCTACCCGGCCGAGTACCGCGTCGTCGGGCCCGGCGCAGACCCGGGCCCGCCTCGCCAACAGCGCGGAGCCCCCCACCTGGTGTTCGTGGGAGATGAGGAGCGTGGCGCCGCGCGACTGTTCCTGCGGGCGCTGCGCCGGCTCGACGAGGACCTAGCCTGGCGCGCCACCATCTGGTCGCCGAACGGCGCGGCGCTCCCGCCGCTGCGACGGGGACTCCGCGAGCGCGTCACCTTCAGCGGACCCGCCGAGTGCTCCGAAGCGACGCTGCTGGCCGACGCCGACGTGGTCGCTGTGACCTCGGCCGGCATCACCCCCGCACCGGGCATGCTGGGACGCGCCCTCGCCGCCGGTGCGGTGCCGGTGGCCTCGCGCCTTCCGGTGTATGAGGAGATCCTGGGCGAAGGGGAGTACGGCCTGCTCTTCGAACCCGGTGACGCGCTGACGCTCGTGGCCCAGCTCGAGCGCCTGCTCGGCGATGAGCGCCTGCGTCGGACGCTCGCCGACGCGGCCGCTCCAGCCCGGGAGCGCATGGGCTGGGAGCGAGTCAGCCAGGAGCTCGAAGCGCTCTATGGGGACGTCGCCGCGCGGCGCCATCCCGCCGACGGGGATCCCGCCGTGCGCGCGCGCATCAGCCGCCGTTCGGTGATCGACGTGGATCTGCACATGCACACCGACCACTCCCACGATTGCGCCGTACCGGTCGAGGAGCTGCTGGGCACCGCCAAGGCCCGAGGCCTGGGCGCGATCGCCATCACCGACCACAACGAGATCTCCGGGGCGCACGAGGCGCGGGAGAAGTCCAACGGCGTGAAGGTGATCGTCGCCGAGGAGGTCAAGACCGCCGGCCAGGGCGAGGTGATCGGCCTGTTCATCGAGGAGAAGATCCCGCGTGGCCTCACGCTGGGCGAGACAATCGCCGAGATCAAGCGCCAAGGCGGCCTGGTCTATGTACCCCATCCCTTCGACCGCCTGCACGCCGTGCCCGACTACGAGCACCTCCTCGACGTGCTCGAAGATCTCGACGCGATCGAGGTGTTCAACCCCCGGGTGGCCTTCAAGCCCTTCAACGAGGAGGCCGCCCGGTTCGCCGCCAAGTACCGGATCGTCGCCGGTGCAGGCTCGGATTCCCATGTGGCCGCGGGGCTGGGATCGGTGCGGATCCGGATGCGTGACTTCGACGGGCCGCAGGAGTTCCTGGAGTCGCTGCGCGAAGCCGACATCATCCGCAAGCCGACGAGCTTGCTCTACGTGCAGGCGCTGAAGTTCCTGCAGACGAAGGCCACGCCCGCACCGGCTCGCGACGCCGCCAAGCAACGGCGGGTCCGGCGCGCGGGCCGGCGCGCGCAGTCGACTTCCCCCCGCAAATCCTGATGCATGCGCAAGGACAACCCCTGGGGCCGTCAAAGATCCTGGACATGCCGGTCACCGACGACGAGATCCGGGAGAAGTACCTCGAGCGCGCGATTCGCGAGCTCAACTCCTTCACCCGGGAGGTGCAGTCCTGCCCGCTCTGCCCTCGCGGCAACCTCATGCCGGTGCTGGGCTCCGGGCATCCGCAGGGCGACATCTTCCTGCTCAAGTACTCGGCGCGTCCAGCGGAGGTAGAGGAGGGCGTCGCCTTCTACGGCCGCTCAGGCGGCGCCCTGATGAAGTCGCTCAAGCGGCTGAGCATCGATCCGCTCGTCGTGTACGGAACCCTGTGCGTGAAGTGCCCGGTCGCCGACCCTTCCCTGGCCGATCCGGCCTGCTTGGAACGCGTGGTGGAGGAGTTGGCCATCGTCGCTCCCAAGCTGGTCGTGGTCATGGGCGAACCGGCGCTCGGCGTGCTCAACGACCAGGAGGTGCCGCTGGCCCGCGCGCTCGAGCCCGATGCGGGAGAGGTACAGGCGTTCACCCCGTCCATGCAGGCGCTGTTCGTGCCCGACATCGACGAGTCCCTCGATGACGAGGCCGCCAAGCGCGCGTTCTGGCGGTCGTTCAAGGCTCTCGGCGAGTGGTACGCGGACCTGCCGCCGTACTGACCGCCTACGCGGGCGCGCTCCTCTACTTCGAGATCGCCCCGTCGCTGCCGGCGCTGCGCGACGGCGACATCACGACCATCGCCAGCGGCGCGCTCGGCATGGCTGCGCTCGCGCTGGGCGTGTTCACCCTGGTGCCGGCACGCCAGGAGACCGGGCTGCTGGTCGTGCTCCTGGCCGGCGGCGGCTTGCTGGCCGGCGCGCTGCAGGTCGCCGACGCCGGGCCGGCCGCCGAGGTGGCAAAGCTCCTGTTCGCCGGGGTGTTGGGCATGCTCCTGGCTCGCGCGCTCGACACCCCGGCGGTGATCATCGCGGTGCCGCTGTTCGTCGCCGGAATCGAATTGGCCGGGGTGCTCGGGGCACCCGGTGCGCCACTGGTCCACCGGCACGCGGAGATGGTCAACTTCGTGACGTTTCCGCTGCCGCGGTGGGGCGGGGGCGGAGCCAGTCAGCTGGCGATGTCCGATCTCGTGTTCCTCGGCTTCTATGTCTCCGCGGCCTGGAGATACGGCTTTCGTCGTCGGGCGACGGCGGTGGGTCTCTCCATCGCGCTACTGGGCACGCTGGTGGCCGGTGTCGCCCTGGGCCAGGAGCTACCGGTCCTGCCGGCGCTCGCCCTGGGGCTGCTGGCGCCAAATCTGGACCGCCTCAAGCCGCTATTGTCCGGGAGGGGTGGAGAGATGGATCCGCGCCGTGCCTGAGGGTGGGATGGCGTTCGCGCCGTTCTCTGACTGATCCGACACCGAGGGTCACGCGAAGACATCACAACGACGGGTGTGCTCCGTGCATCCGCCTCTGCTCTGAAATCGGTGGGCCCTCCGGCCTGCCGATCCATGCACAACAACCGGGAGGTCCTGCTATGTCCCAATCCGCGCCCGAGGAGAGCGGTCCCCAGCGCAGCGCGCTGAAGGAGCTCGCCAAAGACGACGCATCACGCAAGAAGTTCCTGAAAATGGTGGGTGGCACCGGCGCCGCCGGGGCCTTCGGCGTCTTCCTCGCCGCCTGTGGCAGCGATAAGAAGAAGACCACGTCGAGCGAGGCGGCTCCCCCGCCGAAGGGAGGAGGCAGTGCGGCCGGTGACCTAAAGATCCTCAACTACGCGCTCACGCTCGAATATCTCGAGACGGCCTTCTACAAGGACGTCGTGGGCAGCGGGTTGTTCAAGGGCGCGGACCTGGAGACGATCAAGAAGTTCGGCGACCAGGAGGCGGCGCACGTCGACGCGCTGACCGCCGCCGTGAAGAAGTTCGGTGGGACCCCCGCGGCCAAGCCGCAGACGAAGTTCCCGCTCACCGACGCCAAGACGGTGCTCAACCTCGCGGCCACGGTCGAGAACCTCGGCGCCGCGGCCTACCTCGGCCAGGCGGGCGCCATCCAGAGCAAGGAGGCTCTGGCCGCAGCGCTCTCGATCCACACCGTCGAGGCGCGCCATGCGGCTGCGCTGAACATGCTGCTGGGCAAGTCGATCGTGCCCGACGGCGCCTTCGCCAAGCCGGCCACCATGGAGAAGGTCCTCGCCACGGTCAAGCCGTTCATCGTCGGTTGACCGCCAAGCCACGTAAGGAGATCTGAACATGTCTGATTCCAATATGGCGGTGCCCGAGCTGGCGGCCGTCGAAATTCACGGTATGACCCGCAGCGCCTTCATGCTCAAGGGCGCGCTGGCCGCGGGAGCTGTCTACGGCGCGAGCACCGTCGCACCGTTCGTCTCCTCGGCCATGGCCCAGTCGGGCATGGGCGACGTCGACATCGTCAACTTCGCGTTGACGCTCGAGTACCTGGAGACGGACTTCTACACCAAGGCCCTGAAGCTCGGCCTGTCCGGCGAGGTCATGAAGCTGGCCAAGGTCATCCAGGGCGACGAGGCCCAGCACGTCGACGCCCTGGCGGCGACGGTGCAGAAGCTCGGCGGGACGGCGGCCAAGAAGCCGACGTTCTCGTTCCCCGACAGCGACGAGAAGAGCTTCCTCAAGCTCGCTCAGGTGCTGGAGGACACGGGTGTGAGCGCCTACAACGGCGCGGCGCCCTCGATTCAGTCGAAGGAGGTACTCGGCGCGGCCGGGTCGATCGTTCAGGTCGAGGCGCGTCACGCGTCCGCGATCCGCCTGCTCAACAAGGCAACGCCGGCGCCCGACGCCTTCGACAAGACCAAGACCAAGGACGAGGTCCTCGCGGCTGTCAAGCCGTTCATCAAGGCCTAGTCGTCCGCCAAAGCGTGCGCTGCGGGCCGGCGCGAGACTCCCCCTTTCCGCGCCGGCCCCGCGTGCGACCCACACCGTCAAAGCAAGGAGCCGTACAGACATGCCGAACATCGGACCCATGGAGCTCATCGTCGTCCTCGTCATCGCCCTCGTCATCCTCGGCCCGAAGAAGCTGCCGCAGGTCGGCCGCTCGCTCGGCAAGGGCATGCGCGAGTTCAAGGACACCATCTCGGGCGAAAACCGCGAGTCCAAGAAGCCCGAGGCCACGCTCGAGCCGTAGGCGGGGTCAGGGCAGCAGGACGATCTTGCCGAGGTTGCCCCCGGCCGCAAAGCGTTCGTAGGCCTCGGCGACATCGTCGAGGCCGAGCGTGGCGGTTATCGGCACGCGGAGCTGCCCCGCCTCCACGAGCGGCAGGACGTGGCGCTCGACGGCCCGTGCCGTTGCCGCCTTCTCCTCCAGCGGCCGGGCACGCAGGGTCGAGCCCTGGATGCGTCCGCGCTTCCCCATCAGCGCAACCAGGTTGAGCTCGCCCTTCGCGCCGCCGCCGACCCCGATCACCACGATCCGCCCACCGCTCGCCAGCGCCTTGACGTTCGGCCCGAGGTTGGGGGCGCCGACGAGCTCGAGGATCACGTCGAACGGTCCATGCTCGACGAAGTCCTCGGATCCGATCACCTCGGCGCCGAGTCCCTGCACTTCCTCGCGCAGCTCCTCGCGGCGCACGGTGGCGGTCACGGCAGCGCCGGAGGATCGCCCCAGCTGGACCGCGGCGGTTCCCACTCCGCCTGCCCCGCCGTGGACGAGCAGTCGTTCACCCGGGGAGAGGCCCGCCTGGGTGAACAGCGCGTCGTGGGCGGTGGTGAACACCTCCGCGAACCCTCCGGCCGCCGGCCAGTCCAGCGGATCCGGGACGGGCATGGCAACGCGCTCGTGCACGACCGCAAGCTCCGCCTGACCGCCGCCGCCGACGATGGCCATCACCCGGTCGGCCTCGTCGAAACGCTCGGCTCCCGGCCCCCGGGCGACGACTTCGCCTGCCAGTTCGAGTCCCGGGATGTCGGGCGGTGAGCCCGGCGGGGCCGGGTAGCGGCCCTTGCGCTGGAGGATGTCCGCACCGTTGAGGCCCGCGCCGCGCACTCTCACGAGCAGCTCGCCCGCACCGGGCTCGGGGTCCGGGTGCTCTTCCACGAGCACATCGCCGTCGCGAATGGTGGCCGCACGCATGGCGCGCCGAGTCTATGCGGTTGGCGTCAGTGGCCGCGTTCGAGGCGACCAGCGCGGGTCGCCCCCCATGCGGCGAGACTCGACCGCCGGGGCCTCGTCACCCCGCAAAGCGAAGCGCTCTCCGGGGCGAGACACTTCTCCGTGTTGTGCGGCGGGGACTTTGACACGGGCACCTTGCATGCGGGCCAGAGCGCCTCGCACTACCTTCACCCGCCGTGCGCCGTCTCCTACATCTGCTCGATCCACCCCTTCATGACGGCGACCGTCGTCGTCGCCTGCCGTCTCGGTCCTCGAGCAAACCGACCCTGCGCTTTCGCTCCTCCAAACGCCGGAAGGCCTCCTCGCCGACCACGTCCAACGCCATGGCTGCGTCGAGCACACCAGGGGCGAAACCAGGGACCCTGCCGCTGACCGGCCGCGGGCTCGGGCGGCTGCTGGCATTGGCCATCGAGCTGCTGACAATGGGCCTTGGCCTGCGATTGCTGACGACCCCGCGCAACTAGCGCTTGAGAGCCCCCCCGAGTCCGCCGCTCCTGCCGATCCGGCTCCAGCCTGAGAACCTTCTTCTACATGCCAGTTCAAGCCCAGGGAGGACCGAGCTTTGGAGACGCGACCGCCGCTGCCACCGTTCACTGAGCACTCCGCCCGTGAAAAGGTGCAAGCCGCCGAGGACGCGTGGAACACCCGCGACCCCGGGAAGGTGGCACTGGCGTACACCGAGGACTCTCAATGGCGCAACCGCGATGAGTTCTTTGAGGGCCGCGAGGCGATCGTCGCGTTCTTGGCGCGCAAGTGGGCCCGCGAACTCGAGTACGCCCTGCGCAAGGAGCTCTGGTGCTTCACCGAGAACCGCATCTCGGTGCGATTCGAATACGAGTGCAAAGACGCCACCGGTCAATGGTGGCGCAGCCACGGCAACGAGCACTGGGAGTTCGCCGAGAGCGGGCTGATGCGCCGCCGCGACGCGAGCATCAACGACTACCTGATCGACGAGCCCGAGCGCCGCATCGCAATCTACCCCGGCTGATCGCAGCGCAGCGGCAAGCTGAGCCTCGCTCCAGGTGGCTCAGCGAAATTCCGGGAAGATGTCCGGCCTTCCATGCGTCCACCCCTGTAGAACGTTGGGCCGTGGCGTGACCTTGGCGCTGCCGTCTGTCATGGGCAGACAATCCGAAAAAGGAGGGCGCGCAATACCCGGACAAACTGGCACCTCATCGGCACCTGGAATCCGACCTGAGTCCCTTGGACCAACGCGGCCCGAGAAGGCGACGCTGTTGGCCCCCGCGTGGCTCACGCTAGACCGCCAAAGGCGGCCTGCCCTGACATGGCGCCGATCACCGGACGGTAATCGCGCCTAATCATGAGGCGTGCGGGCCGCTTCAGCTGAGCGGAAGCTCCTCCTCAAGT
>JALYZC010000061.1 GCA_030945905.1 Actinomycetota bacterium
CCCCTGTGCCTCGGCGTCTCCGCCAGCGCCCCCTGCGTCGAGAACCGGCGCTGGACCGTCGGTCGCGTGACCTACGCGACGCTCAACGTCCAGGGCTCGTGCAACAACCTGTGCGACACCGGACCCGACCCTTCGGAGTACGCGGCCCGCAACACAGCCGACATCGCGTGGGTGCAGGACACGTTCGACACCGCCAGGCGCAAGGGATCGGTGGCGGTGATGCTCATCTCGCAGGCCGACCCCGGCTGGGACGGATCAGACGCCACCCGCGCACCAACTCGCGATCCCAAGACGCTCGTGGAGAACGACGGCCAGCCCGACGGCTTCCACGACTTCCTCAGCGCGCTGCGCGATCAGGTGATCGCCTTCCGCGGGCCGGTCGCCTACGTGCACGGCGACTCTCACTATCCGCGGATCGACAAGCCCTTCCAGGACTCTCAGGGCCGGCGCCTGGAGAACTTCACACGGGTCGAGACGTTCGGCGACCACCAGGAGAACGGCAACAACGACGCTCACTGGCTCAAGGTCCTCGTCAATCCGCGTAGCCGCGAAGTCTTCTCCTATCAACCGCAGATCGTGCCGGCCAACCGGACCGCGGTGCCGGCTCCCTGAGCGGCCTCACTCGCCGCTGGGTTCGGTCCCGACCGGCGGCGTCGGCTTGCTATCCGCCTCGAAGGCCTCGATGCCCCCGTCTGGGGCGACCAGGTACACGGTGTGCTCGTGGAGGAACGCCTGGTCTCCCTTGAACCCGAGCGCGGCGGCGGCCAGGAGGGTCCCGCCGACCCGATAGACGTCGCGCACCACGCCGATGCTGAACAGCGAGCGCGTCTCGTTTATCACCTCGCCGGCGCCCGCCCGCAGGAGCGTGCGCAGGTCGGCGCGCTCGGCGAGTGCGGCGACGACGACGGAGATGTTCTCGACCTCGTCGGAGGTGACCGCGGCCAGCGCCCGGGCACGTCCGAGCGACAGCCGCTTGAGCAGGAAGCGGCTGCCCCCCCGGCCGATCACCACCGGGATCCCTTGGTCCTTCGCCCGAACGACGTTGTCGGCGTCGGGGTTGCTCTCGACGGCCACCACTCGTACCCCGAGCTCACGCAGGAGCCCGCAGAGGCGCAGCCCGATCTGTCCCAGCCCGACCACCACGACGTGATCGGTGCGAGGGACGGCGCGGCGCCCCGCGATGGCGCTGAGGCGTCGATCGAGCAACCGGTTCACGACTCCCGCGGTGAAGACGGCGGTGAGGCCAAGCGCCGCGAGCATGGCGATCGACGAGAAGACCTTGAACCATTCGGGTCCCTGGTCGACGACGTTGTTCGAGCCCACGGTCACGAGCGTCTTCGTGGCCGAGTACAGCGCCTCCACGAGCGGCTCCTCCAGCGCGATCGCCGTCATCGCCGTGTCCACCACGAGGATGAGGGCGAGCCCGAGTAGCCCGGCCATCAGCAACCGCGCGCTCAGCTCGAAGGGACGCAGAAGCGAGCCGAGGTTCGCCAGCACTCGTTCGCCGAGCGACGGTCTGGGCGGCTCCAGGGGCACGAGCTTCGGCCCATCGTCACCGGCGCGCACGCCCGAGAAGCCCTCTGGCGTGCGAGCCACCGACAGCAGGCTGTCGTCCAGGCAGGGGCCGGCCAGCGTGGGAGCGACGAGGTCTGGCATCGACATCACGCGCGAGTTCTGCGCAGCCCGGCTCAACTGTGCCGCGACATCGCGGTCATACACCGTCACGATGAGGCGCACGCCCGGCATCACACCCTCGACGACCAGCGCGATCCGCAGGGACACGTGGTCGTCGCGCGAGATGATCACCACGGCGTCCACGGGCTCACTGAGCGCCCTGCGGATCTCCCGATCGACGGGGGAGCGCAGATGAGTCACCCGTACCCCGACGGCGAGCAGCACCCGCCGGGTTACGTCGGTGTCATCGTGGCCGATGAGCAGGACGCGACCCTTCGCCGCGTCGCCCCATGAGAAGGGCCGGCTCCTCGGGATCGTCTTGCTCGTGGTCACGATTCGGTCATTGAAGGCCAGCGTGGCAGACCGTGCACGCTCCGAGCGCGTATTTACGGAGAAAACGGGCCACCCGCTCTGCGCCGGAGCGCGCGACCAGCCCGTGCCGATTCTCGATGGGCCGAGATCCTCGTCAGCGCGCTGAGCCCGCCAGCGCGCCCACTCCGCCGAAGTTCCGCCGGGCGGCGATCCGCTCGGCCAGGAACTCTGCGTCGCGTCCGACGGAGGCGAAGCGGCCCGAGCCCCACGTCCACAGCCAGGGCAGGCCGAGGAAGAACAGGCCCGTGACCCTCGATACCCCGCGCTCGTGGCTGGGGTACCCCCTTCCGTCGAAGGCGGCCAACTCGATCCAACGGTAGTCCCGCCGGAACCCGGTGCACCAGACCACCGAGGCGATGCCCGCGGCATCGAGGTCGAGTTCACGCGCCCCTGGCTCGGGGCGCCAGGCGGGCTGATACGGCGGCTCCTCAGGCGATGCGTCGACGTCGTGCTCCGCGATGTACTGGTCGATCGCGGCGTTGATGCCATTGAGGACCTCGTCGGCGCGATCGAGGTTGGCAGCCAGGTCGTCGGCGAACGCGGCCCTTGCATCTCGGAGGTCGAGGAGCCGTCCGTAGAGCTCCATGCCCTCGGCTGCGGACTGCCTGAGGTCGATGTCGCGGCCTCCGTCCCGGCCGGTCTCGTAGTGGTTTGCCTGGAGGCGTACGCCAACGCCGTTGTCGTGGTGCGAGACCGGCAGGTCGTAGTGGCCCATCTCCTCGAGCCAGTCCGTGACATCGCGGCCCCGGTGAAAGCGCGAGACGCGCGGCGCCCCGCCGACCGCCAGATGCACTTGACGTCCGGCGAGATGCAGGTCCTCGGCGATCTGGCAGCCCGACTGGCCGGTCCCCACGACGAGGACGTCGCCCGCCGGCAGCTGCTCGGGGTTGCGGTAGGACGACGAGTGCTCCTGCTGCACCTCGCGGCGCAGGCGCTCGGCGACAGGCGGGACACCGGGCTGGTGATAGCCGCCGGTGGCCACCACCACGTGGTCGGCGCTCAGCCGGCCTGCGGTCGTCTCCAGCTCGAACGGCGCCGACTCCCCGGCGCGCAGCGTGGTGACCTCGACTCCTTCGACCAGCGGGGCGGCGATGCGCGCCGCGTACTCCTCAAGGTAGGAGACGATCTCGTCCTTGCGCATGAAGCCGTGGGGATCGCCGCCCGGGTAGGAGAAGCCGGGCAGGCGGCACTGCCAGTTGGGGGTGACGAGGCAGAAGGAGTCCCAGCGGCGCTCGCGCCAATCTTGGGCCACGCGATCGCGTTCGATCAGGACGTGCTCGATGTTGCGCTCCGAGAGGCAGTAGCTCATCGACAAGCCGGCCTGGCCACCGCCGACGATCGCCACCGGGAGACGACGGCCGTCGAAGGCGTCAGTCATCGGACTCAAAGCCCTCCAGGACCACGGTGGCGTCCCGATCGCCGGCGAAGCGCGCCGCCGTCGCCTCGATCTCCTCGAGCTCCTGGGCCGCACTGGTGCAGGCCATCCCGTAGCGCTCCCGGACGCGGTCGCTGGCCTGGGTCAGCGCG
>JALYZC010000096.1 GCA_030945905.1 Actinomycetota bacterium
GGCTAGATGGTTGATTCCACGCGGTCAGGCGATGTAGGCGGCGAGTGCGCGGCTGGGGCGGCCGAGTTGGTGGTTGAGGGCGATGCATGCGGCGAGTGTGAGCAGTCGCGTCGCGATGCGCACGCGCAGGTTGTCGATCGTGCGTGCGCCGTGGCGCTCGAGGGTGAGCAGGTCTTTGCAGGTCCAGAACACCGACTCGATGCGCTGGCGGATCCAGCTGAGTCTGATCCCGTTGTCGGGCTCGTCGCGGCGCGCGGGACGCAGCACGACCGCGCCGATGCTCTCGACGGCGGCGGCGAACTCGCGGCCCGCGTAGCCCTTGTCGCAGACGATCGCCTCGCCGCCACGCAGCGTGCGCTCAAGCAGCGGCAGCGCGACTTCGCGCTCGGGGCGATCGGCCGCGACGAGCGCCGCTGCGCGCGGGGTGCCATCGGGTGCGCAGGCCAGGTGCAGGCGCATGCCCCAGAAAAAGCGCGAGTGCGAGCGGCAGTAGCCATAGCCGGCGTGGTCGGCGAGCGCGGAGCGCTTGGCCGTCTCCCGCGAGCGCCCGCACTCCACCGGCGTGGAGTCAAGCAGCACGAGCTCATCCTCGGTGCCCGGACTCTGCGCGGCGAACACCCCGATGAGCCACTCGATCGTGTCGGCGAGTCGGCGACGGCGCTTGTGAAAGCCCGGCTGGGCGGGCAGCTCAGGGAACAAGTGATCCAGCCGCTTGCGCGCAACAGCGAGAAAACGTCGATCGCTCGGGATCCCCATGATCGTCTGAGCGACGCAAAGCGTGACGATCTCCGCGTCTGTGACCCGGCGACGGGCGTTGCCCCGGCGCTGAGGCAGGAGATCGTCGGCCGTGCAATAAACGGCAGTGCAGAGAGTGTCGAGGTCGGCGTGCACGTGGCCTCCTGGTCGACGGTGCCTATGGACACCGCCGACTTCGGCCTCTCTGCAGAAAATCCCCTGATCACGGCGTTTGCCGTGGAATCAACCATCTAGTCCGGGTAAATGGATACCCCACAAGCTAGCTGATGCGTATCCGGTTCCATCAGGTACGGGTCCTAGGGTGCCCGATGGCTCGTCCAGCCTTCCCGCGCACGATGATGGAGTTTCAGGAGCGCTTCACTACTGACGCCGTGTGCCTCGGCTACCTGGCGGCGTCGCGCTGGCCGGAGGGCTTTATCTGCCCCGGCTGCGGAGGGCACCGCGCCTGGGTGCTCGAGCGGCGGCATCCGTGGGAGTGCTCGGCCTCGACGAGTTCGTCTTCCGCCACAACCCACGAGGCACCCCGATGGCCGCTTTCCAAACCCTCCTCGGGCTCGGCGCAATCCACGATCCGACGACCTATGACGAGATCACCGCACTCAGGCAAGCAGCCTGAACCAACCGGATACGCATCAGCCAGCTAGCGTTAGTCTCCGCGTCATGGCGACCACTGCCGGGGCGAGCCGACCGCATTTGGAGGCCCGCGCGCTCCGCTATGCGCGCGGCTCGGGCCGATCTGGTGATCTCTCTCGCCTGTCCGAGGCCGAACTCACGCGGCTAGTGGACGGTCTCGACCGCACTGCGCACCCATGCGGCTGCAAGGAAGGTGCCATGGGGGTGTCCGCCGCCTTCGTGCTGTGGCCGCTCTGGGTCGTGGCACGGTGCCGTCCCCGTTCGCTGGCCGGATGGCTGGGGCGATGCGCAGAGCTTATGCCCTTGACCGCCGTTGTTGCGCTCACCTTCAAGGGCGCGGGGATCGCGCGCGGACGTGCCGAGCACCTCCGCCTACGGGGTAGGCTCTCCGCCGCTAGGCGCGTGCCCCGCTCCCGCACGGCTCAGGGCAGCCGTCGGCTGACCGCGTTCATGCGCGCCGGCCTTGACTTTGAGAGTCAAGAGTCGGAAACTACGAACCTGTGAGCAGGCGCCCGCGAGGTCACTTCTGGGTCGAGTCGGCGCTCTCCTTGCTGGCGGTTGTAACCACGCTTGTCACCCTAGTTTGGAAGGATTGGGTCGAGAAGGTCTTTGGCCTCGATCCTGACGGCCACAACGGCGCCGTCGAGTGGCTGATCGTCGGAGCTGTGCTGGTGGCCGCCGTCACCCTGGCCGGGCTTGCGCGCGCCGAGTGGCGTCTCGCCCCAGTGCTCGCCGCCGACCGACGGACCTAAGCCCCGCGTCTCCCGCGCGATCCGGCGGCGGCTCCGCGCTGTCCCGCTGAGGCTCAGCGGATGACCGGAGGAGGCGGACCGAGCGGCGGAGCGGGCGAGAAGGTCAGATCGATGCTGCCGCGGCATCCGTCGACCGCAGGATGGACGGTCCACTTCTGCTCGGGCCGCTGCTGGTTGTCGTGCACGGCCTGCTGGGCCGGGGTGAGGCCGGAGGCCACTGTTCCGATCACGTCGTAGGGGGGTGGCGCCTCGCTGACTCGCCGGCACCACTCCTCGGCGAACTGACCCAGGTCGCTTACGCTCGACCAGTCACCGTTCGCGAGCTTCTGAAGTGTCAGGACCGGATGGAGCTCGTTAGCCCCGTTGTGGGCGGCGTCAAACACCCAGCGGCCGCTGATGATCACCGCGTCACCCACGCTCACCATCCCGGCGACGTCGGCATCACCGGGATGGGCGAGGCCCCAGGTTCCAAGGCCTGCCAGCGCCGCGGCCACCGTGGCGAGCCACGACGGCAGGAAGTTCAGAACCTTGCAGACGGCGTCACCGATCCCAAAGGGGACCCAGTCCAGGGCAGCATGACAGCCGTCGCTGAACACCTGCGCCCCCTGGGCGATCGGCACGGCGATTGAGCAGAAGTCATGCTCACGGGACCCCTCCACTTCGCAGTGCAGCACTGGGATCCTCGTGACATCGACGCCGTAGCTGGCGGCCAGCTGAGCCTGCAGCTGGTCCCGTACCTTCTCGAGCGGGTTGTAGACGTTCTGGACGAGATTGGGTCCGATGTCGAGCGGAACGGCCTGCGCGATGTTGAAGTGGAAGAGGACAGGCTGATCGTGCTCGTCGAAGAAGTAGGGGACGAAGGCACCGACCTGCTTGCTCCAGTCTGTGTTCTCGTGCGGTGCCGGCATCGCCGACTTATCGACCTGGAGGAGCTTCCCCTGAGGCTCCGCTTCTGCCGCCTCGTAGTTCGCTTTCTGGTCCCGAGCCGCTCGCTTGCCTGCCGTTACAACCGGTGTAAAGGCGCTCAGCTCCTGAGGCGCCAGCAGCAGGTTTATGCACCAGTCGTTGTCGAACGCCTCGTAGCCGACCTTGTCGTAGCCGACCTCCTCGATCTCGATCACGCGCCCGATCGCGCAGCGGAAGTGGTCCGGAGTCGGGTCACCCGGGCCGGGCGGCGGCAGGCACACCAGCTTCCCGCCGAGCCCGTAGGCGCAGTTCGCGATGATGAATGCCGCTGGGTCCCAGCCGTTGAGGCTCGGCTGGTCCTGGTAATCGAGACGCTCCACGCAGTGCGTGTAGGAGGTAGGGGTGGCCACCGGACCGGTGGGTGTGGGCGGCGGGCTCATCCGTGGACGTAGAGGGTCACTCCGCCGACCGGAGCCAGATCGGCGAACGCGTGGACGTTGAAGGCCTGCAGTCCTGTGAACCCGTCGGGCGCGGTGATCTGGACCGTGAGGTCCTCCTGTGCGCCTGCTTCGAGCCGGAGACCAGCCGGCTGCAAGTCGACCGTCCACCCCTCCGGAACAGGGTGGTCGGCGCGCCGCTGCCCTTCACCGGCACCGTGCGCACGGCGCGGATCCATGCCTCGCGTCCCTGTCGCCGGTTCGCACTCCGGCAGCTCTCCGATGCGGTAACCGTCGACCTCCACCCTGAGCTCGCGGGAGAGGTCGGCATTGTTGCGCACCGGGAACGTGAACTGTGCGTTCGGCGAGTTGAGCGGCTTGACATCGGTGTTGTGCTGGCCGAGGTTGTTGTCGGGGTTGGCGTCGTCAGGCCAGATCAGCTCCACCTGCAGGCAGTAGTGGCCGGGGGTCGACGGCGTCGTCCAGCTTTGGCGTGCGTAGGCCGGGCATCCGCTTGCTCCCCGCACCGACAGGTCGACGTGGGTAGTCCCGATTTGGTGCTTCGTCGTGCCGATGCCGAAATGCAGATACGAGAAGCTGACGGGCATGTGGACGGCGGGCGCGGACGTCGACCCGTTCCAGATCCGCGCCACGACGTCGTAGGCCTTGCCCGGCTGAAGCAAGGAGCTGTCCACCGCTGTGCGCGGCGTCCCAGGTGGGACCGCTTCGAGTGGATCCTCGAGTCGCACGTCCGGGTTGTGCCAACTAACGGCGTACCCAAGCTTGGCCAGGTAGTACTGGTCATAGATGAACGGGTCGGGACGACGGTAGATCTTCGGCGGCACACCCTGCGTTTGGCTGGCGCCGGTCCCGGTCTCGCCGCCGACAGCGTCGCCCTTCAGCCTTCGCAGCAGCCTGAGAATCAACGCCACCAGAGCGCCGATCAACAGCCCGACGATCAGCCGGTGGAGACAGCCGCGATCCTCGCGCTCGTCCTCGTCCCCATCCTCACGCTCCCAGCGGCGCCTCCACCCTAGGTGTGTCATGAGAAGGCCACCACGCGACGCTAACCAAGCCTGCAGACGATGTCAACCACGCGAGCCGGACCTAGTGCGTTCCGCACTTCTCGCGGGCGATATCTCCCCCCAGCCAGGGTGCGGGCGAGTCGACCGGTCAGGGATCGTCGAGGGTGTCCGTTTTTCTGTGTAGGCGAATTGGTGGTCAGTCGGGCAGTCGGTCTCCGAAGTGGATTTGAACGCGAGTAGCGATGGTGTCCAGTTGCGCGTTTTCGTCCAGGCGGGCACCGCGTTTGTGATCGCGAGATAGATCAGCTTGCGGGCGGCGCCTTCGTTGGGGAAATGCCCTTGGTCTTGATCGCTTGGCGCAACAGCTGCGGCGGTGTCCGAGGCCCCCTTCGTAGAAGCCTGACATCGCTCGACACAGCTCTGTCCGGCGGCCTCCACATCACCGACGTCAACGATGAGGAGGACAACGATGATCGCAGTGGGCGTGGACACCCACAAGCACGAGCACCTCGCCAGAGCGCTTGACGGGCTCGGCCAGGTCCTCGGCGGGGTTGAGGTCAAGGCGAGCCTCGACGGCTACGTCGAGCTGCTCGGGTGGCTGCGGTCATTCGACGATGACGTCGTGGTCGGGATCGAGGGCACCGGCAGCTACGGCGCGGGCCTGTGCGAGTACCTCCTCGCTGAAAGGATCCGCGTGGTCGAGGTTGAGCGGCCACGCCGCGAGGACCGCCGGCGCGGAAAGTCGGATGAGATCGATGCGCTGCTGGCAGCCAAGAAGGTGCTCGCCGCAGAGGGGCTCTCCACGCCCCGCGCGGGCGGCACTCGCCAGGCCTTGCAAGGCGCTGCTCGTCGCCCAGCGCTCCTGCGTCAGCGAGCGCACAAGGCTGCTCAACCAGCCCCAGGCATTGCATACCACCGCACCCATCGCGCTGCGCGAGCGAATCGGTCCAGGCAACGGCAGAGCGCTCGTCGCTCGCCTTCAGCGGATGCGCGCACGACAAGACGCACCCGAGGCTGAGCAGCTCATCTTCGCCGTGTTGCGAGACCTCGCCGCCCGCGCGCGTGAGCTCGGCCGCCAAGCCGATGCCTACAAGCGTGAGCTCAACCGCCTGATCGGTTCACTGGACCGAACCCTCCTCCAGGAGCCCGGCGTCGGACCGATCTCAGCGGCAAAGCTCTTGGCCTGCGACCCCAAGCGCCTCAAGAGCGAAGCCGCGTTCGCCCGCTGCAACGGCACAGCACCCAAACCCGCCTCATCCGGACAAACGATCCGCCACCGCCTCTCCCGCGGAGGTGACCGCCAAGCCAACAACGCGCTGCACACCATCGCCCGCATCCGAGCCCGCCACAACCAGCAAACCCGCGCCTACCTCGACCGCCGCATCAGCGAAGGCAAAACCCCCCGCGAAGCCATGCGCCCTCAAACGCCACCTCTCCCGCAGCCTCTACAAGAGACTCATCACCGTCCCCTTGACTTTAATAGAAGCGTCCACGGCGCAAAGCGATCACGCCGGCTCCGTGTACGGCCGTTATCGCATCGGGACGAGGCGTGGTCGTCCGGGCCGGCGCCGACCTCGCGCTTGCTTCCGCGTGAGGCTGTCGCGTAAAACCAGGGACGTGTGGTTGTCGCGGCGGCCTTGGTGGCTGACCGGGGTCGGCGATGGTTGAACTGCAGCCGGCGTGGGCTTGCGCTCAGGCTGCGGTGGCGATTTGGTGGCGGTGGAGCTTGAGGAGGTTGTGGGTGGCGGTGATCAGTCGCCACTCCGAGCGGCAGGCTGATCTTCCCCTGCGTTGGAAGCGGTCGATCCGTCGGTTGAACTTCGTGTGAGCGAACACCGGCTCGATCATTCCCTGGCGTTTTCGATAAAGCGCTGAGCCGGTGTCGGTCGCGAGCACGCGACGCATGAACGCGTAAGCGCCGGCGTTCCATCCTGGTCGGGTGCCTTTGCGTTTGCTTGAGTCGGGCGGGATGAGCACCTGGATGCCTTGGTTGATGATGTTCTCCGTCTGGACCTGGTGCCAGTAGCCGGCGTCGGCGATGACCACCTCCGGCGACTCGCTGACTCCGATCGCCTTGAGCTCGGTCTCGGTGGCGCTGACCATCGGCTCGAGATGCCCGAAGTCGGGTGAGTCGACCGTCACCTCGGCGGCGAGCACGATCTGGTGTTCGTTCGTGACAGCCTGTGCGTTATAGCCCTGCAAGTAGCCGCCCATCGTCTTGACCAGCCGCGAGTCGGGATCGGTCACGTTGATCTTGCCGGCCGGGGTAGTGGGGGGCTCATAGGGCTTGGGTGGGCCGCCAAACCGCCGGCCGTCGGCCATCACCCCGCGCGCACGGTAGGCCTCATAGGCGGCGTTGGCGCGACACTCCACCGCAAGCTCCTCCTCCAAGCGGCGCTTTGACTCGCGCAGGCGCTCAGCGCGCGAGCGCGCCACCGGCTTGGCCTCCTGCGCGCGCTTTTCATCCAGGCGACGCTTGGCTTCGCGCAGCCACCCACGCCGACCCTGGTTGGTGGAAAGCTCCGGCGGCAGCTCATCGCCACGCGCCTCACCGAACTGCTCATCCTCAGCCTGATCGACGGCCTTCGTGTCAGCGAGGATCTCCCGAGCGATCTGCTCGTAGTCCACGTTGGCGTCCCGGCTCGCGTTCGCGTGCACCTTCGTGCCATCCACCGCGATCACCCCGACCTTGGCCAGGCCCGCCTCCGCGCACAACGAGAGCACCTCGCCGAACAGACCCGCCAGCGCGTCCTCGTGGCGCTCGACAAAACGCGCAATCGTGGCGTGATCGGGCTTCTGGTTCGCAGCGATCACCCGGTAGGCGACATCCTCCACACACCCGCGCTCGATCCCCCGCGAAGAACGCTGACCCTTCGCGTAGGCGTAAAGCAGCAACGCGACGATCATCGCCGGATCGTGCGCCGCCCGACCCCACCCGTCTTGGCGATAGGACGCATAGAAGCTGGACAGGTCCATCTCAGACACGGCGTCGAGCACGAACCAGGCGAGGTGATCCTCGGGCAGCCACGCCCTCAGGCTCAACGGAAGCAGCAGCTCCTGCTCACGGTCGCAAGGAAGGAAGTTCTGGGCCACGCGCGCCTCCGGATCGTGGAGATGAACGCGTCAATTCTCG
>JALYZC010000025.1 GCA_030945905.1 Actinomycetota bacterium
GTGGAGTCCGGAGAGCCAGGCCACGAGCGCGTTGCGCTCAACGCGTCCTTCCTGGTCGAACGCGAGCGCATGGCGGAATTCGACGAAGCCGTCGACGAGCTCGGACGCGCGCGCGCCGGGCGCCTGCGCCTCAAGTACACGGGCCCCCTCCCGGCGCACAGCTTCGTCGAGCTGGGCTTCGAGGCGTAGACCATGGGCCTGTTCACGACTCTCCTGACCCTTCCGCTGGCTCCCGTGCGCGGAGCGGCGTGGATCACCGAGCAGGTGGCCGAGGAGGCCGACCGCCAGATGTTCGACGAGGGCCGTATCCGCGGCGAGCTGCTGGCACTCGAGCTCGAGCACGATGAAGGCCGGATCGGCGACGAGGAGCGAGCAGAGCGGGAAGATCGCCTGCTCGAGCGCCTGGCCACCGCCCGGCAGCGGGCACGCGAGGAGCGCGAGCATGCGGCCGAGATGAGCGAAGCGTCCACCGAGGAGGTCGACCGTGGCTGAGAAGCAAGGCTCGAGTCAGAGCGGGGGGCCGAAGAAGAGCTCGGGCGGCGCCAGCGGCTCGGGCAGTAAGTCCTCCGGGATCTCCGGCCGCGAAGCGGTGCAGGAGGCCAAGGAGCAGATCGAGGAGATGATGGGCAAGCCGGTCGAGGCCGTGCTGGGGATGGAGCGCGACGACGACGACGGATGGATGATCACCGTGCAGGTCGTCGAGCTCCGGCGCGTCCCGAACTCGACCGACGTGCTGGGCAGCTACGCGGTCAGCGTCGACAGCGACGGCAACGTGGACAGCTACCGCCGCACGCGGCGCTTCTACCGTAGCCAGGCCGACGAGGGCTAGCGTGGCCGACCCGGGACACGGCCTCCCGAGCCGTCCGCCGCAGCGCTCGGTCCGAGCGGACCTCCAGCCCCACGGTGGCGGGCCGGCCAACCTCGCCGACATCCTCGAGCGGGTGCTCGACAAGGGCATCGTCATCGCGGGCGACATCCAGATCAATCTGCTCGACATCGAGCTGCTGACGATCAAGATCCGGCTGCTGATCGCCTCGGTGGACCGGGCCAAGGAGATGGGCATCAACTGGTGGGAGTCAGATCCCTCGCTGACCACCGGCGCCAAGCAGCTCTCCGAGGAGAACCAGCAGCTGCGCGAACGCATCGAGCGCCTCGAGAGCGCGCTCGAGCTGCCCGGCGGCGAAGGTACAAAGAAGCGATCGAGCCCCAAGGGCAAGGCATCCGATGCGGGCCGGTGACGAAGCCTTCGACGCCCTGCGCGCGGCGATCGACGAGCTGGCCGAGGGCGAAGCCGCAGAGCTCGTAGCCGAGGCGCGCATCGAGGCGCGTGCGAAGGTCCGGACGATCCTCGCCGAGGCGATGGCCCACGCGCTGCTCGAGCGCTCACAGGCCCAGCTGAGCGCGACCCCGGCCGCGGCGCCGGAGCCCGTGCCTGAGCCGCCCCTACCGGCGCCCGCGCCGCAGGTCCACGACGCTCCGGAGGAGCTTGGCTGGTACGTCTACGGCGTCGTCGGAGCGGACTCCCTCGATCTCTCCGATCTGCCGCTGCGGGGCGCTGACGCGCGCCATCAGGTCCAGGTCCTGCGCCAAGGCGACCTGGCCGCACTGGCCAGCCACGTGCCCCTGTCCGAGTTCGGCGAGCAGACGCTGCGCGAGAGCCTCAACGACGTCGCCTGGCTGGAGGGCACCGCGCGCGGGCACGAGCATGTGCTCGACGAGGTGAGGGCGGTGACGACGGTGATCCCGATGCGTCTGTGCACGGTCTATCGCAGCGAGGAGTCGGTGGAAGAGATGCTCACGCGGGAGCGCTCCGCCCTCACCGAGGCCCTCGACCGGTTGACCGCCAAGACCGAGTGGGGGCTGAAGATCTTCGTAGAGCCCTCCGCGGCCGAGCGCGCCGCCAAGCAGACCAGCCACGAGGCCGGGCGGCTCGACGCAGAGCTCGAGGATGCCTCGGCAGGATCGGCGTACATACGCCGCAAGCAGCTCGACGTCGTCCTGCGCGAGCAGACCGACGGTCTCATCGACGGGTGCGTCGACGAGGCGCACTCGCGACTGTCGGCGCTGTCCGTCGAGGCGCTCAGCAACCCGCTGCAACGTCCGGAGGCGTCCGGGCACAGCGGAGAGATGGTGCTCAACGGCGTGTACCTGCTCGACGACGCGGCGACCGAGGAGTTTCACGCCGCGGTCGCAGTCCTCATCGACAAGCATGGAGCTCGCGGCTTTGAGTTCGAGGCCACCGGTCCGTGGCCGCCGTACAACTTCGTCAAGAGCTCGATTGAGGCGGCATGGTGAGCGAGCGCGCGACGGTAGTCGCGCCCCGTCCGAGCGCCGGTGATCCCGGAGCGGCGCGCCCCCGCGACGTGACGCTCCTCGAGCTGCTGGATCGCCTGCTCGAGGGCGGGGTGGCCATCCACGGCGAGGTCACGCTCGCGGTCGCCGACGTCGATCTCGTACGGGTCGGCCTTCGCCTGGTCGTGGCGTCGGTCGATGCCCTCGAGCGCGAAGCCTGAAGCGATGGTCTACGTCTACGCCGTCACCGAGCCCCGACGCCATCCGCCCTCGGTACCGGGCCTCGATGGCGATCCCCTGCGGGCGGTCTCGGCCGGCGAGCTGACCGCGGTGGTCAGCGACCGCGACGAGGCTCAGCTCGATGTCACGGAGGACGCCCTGTGGGCCCATGAGCGGGTGGTCGAGAGTCTCCTGGATGAGGGCGCCGTGCTGCCCATGCGCTTCGGCAGCGTCCTGCCCGATGACGCGGCGGTGCAAGCGATGTTCTCCCAGCGCGGCGAAGAGTTCGCCGACGGCCTGCAGCGCGTGCGCGGCGCCGTCGAGCTGGGAGTGCGCGCGGCGTGGGACCTCGACGTTTCCCCCGCCGACGACCGCGAGCCCGTCTCCCAAGGCCCGGGCGCGGCCTACATCCGG
>JALYZC010000153.1 GCA_030945905.1 Actinomycetota bacterium
GAGTGGTACCGGGGGCAGGGGCTCGAGACGATCTGCCCCACGCAGGTGGCGATCGAGATGCTCGAGCGGGCGGTCGTCGCCTCGTGAGCACGCGGCCGGGAGGCCCTCGCTCGTGTACGTGATCATCGCCGGGGCGGGCAAGGTCGGGTGGAACCTCGCCCGCGAGCTGATCGACAAGGAGCACGAGGTCACGCTGCTGGAGGGCCAGCGCCGCCGCTACCTGGTCGTCGAGCAGGAGCTCGAGCACGCGGTGCAGTACGGCGACGCCACCGAGCTGTGGGTGCTCGAGCGGGCGGGGATCAAGCGGGCCGACCTGGTGATCGCCGTGACCGGCGACGACGAGGACAACATCCTCATCTGCCAGGTGGCGCGCGAGAAGTACGGCGTGGAGCGCATCGTCTCCCGCGTGAACAACCCGCGCAACCTCCAGCACTTCAAGCTCCTGGGCATCCAGCCCGCGGTGTCGGCGACCGACCTCATCCTCCGGCTGATCGAGCACGAGGTGCCCCAGTACGGGCTCGTCCATCTGCTCGATCTCGCGGGCGACCGGCTGGAGATCATCGAGCTCCAGGTTCCGCCCGACTGCGAGGTGGTGGGCCGGCGCGTGTCCGACGTGGACATGCCCGACGGCAGCCTGATCATCTCCATCCTGCGGGAGGGCGGCGGCTTCGTGCCCCAGGGTGAGACGTTGATCGAGGGCGGTGACGAGGTGCTGGTCGTGCTGGACCCCGGGTTGGAGGACCACATCACCCGTCAGTTCGCCTCCAACGGGTCCGCGGCGGGTGGCTGACCGCGAGGTCGACTTCCTGCTGATCGGCGGGGGGCTGGCCGGGGCCAACTGCGCGCGCTGGCTGCGCGAGTCCGGCGCGCAGGGCAGCGTGACGCTGGTGGGGCGCGAGCCGCACCCGCCGTATAACCGCCCGCCGTGCTCGAAGGGGTACATGACCGGTAAGGAGAGCCTCGAGGACTGCTTCTTTCGCCCCCCCGAGTGGTGGGGCGAGCGGGACGTCGAGCTGCTCACCGGCACGAGCGCGATCAAGCTCGACCCGGAGCAGCGCACGGTGAAGCTCTCCAACCGCGAGGTGGTCGGCTTTGACAAGGCGCTGCTGGCCACCGGCGCCAACGTGCGCCGGCTGCCGGTGGACGGCGGGCGGCTGGAGGGCATCCACTACCTGCGGGTGCTGGGCAACACCGACGCCATTCTCGCGGACGCCGCGCAGGCCGAGCACGTGGTGATCATCGGGGGCTCCTACATCGGCAGCGAGGTGGCCGCCTCGCTGACCACGCTGGGCCACCGCTGCTCGATCGTCATGCAGGAGTCGGTGATTCACGAGCGCGGCTTCGGCGCGCAGGCCGGCGGCTACTTCCAGGGCGTGCTCGAGGAGCACGGAGTGAGCGTGCACGGCGGCGACGAGCTCGAGCGCTTCGAGGGCGAGGGCGATCGCGTGCAGCAGGTGGTGACCAAACGCGGTCTCACACTCGACGCGGACCTGGTGGTGATCGGCGCCGGCGTGGTGCCCGACGTCACCCTGGCCAAGGGGGCGGGCCTGCAGCTCGGCGAGCGCGGGGGCGTGCGCTGCTCCGCGCAGCTGCAGACCTCCGTCCCGGGCATCTACGCCGCCGGGGACATGTGCGAGTACGACAGCGTCATCCACGGCCGCCCGATTCGCGTCGAGCACTGGGACGTCGCCTTGCACCACGGCAAGACCGCGGCGCTGAACATGCTCGGCCAGGCCACGCCGCACGACGTCGTGCCCTACTTCTTCTCAGACCTCGCCGACTGGGCCTCGATGGAGTACGTCGGCCCTGCCCACCAGTGGGACGAGGAGGTCGTCCGCGGATCGCTGGAGGACGGCGAGTTCAGCGTCTTCTACGTTCACGAGGGCCGCGTGGCGGGCGCGCTTTCGGTGGGGCGCTCCGACGACCTCGACCACGCCCGGCGCCTGATGACCGAGGGGACCGACGTCCAGGACCGATTGGGCGATCTCGCCGACGTGGGGTCTGACCTCGGCGAGCTGTAGGTATGGCGTGCATACCGGTTCGGTATGCTCAGTGGTATGAGCGTGCAGATCGCAGTACGGCTGACTGAGGGGGATCTCGAACGCCTGGACGCCGCGGTCGCGCGCGGGGTCTTCCCGAGCCGGGCCGCCGCAATGCGAGCCGGGCTGATTTGGCTGCTGCGCGAAGAACGCGAGGCGCAGATTCACGCGGCCTACCGCCGTGCTTACTCGACCGATCCCCAGGAGGACTGGGTCGGCGAGGCGGGGCTCCGCCTCGGCACAGCCCTCCTGGCAGGTCAGGAGCTCGCCGGCTACGAGCCCGAAAGGTGACCAGGGGGGACGTCTACGACATCGACTGGCCGGAGGTGGGCCGCCGGCCGGCGGTGATCGTCACGCGGGCGACCGCGATACCTCACCTCACCAATGT
>JALYZC010000161.1 GCA_030945905.1 Actinomycetota bacterium
CTCCGAGGCATCGGCGCCGGGGCGACCGCGCCGCTGTGGGGCCGGCTCGGGGAGCTCGCGATGCCGGTCACACTGATCGCGGGCGAACGGGACGCCAAGTACCGCAAGCTTGCCGAGCGCATGGCGCAGTTCATCCCCCGCGCCGACGTGCTGATCGTCCCCGCCGCCGGCCACGCCGTCCATCTGGAAGCGCCCGCGATCGTCGCGGCGGCGCTGGACCCGCAGCGCTCGGCCGACTGATGGCCGCAACCGCGTGGCTCCGGCCGTGTTGAAGCCGGCCATGGGGCCGCGACCGATTTCTCCGCCGGCGCTCGCCGCGGCGGCGCTCGGCGCGCTGATCCTGGCAGCCGCCGCCTGGGGCGCGCCGCGGGGAAGCGCGGCGCAGCCCGCCTCAGATCCACCGCTCACCACGCGCCAGGTCGTCGGCCAGCATGTGATCTACGCCTACTCCGGCCTGCGCCCGCCGGTGGCGCTCGAGCGGCGGATTCGCCGGGGCGAGGCCGCGGGCGTGATCCTGTTCAATCGGAACATCCGGTCGCGGGCGCAGCTGCGGACGCAGCTCGTGCGGCTGCAGGCGATCCCCCGTCCGGCCGGGCTGCGCTCGCCGCTGCTCGTGATGATCGATCAGGAGGGCGGGTTCGTGAAGCGGCTGTCCGGAGCCCCCCAACGCTCCCCCGCCCAGCTCGGTCGCACCGGCAGCGCGTCGCTGGCGCGCAGCGAGGGTGCGGCCACCGCCGCCAATCTGCACGGTGTCGGCATCAATGTCGACCTTGCACCAGTCCTCGACGTCGCCCGGCCCGGGAGCTATCAGGAACGCTTCGAGCGCTCCTACGGGCGCGACCCGTCGCTGGTGAGTCGACTGGGCACGGCATTCGCCGGCGGGCTCCGCGCCGGCGGCGTCGCGGCCACCGCCAAGCACTTCCCCGGCATCGGGGTGCCGCGCGTGAACGAGGACACCGTGGCCAGCCGCGTCGGGCTGCCGCTCGACACGCTTCGCCGCATCGACGAAGCCCCGTTCGTGGCGGCTGTGCGCGGCCGGATCGACCTGGTGATGCTGAGCACCGCGATCTACCCGGCGTTCGACTCGCTTCCGGCGCTGTACTCGCGCAAGCTCGGCACCGACGAGCTGCGCGGGCGGCTGGGCTTCGCCGGCGTGGCGATCACCGACGATCTCGAGACCGCCTCAGCCGCCGGCTACGGGACGCCGCAGCGCCGGGCGCTGCTGGCGACGCGGGCGGGCGCCGACCTTCTGCTCTTCGCCCAGAGCTATGCCAACGGCGCCCGTGCCACGGAGGCGCTCATCCGGGATGCCCGGGCCGGCTGGGTGTCGGGGCTCGAGCTGCGCCGCTCGACTGCGCGTGTGCTGGCGCTGCGTCGATCACTGGCCGGCTGACCGCGCCACGGGCCGGCCCCGCTGCATGATAAGCCTCCACCTGCCATGCCCCAGCCCGCGCTCCTGTGCTTCGACGGCTCCCCTCAGTCGCGCAACGCGATCGAGCAAGCCGGAGAGCTCCTCGGAGGAGGTCCCGCCGTGGTGGTGACAGCGTGGGAGTCGGCGGACAGCTTCGTCGGCTTTGACCCGGTCTCCGCCGTGAGCGACACGGTGAGCCGCCTGGGCGGGCTGCAGAGCGAGATGGACGAGATCGGCAAGGAGCTCGCGCAGCACACCGCCGACGCAGGGGTCCAGTTCGCCCGGGAGCACGGCTTCGAGGCCACGTCGCACGTCGCCGAGGACAAGCCCTGGTCGGCGATCGTCCGCACCGCTGACGAGGTCGATGCCCGCGTCGTCGTACTGGGGAGCCGCGGTCTCTCCCGCGTGGAGTCGGCGCTCCTGGGCAGCGTCAGCCACGGCGTGGTCCAGCACTGCACCCGGCCGGTGCTGGTGGTTCCCAAGCTCGACGGCGACTGAGCGGCCGGCGGGCGCGCTCCGTCAGATCCCCAGGCCGCGCCCCGGCGGAACGTCGATCCGTCCGTCGCGAACCGGGAAAGGATCCTCCACGTCGGCAAACAGGGCCAGCGTGGCCAATCCGCACGGCGGCACATCGCCGAGCGCGGCAGCGGCTTGCACCCCGGCGGCGATCCCCACCGGGCCGTCGTAGGTCGAGGCTACGTAGACGCGGCTGCCGGCCGCACGGGCCGCCTCTGCTGCGTTCCACAGACCCGTGATGCCGCCGCACGCCGCGACCTTCAGGCACACGAAGTCGCACGCGCCCGAGCTGACCGCCCTTGGCGCCCGCGCTGTCTCGTCCATCGCGATCGGCACCGCGCCGTCGAGCTGCTCGCGCACCTCGGCCAGGCCCTCGACCCCGTGCACCGGCTCCTCGCAGAGCTCGATGCCCGCAGGCGCGAAGGCGCGCAGGGCGGCGACCGCCTCGGTGACGCTCCACGCTCCGTTGGCGTCGATGCGGATCGCTACGTCCGATCCCACCGCGGCTCGCACGGCGGCGATGCGCCCGGCGTCATCGCCGATTCCCACCTTGAGCTTGACGCAGGTAATGCCCGCGTCCGCCGCCGCCTTCGAGGCGCTGGCGGCCCCGGCGCGATCGGTGTCCGGGATCGTCGCGTTGACGGGCACGCTGTCGGCGGGGTCGGCGACGTGCAGGGACGCCACCGAGGTGGCGCCCGCGCGAGCACGGGCGTCCAGCCAGGCGATGTCCAGCGCCGCGGCAGCCTGTGGTAGCGCGACATCGGGCCACTCCGCGCGATCGTCGGGAAGCCCGGCCAGCACGGGGGAGAGCGCCTCGCGCACGGCGTCGGGGGTCACGCCGTCGTAGGGCGCCAGCGGCGCGGCCTCGCCGATGCCGACGGTCTCCCCGTCGCGCAGCAGCGCCAGCCGCAGGACCTCGCGCTCCGCCAGCGTGCCGTAGGCCGTCGCCACCGGCCGTCGAAACCGGTATGCCACGCGCTCCAGCGCGACACCGATCACGATGCGAGTACGCCGACCGCCAGCAGCACGCAGAACGCGAGCTGCAGCAGACCCGTGCGCGCCAATGCGGCGTTCAGCGACGGTCCATCGCTGCGCGAGGCCACCGTGCGCATGACGCCGATGGCCAACGGCAGTGTGAGCCACGGCAGGAGCAGCCACGCGGAGAGCGAGCCGAGCAGCCACGGCAGCGGAGCCGTGACGAACGCGGCGAGCAGCGCGTAGGCGTAGAGGGCGCGGCCGGGGCGAGGGCCGAGGCGTACCGCCAGCGTGCGCTTCCCGGCTCGGCGGTCGGTTTCGCGATCGCGGATGTTGTTGACCAGCAGGATCGCCGCGGCCAACAGCCCGACGGGCACGGCCAGGGCGAACGCCTCCCAGGGCAGTTGCTGGCGTTGCACGAAATAGGAGCCGGTAACGGCGACCACCCCGAAGAACAGGAAGACGAACAGCTCGCCCAGGCCCTCGTACCCGTAGGGCCGCGGACCGCCCGTGTAGAGCACGCCGGCCAGGATCGAGGCCGCTCCGATGAGCAGCAGCTCGGGTCCAGCGACGGCGATGAGGTAGGCCCCGACCAACACGGCGACGCCGAACGACGCGTAGGTGGCGATGAGCACCTGCCGGGGCGGGACGAGGCCGCCGGCGGTCACGCGCACGGGCCCGAGGCGATCCTCGGTGTCCGCGCCCCGGCGCGCGTCGGAGTAGTCGTTTGACAGGTTCGTCCCCACCTGGATGAACACGGCGCCGACGAGGGCCGCGGCGAAGGTGAGGGGATGAAAGGTGCCCTGCTGGCAGGCGAGGGCCGTGCCGACCAGCACCGGCGCCACGGCGGCCGGCAGCGTCCGCGGACGCGCGGCCATGAGCCAGATGCGGGCGCCGCCGAGCACGGTCAAGCAGCCTAGGCGCGGCGCGGGAACTTGGAGAAGTCGGGCGGGCGCTTCTCCTTGTAGGCGTCACGACCCTCCTGCGCCTCCTCGCTGGCGTAGAAGAGGAGGTTGGTGTCGTGGGCGAGCTGCTGGATCCCCGCCAGCCCGTCCTCGGTCGCGTTGAAGCTCGCCTTGAGCAGGCGCAGGGCGAAGGGGGAGAGGGCGAGCATCTCTCGGCACCACTGCACGGTCTCCTCCTCCAGGCGCTCGAGGGGCACGACCGCGTTGACGAGGCCCCAGTCCAGCGCGGTCTGGGCGTCGTACTGACGGCAGAGGAACCACACCTCCCGCGCCCGCTTCTGACCGATCTGCTGGGCTAGCAGACCGGCGCCGTAGCCGCCGTCGAAAGAGCCGACCTTCGGCCCGGTCTGGCCGAAGCGCGCGTTCTCGGCGGCGATCGTCAGGTCGCAGACCACATGGAGCACCTGCCCACCCCCTACCGCGTAGCCCGCGACCATGGCCACGATGGGCTTGGGGGTGCGGCGCATCTGCACGTGCAGGTCGGTGACGTGGAACCGGCCGACTCCGCGCTGGGCCGCGGCGTCCTCGGCGAGGTAGCCGGTATCCCCGCGGACCCGCTGGTCGCCGCCGGAGCAGAAGGCCTCGGGTCCCTGGCCGGTGAGGATGATGACGCCGACGTCGAGGTCCTCGCGGGCCCGGGTGAGCGCATCGGAGATCTCGATCAGCGTCTGCGGGCGAAACGCGTTGCGCACCTCGGGCCGGTCGATGGTGATCTTGGCGATGCCGGCGGCCGAGGCGTCGGACGTCTCATAGCGGATGTCCGAGTACTCGCCGGCGGGGGTCCAGGTCACAGGCACGGCGTGAGGGCCTCCTGCGGATCGAAGGGGCCGAGCAACACTAGCCTGTCGGCCATGGACCTTCCCGGCTGGCTGGGTGCGGCGGCGCGGTCTGCGCCCGACCGGATCGCGGTGCTGACCTCGGCGGAGACCGTGACCTACGCCGAGCTGGCCACTCGCGTCGATGTCGCGGCGGGGCGCCTGGCCGCTCGCGGGGTGGCGCCCGGGGCAGGGGTCGGCCTGGCGCTGCCCACAGGCCTGGCCTTCGTCGAGGCGCTGTATGCCTGCTGGCGCCTCGGGGCCGTCGCGGTCCCGGTCGACCCGCGGCTGACCCCGCGGGAGGTCACCCTGCGCACCGATGGCGCCGCCACCATCGTCGCCGAGC
>JALYZC010000187.1 GCA_030945905.1 Actinomycetota bacterium
TCCCTGTTCACCGAGGGTCGCAACGCCTTCTACGACGGCGACGATCAGTACTTCCTGTCGGGCACCGGCAAGGCGTTCATCGCCGGGCAGCTCAAGCATGCGCGCGAGATCTGCTCGATCTTCGCCCAGTGGGTGAACTCCTACAAGCGCCTGGTGCCCGGCTTCGAAGCCCCCGTGTACTGCGCATGGTCGCGGCGCAACCGCTCGGCGCTGGTCCGCGTGCCGCTGTATCACCCGGGCAAGGAGCAGGCGACCCGGATGGAGCTGCGCTGCCCCGACCCGGCCTGCAATCCCTACCTCACCTTCGCGGCGCTGCTCCAGGCCGGCCTCGAGGGGATCGAGCAGGGCTACGAGCTCCCCGAGCCGATGGAGAAGAACCTCTACCACCTCTCCCCGGAGGATCGGCGGCGGCTGGGGATCGAGCAGTTGCCCGAGACCCTCGGCGAGGCGATCGAACTCACCTCGGAGTCCGAGCTCGTGTTGCGCACGCTCGGTGAGCACATGTTCAACCGCTACGTCGAGATCAAGCGCCAGGAGTGGGAGGACTACCGCGTCCAGGTCACACCCTGGGAGCTCGAGCGCTACCTGCCGGTGATCTGAGCCGGTTTACGAAAGGAGGAACAATGGCCGCCCCACCAGACCTGTCGACCTGCGATCAGTGTCGGCGACCCACTCCGCCGTCGACGAACCCCGACTTCGCCAACTGGGAAGTCGTCAGGAACGATGCCGGGAAGGTGTCCGGGATGCGCTGTCCGACCTGCCAGGCCGCCAGAGCCGGCGAGAGCTGAGCCTCACGCCGGCCGCCTGCGGCGGACGGTCGACCTAGCCTGGTACCGGTTCCTGGGCCAGTGCGAACGGATTGCCCTCGGAGTCCTTGCAGATCGCCCACTTGGCTCCCGGGTGAACCACGCTTCCGCCGAGCTTGACGATCCGCTCCAAAGCGTCGGCGATGTCGAGAACCGCGAAGTAGGGCAGGGAGAAGGAGTCTCCGGGCCCGCGTCCGCGGGCGTGGACGCCGACACCCGGCGTCCCCGCTCGCGTCTGCCATCCCTGCCCCTCCGCTTCTTGGCGAGCCTCAAGCTCGAGGCCCAGGAGCTTCGCCCAGAAGCGCCGTGCCCGCTCAGGGTCGTCCGCGGGAAATTCGATGAGCGACAGCGGAGCACCGGGCACCATCGACACGATAACGCCGCGCCATGCCGCAGCTCGTTCTCACCGACCTGGCGTACGCTGAACCAGTGCGATGGCTGATTGACGGTATGAACGTGATCGGCACACGGCCCGACGGATGGTGGAAGGACCGGCACGGGGCGATGGTTCGGCTGGTCGGCTTGCTCGAGCGCTGGGCGACCGGAGAGACCGACGACGTCACAGTCGTCTTCGAGAAGCCACCCTCACCGCCGATTCGCTCGCCGGTCATCGAGGTCGCACACGCGCCGCGGGCCAGGGCAAACGCAGCTGACGACGAGATCGTTCGGCGCGTGGGACGCGACCCGCAGCCCAGCGACATTCGCGTCGTCACCTCCGATCATTGGCTCGCCGACACCGTGCGGGCTCGCGGCGCCACCGTCGAACCAGCGGAGTTGTTTCGAGATCGGCTCGATGCAGAGTGACCTGGGAGTCCTCGCAGCCGCTGTGCCACCTACGTGACACGGGAGCGATCGAGAGCTTCGAGGCGATCCTGCCGAGTCGCGCGGTGGCGAGATTGACCGAGCGTTAGAAGGCGGGACCGTATGGCGGGATGTTGCGCATGCTCGCAGGCCGAGGATCGTCTTGCACGTCCAGCGGCTCACCCTTCTGCGCTTCCACAGATGCCCTATTGATCCGACCGATACCAGGCAGACGAGCAACGATCCAATCGTCGGCTTCGCCTCGTTGTTGTGCGAGCCAACGGTAGCTCGGCTGCTCCGCTTGGCGACGCCGGCAAAGATCGCGAGCCTCGTCCCGGTTCATCGCACCACTGTACGCCTCACGCGGCACCGCGGGCCGCCTCGATGGCTATTCAGTCTCGCTCGGAGACGACGCCGGGACGTTTGGATTCGAGGCCGAACCCCGCCGCTCGGCGTCCTGGGCTTCGGTGCCGTCGTCGAACACCGGCACCGCCCCACTGGTGTGAGTCCCGGTGAAGACCTCGATTCCCGGGAAGGGATTGACGATCAGCGGGTCCTTACCGCGCCGCTTCTCCTTCTTGGGCAGCGCCGCGAGCTCGACCGGCGTCCCCCCCGGCCGCACCTCATGCTCGGGCATGTTGTCATCGCCCACGACGTCGGGGTCCAGGCCCGCGAGCCACTCCTCCACGCTCGCGGCGACGCCCTTCCAGCTCTCCTCATCGACCTCCGCCGGGCTCGTCGCCCCGCCCGCGGCTGCTTCCGGCGCGACGGTGACGCGTACGAAGAACATCCGGCCCTTCACCCGGGCTTCCAGCTCCTTGGATACGGCCAGATGCCACTCGTCGTATACGTCGTTGCTCATCGGTCTCCCGTTCCTGGCTTGCCCCCGCCTGACCGTAACGGTACCGGCCACCCGCGCCGGCGGCGACTGACCGAGGGCCCACGACTTCCCGAAGGATTCAAACTGCGATCGGCCGTTCGTTGAGCAGCGCCGCCAACTCGTCGGGCTCGGTGACCGGCGATTGGCAGACGAAGTCGCGGCATACGTAGGCCGCGGCCCGGCCCTCGATCGGCGTGCGCCCTGCCAGCAGGGGAACCGCGTCGCCTTGCCCCGCCGCGACCACCAGGTGCGGACGAAACCGCTCGCGTACGACGCGCTCCAGGGGCGCGCGGTCCTCGCCGACCAGCGCCACCTCTCGTGTCGGAGCGGTGTGGAAGTCGACCGCCTGGAGCAGGTGGGCGAATGCCTGGGGGTGGCGCGGCGCCAACTCGTGCAGCAGGCGCAGGTGGCCCACGGCCTGCTCCTCGTAGGAGTGCTCGCCGGTCAGCGCGGCCAGGCGCAGCAGGCCGAACGCGGCGCTTGACGCACCCGCCGGGATGGGGTTGTCCTCCAGGTCCTTGCGCCGGGTAACCAGGGTCTCGTGGTCGTCGGACGTCGAGTAGAAGCCGCCTTTGTCCGGGTCGGCGAAGCGCGCGATCATCGTGTCGGCAAGCGAACGCGCCTCTTCAAACCAGCGGGGCTCGAACGTCGCCTCATACAGCGTGATCAACGCCTCCAGCAGGTAGGCGTGGTCCTCCAGATAGGCGTTGAGCCGGGCCCGGCCGTCCTTGTAGGTGCGCAGCAGGCGTCCGTCATCGGCGCGCAGGCTGACCAGCACGAATTCCGCGCAGGCCACCGCGGCGTCGCGGTAGTCGGCGCGGCCAAGCACGGCGCCGGCGTCGGCCAGCGCCGAGATCAGCAGGGCGTTCCACGAGGTCAGGCGTTTGTCGTCCAGGCCCGGACGTACCCGCCGCTCACGCCCGGCGAGCAGGATCCGCTGGATGTCGGAGAGGCAGTCGGGCCTGGGCCCGCGGGCCTCCAGCACGTTGGCACCCTCGAAGTTGCCGCCTTCGGTCGCCCCGAAGTACGCGATCGCAGCGTCGGCCAGCCCGCCGAGCTCCTCCCGCAGCTCGGCGAGGGTCCATACGTAGTACTTGCCCTCCACTCCCTCGGAGTCGGCGTCGAGCGCCGACGCGAACCCACCCTCCTCGCCGCGCATCTCCCGCAGCGTCCAGTCCAGCGTCTCGCAGGTCACGCGGCGAAAGCCTTCGTCGCCGAACACCTGGAAGCCGTGCAGGTAGGCGCGGGCCAGCAGCGCGTTGTCGTAGAGCATCTTCTCGAAGTGGGGCACCGTCCAGGTGCCATCGACGGCATATCGCGCGAAGCCGCCGCCGACCTGGTCATAGATGCCGCCGGCCGCCATCGCCCGCAACGTGCCCCGCGACATCTCCCGCTCCCCTCGACGAAGCAGCAGCTCGATCGTCGAGGCCGGCGGAAACTTGGGGGCACCGCCGAACCCGCCGTGCGCCGAGTCATAGCTCTCGCGTAGACCGGCCACGGCGTCCTCGAGCGAGCCCGCATCGATGGGCTGCGAGGAGGGCTCGAGCGCCGCGCCGCCGCGCAGGCGCGGCACGATGCGCTCGCTGCCTGCGCGGATCTCCTCGCCGCGCTCCTGCCAGGCATCGCTCACCGCGTCGAGCACCTGGCGCCAGCTCGGCATGCCCTGACGCGGCTCGGCCGGGAAGTAGGTACCCGCATAGAAGGGGACCTGCTCGGGCGTCACGAAGGCGTTGAGCGGCCAGCCCCCGTGGCCCGTCATGGCCTGGACGGCGTCCATGTAGATGGCGTCGACGTCGGGGCGCTCCTCGCGGTCGACCTTCACGCATACGAAGCGCGCGTTCATCAGTGCCGCGGTACCCTCGTCCTCGAAGGACTCGCGCTCCATCACGTGGCACCAGTGGCAGGCCGAGTAGCCGATCGATACCAGCAGCGGGACGTTTCGATCTCTCGCCTCGGACAGCGCCTCCTCGCCCCACGGACGCCAGTCCACGGGATTGTCCTTGTGCTGGAGGAGATACGGCGAGGTCTCCTGCGCGAGTCGGTTGGGCACCCCGATCAGGCTACCCGCGAGGACTGCGGCTTGACTCCGCTAGGGTCCGCTGCCGTGTCGCAGCACCACCGAGAAACGGTGACCGCACTGAACGCGCCCGCCGCGATCGGTCCGTACGCTCAGGCGATACGAGCGGCCGGCCTGCTCTTCTGCTCCGGTCAGATCCCGCTCGACCCGCAGACCGACGAGCTCGTGGAGGGTGACACGGGCGACCAGGCCCGGCGGTGCCTGGAGAACCTCTCGGCGGTGTGCGCGGCGGCCGGTACCGCACTGAGTGAGGCGGTCCGCGTGACGATCTACCTGACCGACATCGCCACCTTCGAGCAGGTCAACGACGTCTACGGCGCCTTTTTCGAAGCCGACCCTCCGGCTCGCGTCGCGGTCGCAGTATCGGCCCTCCCGCGCGGGGCGCGAGTGGAGATCGACGCCATCGTGGCGCTCACAGACTGACCGGCGTGCGCGCGGCCTGCCGCGGAGTGGCGTTGTGCCTGCTGGCGGCAACCCTGCTGAGCGCATGCACGCGCCCCGCCCTGAGCCGCTCCGAGTACCGGGGACGGGTGACCGCGCTGTGTGCGGCAGCGCAGCGCGCGCTGAGGCCGCTGGCCGGGCCACCTGCCCCCGCCCCGGCCGAGCTGGTCCCCACGCTGCGGCGCCTGCGCTCGATCAATCGACGTCTGACCACCCGCATCGCCGTGCTGGACCCCCCCTTGGGGACCGACCGCAGCCACGATGCCGCCATCGCGATCGGACAGCGCACCGACCGTGCGGTGGGCCGGCTCACCGCGATGCTCAACGGGAGCCCGGCGGCCGCGCAGGTCCTGCAGGCTCAGGCCCCGGCCCTCGGCGCCGCCGCCACTGGCGACGACCACCGCTGGGCGCGGTTGCGCCTGAAGGCCTGCGCAGGCGGCCCTTCGGGCGTGCTGGCACGGCTGGCGGCGCACCGCTCCTGACCCCCTCCACCCCTCGTGCAGCGTAGGCTTCGGTGAGCCCCGTCGGGAGGGCGGCAACCAGAGGAGGTTCTTGTGAGTGGTCGACTGTCGTGGGTGCTGATCGCACTGTCGAGCGTGGCGCTCCTCGCCGGCTGTGGACAGAGCGAGCAGGAGAAGTACACGAGCAAGATGAAGTCGATCAGCAAGCAGCTTGCGACCGAGCAGCAGCAGGTCACCGGCGGCAAGAGCGCGACTTCTCTGGCGGAAGCGGGAGCCCAGTTCAAGCGGCTCCAGGGCGTGTTCAAGCGTCTGGCCGACCGATTCGCGGGCGTCAAGCCGCCATCGAAGGTGAGCGATCTGCACCAGCGGCTGACTGCGCTGGTCCGCAGCTTCGCCGACTCGCTCGGGCCGTCGATCCAAGCCGCCGACTCCCGCAATCTCAAGCAATTCAAGACCACGGCCTCGACGTTCAAGGGCACGCTGGCCGGTTTCCAGGCCCAGCTGAACAACTTGAGGAACGAGTACAAGTCCAAGGGCTACAAGCTCACCTGACCGCGCAGGAGCGCCCGGCGGACCTTGCCGCTCGCCGTCTTGGGCAGCTCGGAGGCGAAGTCGACGACGCGGGGATACTTGTACGGAGCGGTCTCGCGCTTGACATGGTCTTGGAGGTCCCGCGCCAGGCCGTCGCCCGGCGCATAGCCCGCCTGGAGGACGACCACGGCGCGAACCACCTCGCCGCGCTCCTCGTCGGGGGCGGAGACGACGGCCGCCTCGGCGACCGCCGGGTGGGCGACCAGCGCAGACTCCACCTCGAACGGTCCGATCCGGTAGCCCGCTGAGATGATCAGATCGTCGCTGCGGCCTTCGAAGTAGAGGAATCCGTCGGCGTCGGCGTGCGCGCGATCGCCGGTGTGCCATCGGCCCGGCACCGGCTCCTGGCCGACATAGCGCAGGAAGAAGGTGGGAGACGTCGCCGGCTCCAGCACGAGCTCGCCTTCCTCGATGCTCAGGTCAACCCCCGGAAGGGCGCGGCCCATGGATCCCGGCCGGGGCGCCTCACCGGCGAGATTGCCGGTGAGCTGGCCGGTCTCGGTCTGGCCATAGCCGTCGTGGATCGCCAGCCCGGTCGCCTCCTCCCACGCGCGCAGGACCTCGGGGTTGAGCGCCTCGCCCGCGGCGACGAGCCTGCGCAGGCCGGGGAGGGGCCGCGGGTCCGCGCGCTTGGCGATCACCCGGTACTCGGTGGGCGCCATGCACAGCACGTTCACCTGCTCGCGCGCCAACAGCTCCAGCCGCTCGTGGGGATCGAACCGCGCGTCGTGCAGCAGAGCCGCCGCCCCGCACAGCCACGGCGCGACGAACACGTTGCGCGCCGACTTGGACCACCCGCTCGCCGCGGTGCACCACACGAGGTCGCCGGGTCCTGCCCCCAGCCATCGATCCGCCTGCAGCTGCTGCCCAGGAAGGTAGCGCTGGGCGTGCAAGGCGCCCTTGGGCTCGCCCGCCGTGCCGCTGGTGAAGATGACCAGGGACGGGTCGCTCGCCTCGAGCTCGATCGCGGGAGCCGCCTCCGCCTCGAACAACCGCGGGTCGGGGACCGCGATCACCTCGCACCGGGGGGAGGCTTCACCGAGCTCGGCGCGGCTGCGCTCGTCGGCCAGGATCACGTGCGGGTCGCACGTGCGCAGGCGCTGCTTGAGATCCTTGGCGCGCAACTGCTCGTTGCAGGGCAGTACGACGGCGCCGATCCGAAAGCAGGCGACCATCGCCAGCACCCAGTCTGCTCGGTTGCCGATCAGGGTCATGACCAGGTCGCCGCGGCCGACCCCCCGGCCACTCAGCGTCCCCGCCAGCCGGGCGCTGCGATCGGCCACCTCGCCGAAGCGCCATTCCCGCCGCTCGCCCTCCCGACCGACCTCCACCAGGGCCATGCGGTCCGCCGGCGCGGCATCGACGACGTCGCGGGCGAAGTTCATGCCCGGGGCGTCCAGTGCTCGTCGACCACGGGGCGAGAGTCTCGCAGGACGCACCGGTGCCACGCGTGGGGCTCCGCGCCGGCCCACCGCGCTGACCGTGCCCCATTCCGGCGGCGGTATCCTGCGTGCTCGCACCCGCAACCGACCGAGAGCCCGTGCTCACATGGCCGTCGCCGCCCCCCCGCCGCTGACCGAGAAGACCGACGAGCAGAAGGCCATCACCGACATGGTGCGCCAGTTTGCCGACGAGCAGATCCTCCCGCAGGCCGAGCACTACGACCACGAGGACGAGTATCCCGAGCCGATCGTCGAGCAGATGAAGGAGCTCGGGCTCTTCGGAGTCACCATCCCCGAGGAGTTCGGCGGGATGGGGCTGGACCTGACCACGTATTCGATGATCGTGGAGGAGCTCTCGCGCGGGTGGATCTCGATCTCGGGCATCGTCAACACCCACTTCATCGGCTCCTACCTGCTGATGAAGTTCGGCACCGACGAACAGCGCCAGCGCTTCCTGCCCCGCATGGCCACCGGCGAGCTTCGCGCCTCCTTCTCACTCTCCGAGCCGGAGGTCGGCTCAGACGTCCAGGGCATCAAGAGCACCGCGAAGCGGCTCGACGACGGGGCCTTCGAGCTCAACGGCCAGAAGATGTGGGTGACCAACGGCCTGATGTCGGGCGTCTGCTTCGTGCTCATGAAGACCGATCCGACGGCCGAGCCGCCCTACAAGGGGATGACCTGCTTCATCGCCGAGAAGGAGCCGGGCGCCGGCGAGAACACCGGCGACTGGCAGGGCTTCAACGTGCCTCCCAAGATTAGGAAGATGGGCTACAAGGGGGTCGAGTCCACCGAGCTCGTGTTCGACGGCTACCGCTGCCCGCCCGAGAACGTGCTGGGCGGCGTCGACGCCGGGGTCGGGCAGGGCTTCGTTCAGATGATGGACGCGCTCGAAGTCGGGAGGGTGAACGTCGCGGCGCGTGGAGTGGGCATCGCGCAGCGCGCGCTCGAGTTGGCGCTGCGCTACGCCCAGGAGCGCAAGGCATTCGGCAAGCCCATCGCCCAGCACCAGGCGATCCAGTTCAAGCTGGCCGACATGGCCACCAAGGTCGACGCCGCCCGTCTGATGACCCTGCGTGCGGCCCGGCTCAAGGACGCGGGCGAGCGCTCGGACCTCGAGGCCGGCATGGCCAAGCTGTTCGCGTCGGAGACGGGCAAGGAGTGCGTGGAGGACTCCTTTCGCATCCACGGGGGCTACGGCTACTCCAAGGAGTACGAGATCGAGCGGCTCTACCGCGACGCGCCGCTGCTGCTGATCGGCGAGGGGACCTCGGAGATCCAGCGCATGGTGATCGGAAAGAAGCTCCTGCAACGGCACAAAGATCTGAGCCGGGCGCGTTGAGCTCTGCCACGGAAACGCGAGACCTCATCGAAACCGGCGTGCGCCGGTTCCTGGAGGAGGTGCCTGCGCTCGCCCAGCTCAAGCTCGTCGTCGGGCTCGAGCTGCGGGGGCGCGGAGACGTGCAGCTCTATCGCGTCGAGCTCCCCGGACCCCAGATCACCAAGGACATCGCCTCCGACGCGAAGGTCCGCCTGGCCGTGACCCGCTCGCACTTCAACGAGCTGGCCGCCGAGGGCAACATCCGCCAATGGCGCCAGGCCTTCGAGAACGGGCACGTACGGGCCTCGGGCTCCGAGCAGATCCTCAAGCTCGTCGACCACGTCGTCTCGCGCCAGGAGGAACGGGGACGGACCCGTAAGGCGCGCGGGTAGCGAGCGGGCGGGCGGCTAGCTGCTCCCGCACTTCACGTCCGCGACCAGGCAGCCCATCACCAGCGAAGCCAGCGTAGGTGGGTCCCAGGCGTTGAAGAAGTCGGCGTGCTCGGTGAATGCCGAGCCCGAGGCGAGGCTCACGCTCGGGCCGCCCGGGACCGGGTAGCGCACGTTGAAGGTGATCTTGGGCACCGCGACCGGATGAGAGCCCGGGCAGGCGCGGCCGCCGCGCACCTTGATCGCATATGCGAGATGAGACTTGTGATCGGGCGAGTCGAGGTTCACGCCATCCCAGCAGTCGGGAAAGCGCACCGTTCCCACGAGCGAGCGGCCGGCCGGACAGACCGGCGGCGCCTGCTGGCGTTCGATCCCGCTCTCTGAGCCGCACCCCCAACTCATGACATCGAGGCTCTGCGGCCCGGTGGCCTTGGAGTCGCCGGCGATCAACCGCAGGCCCGCGGGGAAGGGCCGCATCGCGGCGGGGTCCTTGCCCGCGTCGCGGTAGTAGATCGTCGCGCTGCGCGGGGTGACCGGCTGGCCGTCGTAGAGCAGAGTCGGGACCCAGTAGGCCGCACGGTCCTGCAGGCGGCGGCAGCTGGTGGGGGCGGCTTTGAGGCTCTCGAGCGTCGAGGTCGAGCTCGTCGAGCCGTTGCCGAAGAAATCGTGTGAGTGGGACCGGCCGGCTTGGTTGGGGTAGACGATCGGGTCGTCGGGCGCGCGGTGGGAGTAGCGGCACGGGGTGATGAACTGGCCCTCCTGGCCGACGCCCGAGCGCGGGAGCGGCCCGATCGCCGCGGCAAAGGCGTCGGCGATCGCCTGCGCGCCGGCCGCATTGGGCCGGGGATCGAAGCGCCGCCGACACGCACCGGTGCGCCGGCAGAGCCTGCGGCCCGCGAACGCGGCGCCCAGGCTCACCGACTGCACCCCACTTCGCCGGTAGATGCTTCGCAGGTGGCGATTGAGCGCCCGGACGGCCGCGTGCCCGCCCCGGCGGCCCGCCCGCCCGCGGAAGGGGTCGTAGTAGGTCATGCCGAGGAAGCGAGCCTGAGCTCCGGCGGCGGCGTGCCAGTGCGCCAGCATCCCCGGAAGGCCGCGATCGATGCTGCGAAGCGTCCGGCGCAGGCAGGCGCGATCGGCCCCACCCGCGTGGACGCACGCAAAGATCTCGCTGGCGCCCAGCTCAACGGTCACGACAGCGACCTGGCCGCGTTGTGAGCGTAGGAAGGCCTCCCCGTTGCCCGCCTGCGAGCCCGCCGTGCCGCGGCAGGTGCGACTGCCGGCCATCGATGCACTGGTAGCTCCACGGCAGGCCAGGTCGCGCAGGGCGAGGTCACCAGCGCCGGCCAGCCGCTCGTAGAGCCGCGCCACGAAGCCTCGCCCCGGGGAGGGGGACTCAGCGGCAAGGGACCCGCCGAGTGAGACGTCCCAGCGCGCGGCCTGGGCGGGGGCGGCACCGCCGAGCAGAGCCGCGGCGCAGGACAGGACCAGCGCCAGTCCTACGGCGCCGCCCGGGGGCCTCCCTGACCGCGTTCGCTGCATCCGCCCGCTCTAACCCGGCGGCCGCTGCGGAAGTTGCGCCGGCCGGACGGCTATCCGGGAATCAGACCCTCGCCGGTGAACTCCTCGCGGGCTTGCGCGAGGGAGATGTCTGGCGGGGGGAGGATCACCTCGGACTCGGTGAGCTCGTCCCCGTCTACCACGCTCCCCTTTCGCACGAGCTCGAGCATCTGCTCGAAGAGCTCGCGGAAGCGGCCCTCGTCGCCCGACTCGACCGCGACCACGAGCTCATTGTCGAGCTCGTTGAGCGGCCCCCCCTGCTCGTCGGGCAGCCGGTACTGGCGCTCGGTGGCGATGCGCACGATCACGGGGACTCCCCGGTCTTCTCGCCGGCGCCCAGCGCCGGCG
>JALYZC010000204.1 GCA_030945905.1 Actinomycetota bacterium
TGCCAGGCGGGCTTTGACGAGGTCCAGGAGATCTGCGCCCGCCACGACGCCTCGGAGGTTCGGGTGGCCAAGGACAAGCTCGAGCGCGAGCTCATGTGGAAGATGCGCAAGTCGGCGTTTCCGGCGATGGGCCGCATCAGCCCCCACTACTACGTGCAGGACGGGGTGATCCCCCGCACCCGGCTCTCAGAGGTGCTCGGGCGCATCGACGAGCTCTCCGAGGAGTACGGGCTCGAGGTGGCAAACGTGTTCCATGCCGGCGATGGCAACCTGCACCCACTCGTTTGCTACGACGGGCACGCCGAGGGCGAAGCCGAGCGAGCGGAGGAGCTGGCCGGGCTGATCGTCCTTGCCTGCGTGGAGGCGGGGGGCTCGATCACCGGCGAGCACGGCGTGGGAGTGGACAAGAAGCGCTTCATGCCCAAGATGTTCGCCGAGCCCGACCTCGCGGCCTTTCAGAAGTTGCGCTGCGCGTTCGATCCGGACGGCCGCGCCAACCCGGGCAAGGTGATGCCGACTCCCCGGCTGTGCGGCGAGGTACCCGGCCCCTACCGTAAGCACCCGCTCGAGGTCGCCGGGCTGGCGGAGCGTTTCTGAGTGGCCCAGGCCGACCCGCGCGTCGAGCAGCCGGCCTCGTCCGACGAAGCCGCCGAGGTACTCCACGGCGCCGCCCGGGACGGCCGTCGCGTGCGCTTTCGCGGCGGCGGTACGAAGCTGGGCTGGGGGCGCCCGACGGCTGAGCCCGACCTCGTGCTGAGCACGCAGGGTATCGGCCAGGTGCTCGAGCACAACGTCGGCGACCTCACCGCGGTGGTCCAGGCCGGCGTCACGATCTCGCAGCTGCGCTCGACGCTCGCCGAAGAGGGACAGATGCTCGCGCTCGATCCACCCACCACGCAAGGCGGCGTCAGGGGGTCGGCGACGGTGGGCGGTGTCGTGGCGAGCGGTGACTCCGGACCGTTGCGTCATCGTTTCGGCGCGATTCGCGACCTGGTGATCGGGATCACCGTGGCCTACCCGGACGGGACCGTCGCGAAGGCCGGGGGCAAGGTGATCAAGAACGTCGCGGGCTACGATCTCGCCAAGCTGCTGAGCGGCTCGTTCGGAACGCTGGGCCTGATCGTCGACGTCTCCTTGCGTCTGCACGCGAGGCCCGAGCGGCTGGCCACCGCCAGGCTGTACGGGACCGACCCGGATGAGCTCTGTGCGGCCGCCTCGGCGCTGGCACACCGCCCGTCCGAGCTGGTCTGCCTCGACCTTGCCTGGGGCGCGGACCGTGGTGCGGTGCTGGCGCGCTTCGCCGGCGCCACGGCGGCGCAACAGGCCGGCGATGCGCTCGGAGTGGCGGAGGGCACGGGCCTGGACCCCGATGTGGTCGAGGACGACGAGTCCCTGTGGGCCGGTCAGCGGTCGCACCAGCGCTCTGCGGCCGGTACCGTGGTGCGGGTGTCGGCGCTGCAAACGGACCTCCCGCGGGTGCTGCGCGCGGCGGCCCGCCATCAAGCGACCGTGGTCGGGCGCGCCGGCCAGGGCCTGTGCTGGCTCACGCTGGGCGAGCGGGATGCCGCCGATGCCGCCGCCGCGGTGAGCGAGCTGCGCGGCGAGCTCGCCCCGTTTTCCTGCGTGATCGAAGACGCGCCGGAGGCCGTACGCGAGCGAGTCGACCCGTGGGGCGCCGGCGACGATGCCGAGCTCGCCCTGATGCGCCGCGTCAAGGCGCGCTTCGATCCGGCTCGCACTTGCAACCCCGGCCTCTTCGTCGGAGGTATCTGATGGCCACGCGGGCCTTCGACGATCGCCGGGCGCCGGAGCTCGACCTGATCGAGGACTGCGTGCACTGCGGCTTCTGTCTGCCCACCTGTCCCACCTACGACCTGTGGGGCGACGAGATGGACTCGCCCCGCGGACGCATCGTGCTCATGAACACGGGCCTGGAGGAGGGCAGTGAGCTCTCCACGGAGATGGTCACCCACTTCGACCGCTGTCTGGGCTGCATGGCGTGCGTCACCTCCTGCCCGTCGGGCGTGCAGTACGACAAGCTGATCGAGGACACCCGCGCCCAGGTGGAGCGAAACCACGATCGCCCCCGCCGGGAGCGCCTCTACCGGCGCGCCCTGTTTGCGTTGTTTCCCCATCCGAGCCGGCTGCGCGCCGTCGCGCCGCTGCTCGCGCTCGGACGGTGGCTGGGCCTCGACCGGATGCTGGCCGAAAGCGCACTGGCCGCCCGCTCGCCCCGCCTGCAGATGCTCCTGCGAGTCGCCCCCGCCACGCCGCTGCGCCGCACGCTGGGGCGCCTGCCGGAGCGCACCAAGGAGCGTGGGCCGCGGCGCGCGCGCGTCGCGTTCATGCAGGGCTGTGTCCAGCGGGTGTTCTTCAACGACGTCAACCGGGCAACCATCCGCGTGCTCGCGGCCGAAGGCTATGAGGTGCACGCACCGCGACTGCCGCGCTGCTGCGGGGCGCTGCAGCTGCACACCGGCATCGACGAGGAGGCGCGGACGTTGGCGGCGCAGACGATCGAGGCGTTCGAGGGCTTTGACCGTGTCGTCGTCAACGCGGCCGGTTGCGGCTCGGCGATGAAGGACTACGGGCACATGTTCCGCGACGACGATCAGTGGGCCGACCGCGCGCGGCGATTCAGCGAGAAGGTCTGCGACGTAACGGAGCTGCTCGCCGAGCACGAGCCGGTGGCCACGCGCTACCCGGTGGAGCTCAAGCTCGCCTACCACGACGCATGTCACCTGGCGCACGCGCAGGGGGTTCGAGCCCAGCCGCGCGACCTGCTGGCCGCCATCCCCGGCGTGGAGGTGGTGGAGCCCGAGCGCTGGGAGATCTGCTGCGGCTCCGCGGGGGTGTACAACCTGCTCGAGCCCGAGCCGGCAGCGGAGCTCGGACGCCAGAAGGCGGAGGCGCTGCTCGCGACGGGTGCGCAGGCGGTCGCGGCGGGCAATCCGGGGTGCGCCCTGCACATCGCGGGCCACGCCGAGCAGATCGGGCGGCCGATCCGGGTCTATCACCCGATGGAGATCCTGGACGCGTCGATCCGGGGGCGCCGGCTGTCGTAAACGACCGGCGCTTACGTTGGAGCGTTTAGCGGATCGGTCCAGCGCAGCCCTTCGAAGCGGGCGAAGTCCCGGTCGGTGCTGCACAGCGTGAGTCCGTGCTCGATCGCGATGGCGGCGAGATGCGCGTCGGACACGAGATCGACCTTGGACTCCCGTCCGAGGAGTCGCGCGAGCGTTTGCGCATGTCGTTCGGTCGGCTGAGGTGTCCACGTGACGGGAAGCTCGAGCCAGGCGCCGACCACGGCTGTGGCCTCGCGCAACGCAATCGGACGGCTCAGAACCCGCGGGCTCGCTGATAGGCGCAGGAACGCGAGGAGTGCTCCCCACGGAAGTCCGACGCCGTCGCTGCCGTTGAGGCGGTCGTCGAGCCAGGTCTTTGCTTCCTTGTGAGCCTCGAACTGCACATGGACCGCATACATGAGCAGGTTGGCGTCGACGAGGATCAGCGGTGGTCCTCGCCCTCGGCGTGGCTGATCGCTGCCTCTACATCATCCACCGATACGAGTGGCGTGCCGCTGTTGAATGTCGGCGTACTGAAGCGGGTTGAGGGTGCGCCCGGACGACTGCGCTCGTGCGCCAGCCCGAGCCGAACCAAGCGGTTGACGTCCTCACGGAGCGTGCCGCCCCGTTCGCCTCGGCGGCGAGACAGCTCGGCGGCAACGTCGGGGTCAAAGACGACCGTCGTGCGCATGCATCAAAGCATACTCAAGTGTATGCGATGTGCGAACGCGCTCAGGCACTTCGTTCGCCTAGGTCCGGTGCCGGCGCGGCGGCGCCTACGAAGCCGGTGCGCCTGCCCGCTCGCGTGCCCGCCGGGACGCCTTCGTCCGCGAGACGCGATCGAGCGCGACCTTGCGCAGCCGGATCGTCTCGGGGGTGATCTCGATGCACTCGTCCTCGCGCAGGAACTCCAGCGCCTGATCGAGGGACAGCCGGCGATGGGGAACCAGGCGAACGAGTGTGTCGGAGCTCGAGGCGCGCATGTTGGTCAGGTGCTTCTCCTTGACGGGGTTGACGTCGAGATCGTCCACACGTGCGTTCTCACCCACGATCATCCCTTCATAGACGTCCTCGCCGGGCCCGACGAACAGCGTCCCCCGCTCCTGCAGGTTCATCAACGCGAACTGGGCGGTGGTTCCGGCCCGATCGGCCACCAGGGCGCCCGTGGGCCGCGTACGCAGATCACCGGCCCAGGGAGCCCATCGATCGAAGACGTGGTGGATCAGGCCCGTGCCGCGGGTCTCGGTGAGGAACTCCGTGCGAAAGCCGATCAATCCGCGCGCCGGCACGAGGTAGTCCATACGGACACGTCCGGTGCCGTGGTTGACCATGTGCTCCATGGCCCCCTTGCGCAGCGCCAGCAGCTGGGTGACCACGCCGACGTAGTCCTCGGGCACGTCGATGGCCAGGCGCTCCACCGGCTCGCTCAGCTTGCCGTCGATCTCGCGCGTGACCACCTGCGGCTGCCCCACCGTGAGCTCGAAGCCTTCGCGACGCATGATCTCGATGAGCACCGCCAGCTGGAGCTCGCCCCGGCCCTGAACCTCCCAGGCATCGGGCCGCTCGGTCTCGTGGACGCGCAGTGACACGTTGCCGATCAGCTCCTGATCCAGTCGTGCGCGGACCTGGCGAGCGGTGAGCTTCGAACCGTCACGTCCGGCCAGCGGGGCGGTGTTGATGCCCAGCGTGACCGAGAGCGAGGGCTCGTCGACCGTGATCAAGGGCAGCGGCCGCGGATCCTCGGGGTCGGCCAGCGTGTCGCCGATCGTGATCTCGGGAATGCCGGCGACGGCGATGATCTCACCCGGTCCGGCTTCCTGGGCCGCGACGCGATCCAGCGCCTCGGTCACATAGAGCTCGCCGACTCCGACGCGCTGCATGGCTCCGTTGGACCGGCACCACATGACCGTCTCGCCGCGACGGATGGTCCCGTGGCGGATGCGGCAGAGGGCGAGGCGCCCGACATACGGCGAGGCGTCGAGGTTGGTCACGTGAGCCTGGAGGGGTTCGTCGGGATCGTAGGTCGGCGCCGGGATGCGCGCCACCAGCAGCTCCATCAACGGCTCGAGGTCCGTTCCGACCTCGTCCTCGGTCCTCGACGCCCATCCGGCCCGGGCGTTGGTGTAGACGATCGGAAACTCGATCTGACCTTCGTCGGCGTCGAGGTCGAGGAACAGCTCGTAGACCTCGTCGACCACCGCCGCGATCCGCGCGTCGGGTCGGTCGACCTTGTTGACGACCAGGATCACGGGGAGCCGGGCCTCGAGCGCCTTGCGCAGCACGAAGCGCGTCTGCGGTAGCGGGCCCTCGCTGGCATCGACCAGCAGAAGCACGCCATCGACCATCGTGAGCGCGCGCTCGACCTCGCCGCCGAAGTCGGCGTGGCCGGGGGTGTCGACGATGTTGAGCTTGACCTCCCCGTAGCGGACCGCGGTGTTCTTGGCGAGAATCGTGATGCCCTTCTCGCGCTCGAGGTCCATCGAATCCATGACCCGATCGGCCACGTCCTGGTTGGCGCGAAACGCGCCCGACTGCCACAGCAGCGCGTCGACCAGCGTCGTCTTGCCGTGATCGACGTGCGCGACGATCGCCACGTTGCGCAGGTCCTGGCGAGCGACCGTCATGGCTTCCCGGTCAGCGACGGCGGCCCGACCGTCCGCGGCGCTGCCCCCGCCCCGGACGATGGGACTGCGGCCGCCCGCGATCGGGTGAGCGTTGGATCCCGGAGAGCCCGAACTCGGATTGTAGGGAGAGGGCATGGGCGATCTTCTCGACGTCCCGAGCCTGGTCGGCCAGGACGAAGGTGACCCCGACGCCGGTGGCCCCGGCACGGCCGGTCCGCCCGACGCGATGCACGTAGCCCTCGTGGTCCTCCGGCGCGTCGAAGTTGATCACGTGGGTGATGCCCTCCACGTCGAGACCGCGAGCGGCGACGTCGGTCGCCACGAGCGTGTCGACGCCCCCCTGCTCGAACTTGGCCAGGGCCTTCTCGCGCTGGGACTGGGTCTTGTCGCCGTGCATGGCGACGGCGGTCACGTCACGGGCCCGCAGGCGCTTGACGAGGCGATCTGCGCCTCGCTTGGTGCGCACGAACACGAGCGAGCGGCCATGGTCCTTGGCTCGCAGCTCAGAGACCAGCGCATCGAGCTTGGCCTCGTGCAGGACCGCGACGAAGCGATGCTCGACGTCGCCGCGCTGCTCCACGGTGGCCGCGTGCTCGTGGCGGCGGGCCCGGGTGGTGTAGCGGTCGGCCAGACGGCCGACCTCGCCGTGCAGCGTCGCCGAGAAGAACAGCGTCTGGCGGCCGTCGGGAATGTCGCCGACGATACGATCGACGGGGGGGCGAAAGCCCATGTCGAGCATGCGGTCGGCCTCGTCGAGCACGAGGATCCGCACGCGCTCCAGCGAGACCGCGCGGCGGGCGATGAGATCCTCCAACCGGCCCGGCGTCGCGACCAGAACGTGGGCCTTGCGAGCGGCGCGGCTCTGGCGTTCGATGCTCGTCCCGCCGTAGACCGCGGCGATCGACAGCGCGCGAGCGTGACAGACGTCGTAGAGCTCGTCGACGATCTGGCTGGCCAGCTCACGCGTGGGGACCAGGATGAGCGCCCCGGGCCGGGGGCCCTCGGCCTTGAGCAGGTCGGCGATCGGGACACCGAAGGCCAGGGTCTTGCCCGAGCCGGTGGGCGACTTGGTGAGGACGTCGTGGCCCGCGAGCACGTCACCGATGACGAGCCGCTGGACCGGGAAGGGGGTGGCGATGCCGCGCGCCGACAGCGCGTTGACGACCGCGGGTGACACGCCGAGATCGGCGAAGGACTGCGAAGACATGTAAGGGCTCCTTTTGCGGCCGGACGTGCCGGCGGCGAAACGATTCGGGAGATTCGACTGACCCGGATCGCAGAGCGCTCGAGACAAGAACCTCGCGAGCAACGGCGTTACTCGCTGACTTACACGCTAGCAGCACGCCCTGACTCTAAAAGCTGCCGAGTCCCCTTGACGCGTGCGAGGGCGTGGACTGGCAGACGAGGGAGGGCCCCGCACGGGGCGGGGCCCTCCCTGGCGCCTACCGAACGGGGCGCCGGCCGCGGCCGTTGAACACGAAAGCCAGCAAGGCGAGCACCGCGATCGCGAACAGCAGGGGATGGATGGCGATCCCGCCTACGACGGCGAGGATCAGCAGGATGACTGCGATGGTGACGAGCATGCTTCCTCCTGGTGTGGGGGGTTGACGTTGAAGGATTTGGACGGGGTGGCGTCGGCCAGGCAGCGCGCGCGTTCAAGCAGGCGGCAGAGCATGCGCGACACCTGCATCTGCGAGACGCCGATTCGTTCGGCGATCTCCGCCTGCGTGCAGTCCTCGAAGAAGCGCAGGTAGAGAACTTCGTGCTCGCGTGGCGAAAGGCCGCGCAGGCTTCGCCAGACGACGTCGCGGGACTCGACCCGGGCAAAGCCCTCCTCCTCGCACTCGAGCCACCGCGAACCTCGCGATTGGTCGTCCGATGAAGCCGACCACAGTGCGTCCAGGGATTGCGGCCTCGCCGCCGCCGTCGCCTCGAGACTGCAGATGACCTCCTCAGCCGTGAGACGCGAGTGCGCAGCAATCTCCTGGGGGGACGGGGAATGGCCGAGACCCCGCGAGAGCTCCTCGGTCAAGCGCTTGACCTCGACGGCCAACTCCTGGTCGGGGCGGGGAAGCCGCACGACCCAGCCGAAGTCCCGAAAGTAGCGCTTGAGCTCACCGAGGATCGTCGGCACCGCGTAGGTCGAGAATTCGTGGCCGCGCTCGGGGTCGAAGCGATCGAGCGCCTTGAGCAGGCCGACGCTGGCCACCTGGGCCAGGTCGTCGATCGACTCTCCGGGACGCTGGTAACGCCGTGCCAGCCCGCATGCCAGCGGTAGGAATCGCTCGACCAGCTCGGCGCGGGCCGCCTGGTCGTCGAAGCGGGCGAGCCGACGCAGAAGACGTTGCTCGCGACGCTTGTCTCGGCCTGCCGCGGGCCCGCCCGCTGGCAAGCGGGGCGCTGCGACTGCCAATGGCGAAGACATAAGGACCGACCTCCCGATGCTGTGGACGAAGCGGTGATGCTGCCTCGCCGGCGGGGTTTCGGCCGGTCTCCACGCGTTGTACCCAGATCGACGAAGCTCTAACCCTCTTCAGCGGCGGAGCCAGCCACGTCCTCGACCACGTCCATGAGGGGTCGTCGAGCGCTGCGCGCCTCGCCGCGCAGGCGGTCGAAGGCCTCCTGGTCGCCGATCCCGTGACGTTCCATGAGGATCCCCTTGGCGCGCTCGATGCGCGCGCGTCGATCGAACGCGCCCAGGAGCTTGCGGTACTGTCGGTAACGCTGAAGGGCGACGTCGATGCCGCCCTGGAGCTCGGTCTCGCTGGTCGAGTCGAGGTAGGCGAACACCCCGCGCTGTGCCGCCTGCGCGACGAAGTCACGGCTGGCGTCGTCGGCCAGCGCCACCACGGGGCAGGTGGCCTCCTCGATGATCTCCGTGATCATCTCCAGCGCGTGATCGGTGTCCTCGTGGAGCGCGACGATCGCGATGTCGGGCCGCCGCTCGATCGTGGCGCGACCCACCTTCGCGATGTCCACCTCGTGCGCGATCACCTCGTGCCCCAGATCCCGGACAGCGTCGCTGACGGGCTCGAGGTACTTCTGGCGTTCGTCGGCCACGAGCACGCGCAGCCGATGCGGCTCGGCGTCCGTCATGGGTGCGCAGGCTACCGCCCGTGACGTGGTTCCGGCTGGGACTGGCCGTAGGATCAACCGATGGACGGCCACGACTTCAAGGACTCGGTCGAGCTGGTGGGCGAGATCATCGACGGCCTCGGCGTCGGCGTCGTCGTGCTGGGCATTGCCGTGGCGTCTGTGATCTTCGCTTCTCGCGCCCTACGGGCCGATGGATTCCCCGAGGTTTACCGCGCGTATCGCCAGGGGCTGGGGCGCGCGATCCTCCTCGGACTGGAGCTCCTGGTCGCGGCCGACATCATCCGCACGGTTGCGGTTTCCCCGAGCTTCAGGGGGGCCGGCGTACTGGCGATCATCGTGCTCATCCGGACCTTCCTGAGCGCCACGTTGGAGGTCGAGATCGAAGGGCGCTGGCCGTGGCAGACCCGGGCCTCCCCGGGCACGCGCAGCGCGCCCCCTCAGGTCAAGCAGCCGTGATGCGGAGCCTTCGAGCTCGTTTCGCGGCATCGGCAACCGGGTAGCGCCAGGGCATGACTCTTTCTCCGCTACTTGAAGTGCCGTCTCCGGTCGGTCCCGAGCAGCCGATGCCCGGCGTGACTCCCGGCCCGGAGATCCCCAATCCCGAGCCCTCACCGGCGCCGTTCCCCGACGACCCGCCGACGCCCGAGCCCGAGGCGCCCATTCCCCCCGGAGCGCCGGAACGGGAGATCCCCGAGCAGGACGATCTGCCGGACGAGCGTCCCGAGCCCGAGCCTCAGATACCCCCCGATCCGACGCCCTGACGGACCGAGTTCCTAGGTGCCGGGAAGAGTGGCGAGCTCGCCACGCGCCAACCGTAGTAGGTGCTCTTCTGCGTTGGTGCTCACGACTTCGCCGCTGGAGTCGATGAACAGGCGGCGGCCAAGCGCCGAGACTGCCACCCCGCTGGCGTGCTGGAGACCGTCGCTGAAGAAGCCGGTGACGCCTGCGGGCGGTGAGGCGTCAGCGGAGCCCAGGGTGACGACCTTGCGGTTGAAGTTGGCAACGATCTTCTCCGCAGGTGGAAGACGGCCGCTGGGGGCGCGGTGGGCGTCGCCAAGCGCAGCGTCAAGCACGCCGAAAATGCGCTGCGTGACACGGTCCTCGTCTAGATGGCGGCCCCCTTCTGGCTCAGCGCGATGCTGGCGAGCGGCGGTCCGGGCACCGAGACCGTGCTCACGCTGTTGCGGGTCTTGCTCAGCCGCGCCAAGCCCACGTCGCAGTAGTCGGCGTCGCGGTCTAGCAGCGTGTGATAGCTCGCATGGCCGTCAGGCCCGACGCTGCTCTCAGCCTCGCCTGATTGGCTGCTTTGCGTGAACCCCTGGACCGACCGACCCAGGGTCGTGCAGGTCGCTTCGAGAACGCGACCGCGCAAGACGCGTTTGAGTACCTTGCGCCAGTGCGCGGTCAAGGCGATGGTGAGGTCTCGACCGTGCAGGTGCACCAGTCGCACGTAGCGCGTCGATCCCGTGTGGAGGCGCGGGGCCTGGGCAGCCGCCGGCGCGGCGAGGACGAGCACCGCCAGGGCGGTGGCGCCCAGTCCACGACCGGGTCGGAGGTCCGCCATGACCGAAGTGTAGTCAGGGTCGGCGCGTTTCCTAGCGCCCGACGATGGCGGCGCAGTCCCAGTTCGACGCACCGGCGCCGCCGTTCCACAACTTGGCAGCCATACGGTCCTGCTCGGCCTTGCTGGCGAGATATGCGGCGGGACCGCTCCCGCCAATACCGCGCCAGGTGGTGGGAAGGAACTGGTAGTAGCCGGATGCGCCGGCGCTGTTGGGAGGCAGGTTCTGGCCGCCGGACTCGCACTGGACGATGGCCCAGGGGATCGCCCAGGGGCCGGACGGTCCGGCGGTGGAGTTGGCGGCTGCCTGGTCGGCTTCGAGGCGTGAGAGCTCACGCTCGAGGGTGCGGCGTCCGCCGCGGGCGGAGCGCAGCGCCGCGAGGCGGGCCGCCCGGCCCCGGGCGGCGCTCTCCCGCTTGGCGGTGAGCGCAGCGCTCAGGGTGGCGAGCGCATCGCGCTGGACCTGCACGGCGGCAGCGCCCCGGCGCTGGTCGACCTCGAGGCGTGAGAGCCGCTGCGCCGTCCGGTGCGCCGCGGCGCGCGCGACCTGCACAGCGCGGATGATCGTCTTGTCCTGCCGGTTGATGCGACCGAGGAACTCTTCGCGTTCGAGCAGGTCGGTGAACCCGTGCGCCGTAAGCATGACGGTAATGGCGTCGGGGCGCCCGGCCACGTACATCTCGCGCAGTCGGCGCGCGAGCACGCGCCGCGACTGGGCGAGGCGCAGGCGCAGGGCCGCGGCGCGCGCCCGTTCCCGCGTCAGCGACGCCCGCGTGCGGGTGAGCTCGGCGAGCCTGGCATCGAGGTCGGCCTGTACTTCGGACTGACGGCGGGCGAGGACCGCCGTGCCTCGGTCGAGGCGGGCGATGAGCGCCGAGAGCCTGCCCACGCTCGAGGACAGCGACTGCTCCTGCGAACGAGACGCGTCGATGCGCGAGCGCAGGCCCTCCGGCGTCGAATCGGCTCCCGAGGCCAGGGGGGTCGCCGCCCACAGCAGCAGCGAGGACGCGAGCAGCGCACAGAAGGCAGCGAGTCGAGGGACGATCTCAGACAGGGGTCTCAAGGGCTCAGGGCAATCGGCGGGTGAGCCGTGGGGGCCGCCTGCATCTCCGTGGTTTGCAGGGAGATCCAGCGGCAGGCGCGGCACCGTACCACGGCCTCGGCGGTCTCCGGGGCTGAGCGGGCACTGCGAGCAGAGTTCTGTCAACCCGTGCTCTGATGTCAGCGGTCCGGCGGCTCAAGGCCGTAGATCCCTTGCTGACAGGGCCAATTCTGCGACGCGCTGAGGCTAGGACGCTGCCCGCCCGGCGGGCTGCGGGAGAGTGTGCGGGACAGTCACCGCGGGACAGCCCTTGCGAGGTAGGCGTCGAGCAGTTCTGCGGCCTCCTCCTCGTTGCCTGGCATCAGGTGCCGTAGCGGTCCAGCGTGATCGGATGTTGGCGGGCCCATATAGGCCGAGAGTGCCTTGGCGTTCACGCCCGCAGCGATCATCAGCGACGCGTAGGTGTGGCGACCCTCGTGCAACGTCATCCGCTCGAGCCCCGCAGCCCGCCACGCTGCCTGAGCGCGGCGGCTGACCGTCGATGGGTTGAACGTGCGCTCCTCCGGCCACAGCCGCTCGTGCGCAGCTCGCCGACGCTCGAGCCCGGGGAAAGTGAGGAGCGCGACGCGTCGCCGAGTCGCTCCGCTGAGCGCATCATCAGACGGGCGACGAGATGTGCCCTAAGACCTGACGCCCACAACCCGGTCTGCTCTTAAGGCGAAGCGGCCCCCGGCCGGTGGTGGGACGCCCGGAGCGCTACCGACGACGCCTCTTGAGCAGCTCAGGGAGTTCGGGAGCGGCCGTGAAGATGTACGTACGCCCACGCCGGTGCTGCTCCAAAAGGTCGCCTTTTACCAGAGGGAGAAGATCGTTTCGAGCGGTCTCATGGGTCACACCGTGGCTCTGGGCATGCGAGGCAAACGTATAGCTGTGATCCGGTGTCCTGATCGCGTCGCTGAGGAGCGCCAGTTGCCGATGATTGAAGTCGCTCGACCCCTTGAGCAGTCGTTCGACGTCCCGAATGTCCTTGATCTTCCTCTGCAGGTATTGGTGCAACTCCTCGACGGCCCGCTGAATAACGTTGAGCTGATAGACGACGAAGTAGGTCGCATCGAATTCATCGGTCTCGGTGAGGACAAAAGCCCGCGTGTATTTCCCCGGTGCCTGCCGCAGGATCTGCGAGATCGACAGGTATTCCACGAGCCAATACCCGTGCGTCCGCATAGACCAGTAGAACAGGGCCCTTGCTGTGCGCCCGTTTCCGTCCTCGAATGGGTGGTCGTAGCCGAGCCAGAAGTGGAGCAGGATCGCCCGCACGACGGGATGGGTGAACCGGTCAGGGTTATCGCCCTCGTTTGCGAAGTCGCACAGCGCTTGTAGTCGGTCGGGAAGCTGGTCAGCGGGCGGAGGGGCGTGAAGGAGCTTGCCATCCGTCCGGTCATATACCCCCACGCGCTCCTCGTCCGGGCGCTGAAGGCGTCCCGCCGCGTCCGGGTTGTCGAGGGTTCCTTCCGTGAGGATTCGCTGCAGCTCCAGGACGGCTTGCGGGGTCAGCTCTACGCCCATCCCTTCTCGCATGAACTGCAGGGCGTGGTAGTTGTTGTGGATCATCCGTTCGCTGCGGTTCTTCGGCTCCCGCCCAGACCGGAGCATCTCCTTCGCGACCTTCCGAGATGTGGTTGCCCCTTCAAGCTGGCTCGACCGGATCGCCTCCTCCATGAGGGAGTTGACGAGGTAGCGCTGACGCGCGTGCTCGTCAGCGGTTACGACCTCCGACATGGCAATCTCTCCGCTACAGCGCTGGTCTACGTAGTGGAGCAGTCTCGCGACAAGATCAGGGATCGAGTAGACAAAGGGGCTTCCCACCGGGTCGGTGAGCGGAATCGCCCGCTGAACAGGGAGACGACCCCACTTGATGATGAACCACCATTCCTCATGGTTGAGGCCTGGGGGCGGCTTCAGCTGCCGAAGCTTGTCCCAGTGCAGGTATTCTCGTCCGTCCGCGGGAGCTCCACTCTGCAGAAGCTCCACGATGCGGTCAGACCCGATCCGTCCGATCAGGTCGCGGTAGCTGGGGGGCGAAGCGATATACATCGGCACTGTCCAAGTTCGTCCAAATATTGCCAAGTGCTTGGATCTTAGCGGCTAAATCCAAATGCTTGGAGATTTTTGGATTAGCTTGGACTTGTCCTCGAACTCCCGGCTTGAACTCAGACGCATTTCCCATCAGACCAAATCGGGGTACGGGTGAGCCCATGGCCCCGACCTGGGAGGAACTCGAACTACCGGTGCTGCAGTGGGCTCAGCGCGACGGCGACTCCGGTTCCGACAGGCTCTGGCACAACTCCACCGAGCCGTTCGCTGGCGCGCCGCAGGTTACTCAAGTCCAGGCCGATGAGGCCCTGTCACGCCTCGATGAGTATGGGCTCATCGCCGGCCGGGACCGCCGTGTTGAGACCAGCGACTTTGCCGAGTGGCCTCGAGTGCGGCCCACCGCCAATGGCCTCCGTGTTCTCGGCGAATGGCCACCCGAGAAGGATGCTGCGGTTCACCAGGCGCTCGTCGCCGTGCTGCGAAACGTCGCCGACGATTTGCTCGACGAGGACGAAGCTGGCGCTGTCCGCCGTGCTGCGGGCAGCCTCGACCGGTTCGGAGCCGGCGTCGTCGGCGACGTCGCCCAGGACGAGCTCAAGAGCATCGGGGGAGACATCGCTTCATGAGCCTGTGGGACGACCGCGATGAGCCGGTGCTGCGCTATCTGCTCGACCACCCGCCGTACGCCGGCATCCTCTGGACCAACCAGTTCAGCAACCAGCCCCACGAAGGGTTGCCCCAGCTCACCGAGGCGGAGTTTGAACGTGCGGTCGAAACGCTGCACGACGCCGGCTACGTGACCTACGAGCACCAAGGGGGTGAGGGTGGCGGCGGGCGCAACCGCCAAGGCTTCCTCGTCACCGGCGCCGGCGAGCAGGCGCTCGGGGCCTGGCCGCACTTCGACGCCCTCGGCCAGCCGGGCGAGCTCGCGGGCATCCTCGAACGCCTCGCCGCGCTCGCGCCGACTGAGGAGGAGGCCACGAACCTGCGCAAAGCGGCGAAGGCGATACGCAAGCTAGCGCCGGCGGCTCTCAGCGCGCTGCTGAAGGGCGGGCTCTCTGCCGCCGTGCACGGTGGGCTCTTCTAGAGAGCGACGGGCCGACGACCAGCGGAAAAGCCTCCGGGCCACCGTCATGGACCGCGCCCGGATGCGCCAAGACATTGGGCCCGCGCGTCGCCCGGGAAACCAAATCGTTCTCGGAGGCGGCGCGCGGGCCAAGCTGCGCGCGCGCAGGGCGTGATCGACACAGCGCCGCGCGGCAACTTAGAATCCGCCGATGGAGTTCTCATCCCGAGAGTTCTGTCAACCCGTCCTGCAGCACCCGCGGATACGATGCCGACGTGACCGCCGAGGGGCTGCGCGCCAGCGAGGAGAAGATGCGCCGGGCGGAGGTTCCCCAGGCGGCGATCGACACCTTCCGCCACTACTACGAGGAACTCGCGGGCGGTGCCTCCGG
>JALYZC010000247.1 GCA_030945905.1 Actinomycetota bacterium
AGTGAATAGAGCCCGGCCTGCGCCGCCCCGCGGCCGTGGTAGAGGTAGAAGCGGTCGATGACGTTGAGCGCGTAGACCGACACCTCCGCCGGTACCGTCGGTGCGCCGAAGCGCAGCATCGCGGGCAGATGAGTTCGCGCCACACGCAACCCGATCCGATGACGCAGCGTCCACCACAGGCCGGCCAGGACGATCGCCGAGCCGGCGAAGTTACCGCCCAGCAGCCCCCGCGCGCCCGCGTGCTCGACCACGACGAGGTAGACGGTCAGCCCGATCGTCAGACCGACGTTGACAAAGGAGGCGCGCAGGTAGGTCCGCGCCCGCTCATCGACCCGCAACTGGGCGTTTGCCAGCTCGATGTTGGAGAACACCCACAACCCACCGATGGCGATCAGGAAGGTCGTCGCGTCGCGATGGCCGAGCACGAGCTCGGACAGCGGACCGGCCAGCGCGGCCGCCACACCGGCCACCGCGCTGGAGGCCAGGAGGACGTAGGCCGTCGCGGTCCGGGCGAGTCGCTGCCGGCGCACCGGATCGTCGTCGTGAAAGTAGAAGCGCACGAACGCCTCGTCGACGCCGGACCGCAGGATCATGCTGACCACGAACACGCTGGTGAGCAGCAGCTCGGCGGTCCCGTAGTCGGCGGGCGAAAGCTCGCGCGTGTAGAGCGGCAGGAGAAGGAGGGCTGGGACCTTGGCAAAGGCCTCGGCGAGCTGGTACGCCGCACTCGTGCGAAGCAGTCGCTTGAGGTAGCCGTACACGGATCCAGCCTACGCGGCGGTCATCGAGGGCTCCGTCGGGCGGCCGTCGCGCGCGGCGGCATCCGGTGACGATGAGGTCGGCAGCGCGAGCGCCGTGCCCACCGCCAGCAGCGTCCACACCAACGGGTCCTCGAGGAAGGCGGCATAGAGGAACGTGTGCGCGATCAGTCCCGCGAATCCCGCGGCGATCGCCGCCCGTGCCGGGGAGCCGCGAGCCCCTCGCAGCAGCCGGGTGAACGCCGCGACGAGCACGAGGAGGTAGAGGACCAAGCCGCCCACGCCCTGCTCGGCGGCCACGGTGATCGGGATCGTATGCGACGCGGCCGCGGCCTTTTCGTCGGAGGTCTCGTGCCGCCGGCGAAACTCCCGCGAGAAGGAGCCGGAGCCGAACCCCTGCACGGGCCGCGCCCCGAACAGGTCGAGGCCCCCGCGGACGAGGTCCGCGCGCCCGCTCGTCGAGCCGTTGAGCGATTGCAGGCTGTTGACGTTGAGCCGCACGGCGTGTGGGAAGGCGACCACCACCACGACGGCGGCGGCGACGGCTACGCCGCCGGCCGGCAAAGCCCAGCGCAGTCCGTAGCGAAGTGCGCCGAGCACGGCCAGGCCGACCAGCAGCGCGGTGAGGCTCGACTGCGAGAGGGTGAGAACCAGACCCGTCCACAGGACGGCGAGCGCCAGCGCCGTCAGTGCCACCGTGCGACGTGCGCGCGTCCACAAGAGCACGCCCGCCACCAGCGTCATCACCACGGCGAGGAAGCGCCCGAAGATGTTGGGGTCGAAGAAGAGGGAGTTCACGCGGAAGTAGGACTGGAATTGGTTGGCGCTGATCACCTTCGGGTTGAGCAGCAGCGTGCGGGTCTGAAACTCCACCGCCCCGATCGCGGTGAAGGCGACGCTCAGACCCACGAGCACCCCGAGGCACGCGGCCATCCGACGGGGCGTCCACTCGTAGCGAACCAGGAGCGCGAAGAGCAGCGCGAACGGGACGTAGAAGAAGACCACCTGCTCGAGCGCCTTGGAGAAGGCGCCCGAGTACCACGACTGCGCCGCGTAGAGGGAGACGAGTCCCAGCAGCAGCCACTCCAGGCGTCCGGTGGTTCGCCGGGCGGCGACGAGCTCGCGCCCCCGCAGGTCGGCCACCAGGAAGGCCAGCGCGCCCGAGGCCACGACGAAGTACAGCGGCACCAGCAGGTTGGCGGTCTCCCCCGCGGAGGCGATCGGCACCCGAAACGGCAGCACCGCGACGGCCGCCAGGGGCAGGATCGCCGGCCGTCGGGCCACCAGGAGCGCCGCCCCCGCGACGGCGGCCACGGCGAGCACGACGAGACCCAGGGCCAGCACCGGGCGCTCGCGCAGTGGACGAAACTGCGGCGCATCCCAGATGTCGGCGATCAGCAGCACGGGCGTCAGCGCCAGTGCGCCGGCCGTTGCCGCCGCTCGCACTCGAAGCACCGGCGCCAGCACCGCGGCACCCGCCAGCAGCGCCGCGAGGAGCACGCCCACCGCCTCGAGGTCGTGCCCTATCGCGAGAGCAGCTTCCACGCCTGGTTGGTCACAGCGTCGACAGCGGGGTCACCGGCCAGGTGCGCGCGCCAGTCGGACAGGCCGGTCCTGATCACCAGGCCCTTGCCCAGGCGGTAGGCGGCGATGATGGGCTTGCCATCCGGCGGTCCGGCGTCGGACTCGACCTGCGCGCCGGCCACCAGCGAGCCCAAGGGCTCAGCTCGGCTGAAACCGGTCAGCGCCCCGGCGGTGGTCGAGAACAGGCCGAGGCGATCCGACCTGACGGCCAGCCCCTGACCGTCGAGCATCAGCGGCTTCTCGATCCGCGCGCCCAGGGCGTCGGTCGCTGCCGGCGCGGTGGGATTCACGAGGCGCCCGGCGGACAGACCGGCGGAGCGTGCGAGCGACTGTGTGCCCAGGGAGAGGACGCGTCCACCCTGGCGCACGTAAGAGGCGAGCAGATCGCCCAGGTGCCCCGGCAGCCAGCGCTCGTCGCCGGCGAGCACGACGCCGCGGTGACCGGTCAGCGCCGGCCCGCGACCTTGGGCCAGTGCGAGATCGGTGGTGACGTCGTAGCGCAGGCCGCTGCGATCGAGATGGGCGAGCAACGGCGCCTCGCCGCGGGCGAACCCGGACGGGAGACCGTCGCCCGAGAAGGGCCTGGCAATCGTGGCCGGCCCTCCCCGGTCGAGCGTGTTGGGAAGGCCGTCGCCATCGTCGTCGGCTGGGTTGGTGCCTTGCCAGGTGGCGGCGGGAAGCACGAGGACTACGGCTCGGACCTTCCCCGGCGCCGCGACGATGAGTGGAGCGCGGGTCCGGTAACGGCCGGCGCGGACCTCCAGCACGTCAACTCCGCTCGGGCCCCTCGGCACGGTGAGCCGCAGGCGCGACCGCGTCCCGCGGCCGCGCGCGAGCGGCTTGCCGGCGCCCGGGCGCAGCAGGCGCCAGGTGTAGCGGCCTCGAGCTACGCGGGCGTCCACGGAGACCTGGACGGCGCCGCCGCTTCGAACCGGGGAGAGCGGGGCCTGCACGGCCAGGGGCCGCACGGTCACCCCGGGCCGTCCCGCCGAACCGTGGTCGGGGGCCGGGCCAAACGGCGGCGAGATGCCGAGGTTGCTGACGCGGTCGGTGGTGCGCACAACGACCAGGTAGGTGCCCGGCGCCGCGGGGTGCCCGTGCAGCCGCCCGTCCCAGCGGCCGAGTCCCGTCGCGCGATCGCCGTAGAACTGGAGGACGAGACGCCGCCGGTCGCGGTCGATGCGATAGATCTGAAAGCGGGGGCGGGCGTAGAGCGGTCCGCCGGTGCGCACCGTCACCGCGGAGAGACCGGGCGCCGGGATGATCGCCGGTCCGGTTCCACCCGGCTTGGTGACGGTGACCGTGGGCTGGGGCGGCGTCGTGTCCACCTGGATCGTCGCGCGCAGGGTCGCCGAGCGCGCCTGACGTCGCAGGCTCACGCGCACGCGGTAGGTCCCGTCCGGCACGACGCGGTGGGCCGCATCGCGTCCGTTCCAGGTGAACTGGATCGGCCGGCGGCCGGGCTCTGGACGATCCACGGCGAGGCGTCGTACCACCCGGTCCTCGCTGTCGAGGATGGACAGCGTGACGTCGTCCGCGCGCTTGAGCGACACGCGAATGCTCGCGCGGTCCCGGCGTCCGTCTGCGTTGGGGGAGAACACCGCGGTGACCGTCCGCTGGCGGACGACGAGGGGGGTGCGCTTCAGCCGCTGGGTCACGAAGAAGGCGGCGAACGTGGCGCAAACGAGCAGCGCGAAGGTCAGCTGCGCGAGGCGAAGCACTCGCGCGCTACTGCGTGCGGTCGGTGCCCACCGTCACGACCACCTGCGCGTTGGGTCCCGCGATGGCCTGGGTGCCGGGATCGATCGGCTGCACCGTCTTGAGCTTGAGCAGCCGGGCTATCTCGTCTCCGGCGCGCTTGAAGCCCGGCGCGTAGTTGACCAGCGTCTCGGGCCGCTGCTGGTCGGCGGCATTGGTCACCGAGCCGCGCTTGAAGCCTCCGCGCTGAAGCTGATCGGAGATGTTGGAGGCCAATCCCGGGGTGGTGGTTCCGTTGAGCACCGAGACGGTGGTCTGACTCCGGGAAGCCGTCGAGGCCGTCTGGCCCGCTTGCTTCTTGGACGTGCCTGCGCTCGTCTGGGTAGGCGCCACCGCGCCGTTGTCGCTGGTGCTTTTTGCCTTCCGGCTGCCGCCCCCACCCTGGGTGAAGATGATGACGCCGACGATGACCAGTACGAGGATCACCGCCGACACGGCCGCGGCGGCACCGCGCCCCATGCGTCCGAGAAGGCCCTGGCGGCCCGGCGGCTGGCGGGGTGGCATGGTCGCGCCGGGTGCACTCGTGCGCAGCGGTGCCGCCGCGGCCGTGTC
>JALYZC010000011.1 GCA_030945905.1 Actinomycetota bacterium
GCAGGCGCCCGGCGCGCGCGCGTCCGAGCTCGTCGACGGCTTCGTCGAATTCCGCCATGCGCTCGCGTTCGACCAGGAAGGACGCGTTGAGCGCAACGCGCTCGTGGCCTGGCTCTCCGGACTCCACAGCCAGGGAGAGGGGAGCGAGCGCGTCGAGCAGCTGCTGACCCTCGCCCTCACACTTGCGCTGAACCGTGGCCGCCACCATCTCGCCCAGGCGGATGCGCTCGTAGTAGGTGGCGTCCTCGTCCTGCTCGCGCAGCGCCTCGCGCAGAGCAGCGATCTCGGGATCCTCGCGGACGACCTCGGCCATCAGCGCAGTCTCTTCGAAAACCGCCCGCAGGTGCAGCTCCACCTTTCCGTCGAGCTCGGCGAGCTGGGTGAGAAGCGTCTCGCGGTGTCGTTCGAGCAGCTGATCGCGAACCGCATCGGAGTCGGGCATGACCGCCCCGAAGCGCATCGGGAGCACCACGCCGCCCTCGAGTGCGTCCTCGAGCACCTGGGCGTGAATCATCAGCTCCTCCCGTCCGGCCTCGAGCTCGTCCTCGGCCAGGTCGCTCACGATCGCCGCCGTGTCTCCCGACGCGATCGTCTCCACGGCCGCGCCGCCGATGCCCGAGCGGGCGGGCGGCGCGGCCGACGCCGGAACGACGCCGTAGACGTACTTGTGCGCTTCGGGGCTCACGACGCCCTCAGCCTGCATCTAGGATCCGCTGCTCTGGCGTCCGCGACTCGAAGCGCGCTGCTTGGCCCGGCCGCGGGAGGAGCCCGAGCTGCGCCGCGACGGTGAGCTGCTCTTCTCCTCGTCGTCGTCGTCCTCGCCGAACAGCTTCTCCTTGGCACCCTCGATGACGCCTTGGGTCTTGGACTTGGCGCCGCCCTCGGTCATGCCCTCGACCAGCTCGGGGAGCGTCTCGCCGCCCGTCTCGTTGAGGTCGAGCCGGTTGACCGCCTCAGCGAAGCGCAGGTAGGTGTCGACGCTGGCGATCACGATGCGCGCGTCGATGGTGAGCAGCTCGATGCCGACCAGCGAGACGCGTACGAAGACGTCGATCACGAGACCCTTGTCGAGGATGAGATCGAGGATCTCGTAGAGACCGCTCGAGCCCGAGCGCTGAACGTAGCCTCCACCCTGTCGCTGCATTGCCGTTGTCGCCATCCGTTGCTCCTCCTCCAGGTTGCCGTTGATCAGGCTCTGCTCCGCGAGCCACCGGTCTTCTTACGCGCGCGGCCCTTCCCCGCGCCGCTGCTCTTCGAGTTCGTATCTGCGGACGCGCCGTTGCTGGCGCCGACCTCCCAGCCGAAGTACTCGTCCTCGTCGACCACCTCGCCGTCGGCAATGTATCCGCGCCACGCCCCGGTCTCCTCCTCGCGCATCTCGACGAACGCCTTGAAGCGCTGCAGATCGCCGGCGATCAGGCGGCCGATCAGGCCCGTGCGATGGGCGATCCGCTCCGGTGCATTCGCGGGCTCCACCACCACGCTGACGTCCATGCGGGTGAGCCGGTCGGAGACCGCATGGAAGGTGGTGACGCCCGCGAGGCGCATGCCGTCCACGCTGCGCCAGGCGATCCGCTCCTCAGGTCGCTGATCGACGATATGCGCCCGGCAGCTGCGCCGCACCTTCCAGTGCCGAAGCTCGAACTCCACCTGCGCCGGATCGATCTGGTCGACCGTGGCGACGGTGCTCATGATCGTGGGGAACTCTTCGAACTGGGTGAACTGGTTGTAGGCGATCTCCACCGGTACTGCGACCAGGGTCGCGTGCTGGACGGGCAAACCGGCCGCCTGTGCCAGCGCGGCGGGCAGGTCGGCCTCGTGCGGAGCCGCGATCTCCTTCTTGCGACCCTTATCGGAGGCGCTCGAACCCGCTCGCAGCTTCTTGACCATCTGGCCCGGGCGCGGCAGCTCGCTCACCTCGGGAAGCTTCGGCAGCCTTGGGGACGGCAGGAGCTTGGCGAGCGGCCGCAGCAGCCTGGCAAGCGCGCGGAGCGGCAGCGACAGCACCCGACTCGGCTTCACGCGGTCCTCTCCTGACTATTCATCTCGTCCTCTCCTTGCGTCCCTGCGTATTCGTTTTGCCCGCGTTGGCTATCCACGAAACTCGGCCGTTCGTTTACCGAGACTTGAGACGAAGCGCCGTGCGCAAGGGGGCGGTCTTCCGTATAAGCTCCGATGCGCCTTCGTCACGAGTGCTCGCCGCGTGCGCGCACTGCCATGGGAAACCTCACGGCACATCCTTCGTCTCGTCTAACGGTCCACTCGGGGCCGTGCTCTTGACGGATAACTTTCTCCAGATCGCGGCGGTGCGCCCGGTCGGCGGAGTGTTCCTCCCGATTGGGCTCCTGCTGGTGGCGATCGCCTTGGGGGCCGCGCTGCACTTGAACCTGCGCGACAAGAGCCGGAAGGTTCGAGGGGCGGTTGGCGTGCTCGGCTTGCTCCTGGTGCTGTTGGGTGGATGGAGCCTTCTTTCCAAGCCGAAGGTGGTGGTCACCGGCCTCAGTTCCTATCCCCTCCAGCAGGTCCTTCGCGGCGGCGAACCGTGTCCCGCGAGCATTGATGTGCTCGCCGTCGTGCGGGCCACAGGCGGTCCTGGCCCTGTGGCCTTGGAGCTGAGCTTCGACAAAGGACGAAAGACTGTGCCGGTCATAACGCCCGAGTTCGCGCAGAGCCCGGACGGCAGCCGACAGGCCTTCGGCCCTTACCCGGTGCAGCTGCCACGGAACCCCCCGCGCAGCGCTGTGCCTCTCCTGCTGCACGTTACGAGTCCCAATGACGTACAGATCTCATCCGTCGTTCGCAACGCAGGCTGCGTCCCGCGTCGCTAGAGCTCATCCATCTTCACCAGCTTTGCCACGATGCCGAGCCGAGGCGCGGCCAGGGGACCCTCACGATTGGTGTGGGGCGCAGCTGCGGTGGTTGCCGTCGCCGTTGTGGTCAGCGTAGTGGTGATCGCGACGCGCGGCGAGACGATCGACCCGTTCGTGTTTCACGCGAGCAAGAGAGCGGCGTTCGAGCGGGCTGCGGCGGCCGGGGAGAGCCACCTGCTCTATGCCAACAGCCCGGGTGGGGCGAGTGCGACCGCACGCCGCGTCGCCGCCTTTGCGGCGCCCATCCGGGCTGCCGCCTCGGCGTCCGGCGTTGAGCCGGGGCTGCTCGAGGGGATCGTCTTCCTGGAGAGCGGTGGGCGACCGGACGTCGTCGCGGGCGGGGACCCGGCGGGGGCGGCGGGCATTTCTCAGATCGTCGCGGGCACTGGGCGCCAGCTGCTGGGAATGCGCATCGACGTCAGCGCCAGCCGACGTTTGACCAAGCAGATCGCGGCGGCGGGCAAGCGGGGCGACACGGCGATGGTGTCCAAGCTCGAGGCTCAACGCCGGCGAGTTGACGAGCGCTTTGATCCACCCAGGGCGCTGGCGGCGACCGGCCGCTACCTCACCTATGCGCTGCCGAAGTTCGGAAGCGGCGATTTCGCAGTCGCCTCCTACCACATGGGTGTGGGCAACCTGGCCGACGCGATCCGCGGATATGTCGGGCCCAAGGAAACCCGGCTGGCCGCCAAGATCGTGCGCGAGCGAAAGCTCACCTACGCCCAGCTCTACTTCGAGAGCACGCCGTTTCGCCACAAGACCGCCTACCGGCGACTAGCAGGCCTCGGCGACAACTCCAACACCTACTACTGGCGCGTCCTCGCGGCTCGAGCCATCATGGACCTCTACCGTCGGAACCCGACCGAGCTCGCACGCCTCACCGGCCTGGAGGCCGGGTATGGATCGGCGGAGCCGGTGCTGCACCCACCCGGCAGCACCGAGGTGTTCGCTGACGGCGCGGCCCTCAAGCGCGCCCGGTCCCGCGGCACCCTCGCCGCCGTAACCGGCAAGCCGAGCAAGCGTCACTTCACGGTCGACTCAGCCAGTGCAGCCGGGGGATCGGCGGGATCGCCGGCGCTCCGACCCCAAGCACTCGGCCTGCTCTACTACCTCGCCGACCGCGTCCACGCCATCAGCCACGCCAAAGCGCCGCTGACGGTGGTCGCCACCGTCCAGGCTGCGGCCACGCGCCAGGCGCTGGCACAGCGTCGGCTCACCAAGCCCGGCTACTCGGCCTCCACCACCGGCTATAGCTTCGACATCGCGCGCCGCTACGCCGGCCAGGCCCAAGCTGAAGCCTTCCAAGCCATGCTCGACCGCCTGCAAGCTTTGAACGTCATCGCCTGGGAGCGCCGGCCCGGCGCCATCCACATCACCGTCTCAAAGCGAGCGCAAGTGCTCACCCCGCTGATCCATGGCGCGGCCCTCAGCGCCGACGCCTAGCGGGTTTCGAGCCTAGCCCGGTACATCCAGCCGGCGGCATCTGGGCGTGTCTCCAACTATGGGCGATGTCGTGCGTTGGCGCTTAGGTGAAGAGTTCATCGACAGCGGAGGTTTTGCTCCCGCGCCCACGAGCCGGAGAGGTGTCAGTGGTCGATCTGCGCGGTGCCTCCAAGGGACCCCAGCCGGTAGGGATCCTCGAGGATCCGACCGGTAAACGGCGGGTGCTCATGCGGCGGATCGCTCGATCTATCGCTTGCGTGTTTGCGCTCTGGCTGGCTGCGTTGCTGTTCGGAGGGTTGGGGTTGTTTCCGGTTGCGGGCCTGCCCCTCGGAGGTGTGTTGAAGCCGCCTACCGAGCCGCCACCGCTCGCGGCTCGTGATGTGCGGCCTCGTGCGCCGGTGAGCATAGATCGGCGCGGCGTCACTCGCGCCGTGCCCGCGGAGCTTCGTGGGGGTTCGCGGTCACTTCAGGCCGATCGCGGTCAAGCCCGAGTTGGCGTTCCTCGCTCCCGCAGCGGCACCAGAGGCATCTCGCGCCCCTCAACCGTCGCGCCTTCATCAACCCCCACGTCCCCAGCGGCCGGGGCGCCTTCTGCTCCCGAGCCCGGTGGCTCGTCGAAGGGGCCCGCCGTGGCGCCGCCTTCCCGCCCGGCCGGTCCCACGCCCCGCCCGACCACGCCGCCCGGCCAGGATCCGGCGGCGAGCTCGCCTGGCTCCTCCGGGAGCGCCCCCGGGCAGACAGGTACCGCGCCCGGGAGCTCGCACCGACCCCTACGGCCCTAGCGATGGCGAGGTTTGCCTTGCGGGCCAGGGCCGCGCGGCCGCTGAGGCGAAACCTTCGGCGTCGGCTGTGGAGTCCGCCCGCCCACTGGAGGTTGCTGGCTTTCTGTCTGGGGATCGTGGCGCTGCTGATCCTCTTTCAGGGCGTCGCCACCCACACGGTGGGGGCGTCTTCTGAGCCCCATGAGACTGGCGCGGGGGCGCCGCTGGCGCACAGCCGTCCCCTGCTGATGGCGCGCGGAGGCAGGCTCGTAAGCGAGCAGCCTGCGATCGGGCGACGGGTTGCGCTGACCTTCGACGATGGCCCGGATCCTCGCTGGACGCCGGGGGTTGCCGCGGTGCTGCGCCGCGAACATGTTCCTGGCGCCTTCTTTGTCGTGGGCAGCCAAGCCGCCCGTCATCCAGACCTGGTGCGGATGCTCGTCAAGGACGGCCATGAGATCGGAAACCACACCTTCACCCATGCGGCGCTGTCCGGCGTCTCGACCTGGCAGGCGCGGTTGCAGCTCGAGCTCACCGAGGCCGTCCTCGTGGGGATCACCGGTCACTACGCGAGGCTGGTGCGCCCCCCCTACTCCGCGACGCCCGATGCGATCACGCCCGCCCAGCAGCGGCGGCTCGCAGAGATCGCCGGTCGTCGCTATCTGATCGCACTGGCGGACCTGGACTCCAACGACTGGCAGCGCAAGGGCGTCGCCCGGATCGTCCAGAACGCGACCCCGCGCGGCAGCGAGGGGGGCGTCATCATGCTCCACGACGGCGGCGGAAACCGAGCGCAGACCGTTGCGACGCTGGCTCGGCTGATTCCAAGCCTGCGTTCGCGCGGGTTTCAGTTCGTTTCACTGGCACAGCTCGCCGGGGTGCGCGAGAGTGCGTTGAGCCCGGTTGCCGCGCGCGGCCAGCACGGGCGGGGCCAGGTGTTTTCCTGGAGCGTGCGGCTGGCGTTTCTGCTGGTCGGCATCCTGTCGGCCGCGGTCTTGCTCGTCGGCCTCCTGATCGCGGTCCGCTTTGCGCTGCTGGTGTTCCTGGCTTCACACCACGTGCGCGCGACCCGCCGGGCGCCGTCGGATCCCAGCTACCGGCCGTCGGTCACGGTGATCGTCCCGGCCTACAACGAGGAGGTGGGCATCGAGCGCGCAGTCCGTTCGCTGGCGGGGAGTGACTATGAGCCCTTGGATGTGGTGGTGGTCGACGACGGGTCGCAGGACGCGACAGCGGCGATCGTCGAGGGCCTCGGACTCTCCCAGGTTCGCCTCGTCCGCCAGGACAATCTTGGCAAGGCAGCTGCGCTCAACACCGGGGTGCGACTGAGCGAGGCGGAGATCGTCGTCATGGTCGACGGTGACACCGTGTTTGAACCAGCCACCGTGGCGCACCTCGTGGCGCCCCTCGCCGACGAGCGTGTCGGCGCCGTGTCGGGCAACACGAAGGTCGGCAATCGCGGGGGACTGCTCGGCCGATGGCAGCACATCGAGTACGTGACCGGCTTCAACCTCGACCGCCGCATGTACGAGGTCCTGCAATGCACCCCGACCGTCCCCGGCGCCGCCGGCGCCTTCCGCCGCGAAGCGCTCGAAGCAGTCGGTGAAGTCTCATCCGACACCCTCGCCGAGGACACCGATCTCACCCTGGCGATCGGGCGCACCGGCCGCCGCGTCGTCTACGCTCCCGACGCGCGCGCGTGGACCGAGGCCCCCTCGACTCTGGGCGGCCTGTGGCGTCAGCGCTACCGCTGGTCCTACGGGACCATGCAAGCCGTCTGGAAGCACCGACGGGCCGTGCTCACCCGCGACCCGCGCGAACGCCGCATCGGACGACGCGCCGTGCCCTACATGGCGTGCTTTCAAATCGTCTTGCCCATACTGTCTCCCCTCATCGATCTCTTCGCGCTCTACGGAGTCGTGTTTACCAACCCCGTGCCGGTCATCGGCGCGTGGTTGGGCTTCAATGCGCTGCAACTCGCGCTCGCCGTCTTTGCATTCCGCCTCGACCGTGAATCGCTGCGCCCCCTGTGGGCGCTCCCACTCCAACAGTTCGTCTACCGCCAGCTGATGTACCTGGTAATCATCGAATCGACGATCAGCGCGCTGGTCGGCCTGCGCGCGCAATGGAAGACCATCCCGCGTACCGGCGACGTACAGGTACAACCCAGCTGAGCCTGCCTACTTGGCGGGCTTGGAGGTGACCGGCTTGGTCTTCGGAGCGGGGACCGTGGGGCGGGTCGGCGCTTGCGCATGTCCGTAGGCATTGCCGCGTGGCGCGCTGTGAGTACGGTCACGCTTGGTGCTGCCCTGTCCACTGGCTCCGCCGTTGCGGCGGCCGTGTGCCCGGGAGCGGGTCGGGCTCGAGCTCTTCTTGCCGCCCGGTTGGGCAGCGAGCAGCCCCTGCTTTTGCCCGTGCCCGCTGCCTCGCGCGTTGGCGCCCTTGCGGCGTGAGGATCTGGCAGCCGGCGGGAGGTGCGCGACCAGAGCCCGCGCTGCAGGCGTAGACCCGACCCCGTGGGCGGCGGTCAAGGAAGCCTGAGCGCCTGCGGTCGGTCCCACGGCGCTCGCCGCAGCCGCGGGTGCGCGTGCAACCGGCGAGCCGTCGTCGGGCAGGCGGGTGACGGCCACTCCCCCAGCCGTGGCGCCTCCCAAGATCGCGACGCCCACAAGCGCCTTTACGGCCAGGCTCTTGGCGCCCAGCGCTCCGAGCCCGGCCGCCGCGCCCCCTGTGCCGGCTGTGGTGGCAGCCGCCCCGCCGGAGACGCCGGCCCCTGAGAGCACTGCTTCCTTGAGTCCGGCGACGGGCGCGACGGGCAGGATGAGCGCGAACGCCTGGCGCTGGCGACGCACCTCGTCATTGAACTCACGACAGCCCGCGCACTCACGCAGATGACGCCGCAACGTGGTCCGGCGCAGCGCACCGCCGCGCAGCGTCGCGAGCTGCTCGCGAATCTCCGGGCAAGAGGCCGCGCGAGCCTGACGACTAGCAGCCAGCGAAGAACGCGCCTGAAACACCAACGCCTTTACCTTCTCCCGCGAACAGCCCAGGACATCGCCGATCTCCTCATGGCCCAACGACCCGATCTCAGCGAGCACGATCGCCGCGCGCTGATCCTCAGGCAGGCGCGAGAGATCGCCCAGCAGCTCACGCAGGTCCTCGCGGCGCTCCACCTCGGCCGCGAGGCCCTCGGTGGCCGGCTCGACGAGGTCGACGTCGGCGTGCTCGCGCCGCACCCGCAACATCGACAAACAACGGTTGCGCGCAATCGCAAACAACCACGCCCTAAGCGCGATCTCCTTCTTCGATGCCGTGAGGTCACGATAGGCAGAAAGAAACGTCTGCTGCACCGCCTCCGCGGCATCCTCGCCATTGCCGAGCATGTGCCGCGAAAACGACAACAACGGACGGTGATACCGCTCATACACCGCCTCAAACGCCGCCTCACTACCACCCCGGACAAGCACCACAAGCCGATCATCCCCAACCAACCCAAGCAACCGAGGCGACGGGGACAACCGGTGGGTCCGCGGAACCGCGGAGGCTTCCATGCCGACAGTATCGGCACCAGCCGCCGATAAAGTCAATCTCTCCGTATCCCATTACCAATTCAACGCGGCGGAGGCGCCGAGGTTGGCGCCTTGAACGGCCGGCTCAGCCCTGATGCCACGGGTGCAGCAGGGGGATGCCCATGCTCGAGCCGGTCCGCATGCTCAGCGCAGCGCGATCACGCTGCGGATCCCGTCCTGCGCCTCCATCAGCTCGAATCCGCGGTTGACTTCGTCCAACGTGAGGCGGTGGGACACGAAGGGCTCGACATCGATGTCACCCGCGAGGTAGCGCTCGAGGAACACCGGCACCTGGTCGCGCCCCTTGACCCCGCCGAACGACGAGCCGCATACCCGCCGGCCGGTGATCAGCAGGCGCGGTACGAGGTCGAGCGTCTCGCCCCGGCCGGCGACCCCCGCGACCGTGCACAGGCCCCAGCCCATGCGCGCCGCCTCGACGGCCTGGCGCATCACCGCAACGTTTCCGGTGGCCTCGAAGGTGTAGTCGGCGCCGAACCCGTCGGTCGAGGCGAGCACGGCCTCGACGGCATCGGGCCCTCCGCGGATGAGCTCGGATGCCCCCTGTCCGCGGGCCAGCTCGAGACGCTGGGGCGAGAGGTCGATGCAGATGATGCGCTCTGCGCCCTGGAGACGGCAGCCGGCCACGGCGCCCAGCCCCACCATGCCGGCGCCGAACACCGCGCAGGTGGACCCGGCCTCCACCTTGGCCGTGTTGATGGCGGCGCCGAGCCCGGTGGAGAGGCCGCAGGCGAACAGGCACGCCCGGTCCAGGGGCGCCGCCGGGTCCACCTTGGCCAGCGCGATCTCGGGCATGACCGTGTACTCCGCGAAGGTCGAGGTGCCCATGAAGTGCCGGATCGGCTCCCCGTCTCGGGAGAGGCGCGTGGTCCCGTCGGGCAGCAATCCCCGGTTCTGCTGGTCGCGGATCGCCAGGCAGATATTCGTCTTCTCACTCGCGCAGTGCACGCACTCGCCGCACTGAGGCGAGAACAGCGTGACCACGTGATCGCCGGGCACCAGCGAGCGCACCCCCTCGCCGACCCGCTCGACCACACCGGCGCCCTCGTGTCCGAGCACGGTTGGCGCATAGCCCGACGGGTCCGCGCCCGACGCGGTGTACAGGTCGGTGTGGCAGACGCCGCAGGCGTGCAGCGCGACGAGCACCTCGCCGGTCTGGGGCTCGGCGAGGTCGAGCTCCTGCACGGCGAGCGGCGCCCCGAACTGCTCGAGCACCGCGGCCCGCATCCTCATCGCGCATCTCCGTGTCGCCCGGGCATCGTCGGCGCCGATCGTACGCCCTCAGCGTCGACTACATTCCGGCCGCGTGAGCGCCGACGTCCTGATCGGGGTCTACCCGCCGGCGGAGCTCTCCGCGCTGCGCGCGCGACGCACGACGGCCGCCTGGCCGCTGCTGGAGCCGGGGCTCACCCTCACCCACCTCGGTCGCGGAGCGGTATGGCTGGTGCTGCGCGCGCTCGGACTGCGGCCCGGAAACCGGCTCGCCATGCCGGCCTACCACTGCGGCTCGGAGGTCGAGGCGGCGCGTTTGGCCGGCCTCGAGATCGACTTCTATCGTGTCGACGATCAGCTGCGCGTCGACGAGGAGGACCTGGCCCGTGCGGCAGCCGGCGCCGACGCGGTGTACCTCATCTCGTGCTTCGGTTTCCCAATGGCCGCGCACCCCGCCGGGTCGCGCGTCATCGAGGATGCGGCCCACGGCCTGTTCTCGCAACACGGCGAGGCGCCGCTGGGAGCCGGATCCGATGCGGCGATCTTCTGTCCGCGCAAGTCGCTGGGCACGCCCGACGGCGGGGCGGTGCTGCTCCCTCCCGGCCGGCGGATCGACGCCACCGACGGCCGTCCGCCCGCCGGGCCGATGGCCCGGTCGGTGGCGTCACTGGTGGCCGGGCGCGCCGCGATCGCGCGGCCACGCCCGCTGCGGGCGCGCGCGGCCCGCGCCATCGCGCAGGTGAGCCGCGGCGATGCGGCTGCGCACGCCGGCACGCTCACCGAGACCGTGATCGGCGAATGGAACCTCGACGTGGCGGACATGGAAGCGGCGGCGCGGGCGCCGTCGCGAATCACCGCAGCCGCCCTGGGCCGGGTCGACGGCACCGCCATCCGGGCCCGGCGCCGGCACAACTACCTGCGCCTGCGCGACGAGCTCGCCGAGCGCACGCTGGAACCCTTCCGCGACCTGCCCGACGGAGCCTGCCCGCTGTACTTCCCGTTGCTCGCCGGCGACCGCCCGCGCACGATCGCAGCGCTGCTGCAGCGCGGCGTGCGACCGCTCGAGGTGTGGCCGGTCCCCCACCCCATCCTCGACCGTGAGCGCTTCTCGGAGCTCGAGGCGCTACGTCGCGGGCTGCTCGCCCTACCCGTGCACCAGGGGCTGGAGGACTGGCACATGGACATCGTGCTCGACGCGGTCAAGGACGTCCTCGCGACGCGCTCGGACTGAGAGCGGGCGGTCCTAGGACTCCGGCCGTGTACGCCGCACGATGACCACCGGCGTGCGCTCGTCCTGGTTGCCGGCCGGGTTGTCGTTGAGGGCCGCGGCGAGCCATTCCCGGTCGACCCCCGGCGACGCGGCCACCACCCAGGCGCCGCTGAGATGGTTGGCGTCGACGATCGCGGCGCCGCAGCCCAGGCGCTGCGCCAGGTCGCGAGCCAGCCGCTCCGGGTCCCGCGGCCCGAACACGAGGTGGTGGTCGTTGGGGGGCAGCGCCGCGGCGACATCGTCGATCAGGGCGGTGGCCTGGCCGGCCACGCGATAGAACCAGCCGCGACGGCCGAGGGGCTTGGTCACCACCGCGGCGAGCGTGCCGAGCGCGATCCGGGGTCGCCCCGCCTCCATGATCGCCCCCTGCATGCCCGCCGGGCTGTGCAACGGCCCGATGCTCCCCACGAAGCGCGAGAGCAAGCGGGCAAGCGGGCCGGGCTCGATCAGCTCGAGCGGGATGAGGCGCCCCTGCCCGGCGGCCGCGGCGCTCTCGGCGAGGGCGATCACGTCGTCGGGTCGGCGCATGGCGGCGGTCGCGGCGTCGACGACGTCGAGCACTCCGGTGCGAGCGGTGATCATCTCCGTACGCACGGGGATGCGGCGGATGCCGAGCTCCGCTTCGCGAACCGGCGGGATGTTCGGCTCGGCGTGCGGCGGCGCTTCGTCGAAGTGCTCACGCAGCAGATCGCGCAGCTCGGCGTTGCGCGGGTAGACCTGGGCTCCCCGACGCCAGGTGGCGGCCGCGGCCGCGCGCTCGCCGGCCTCGAGCTGGAGCCGCCCCAGGGTCACGTAGTCGGAGGCGTAGACGACGTAGTCGGGCTCGAGCGCGACCAGCTCGCTGAAGTACCCGCGGGCGCGATCGTCGTCGCCGTCTTCCAGCGCCAGGCGCGACAGCCGTTTGAGCGCATGCCGGCGCAGCTCGGGATCCGCCAGAGCGCGCTCGAGCACGTCCGCGGCCTCGCTGCGCCGCCCGGCTTCTTCGAGGACGTCGCTGAGCGTCAGCTCGTACCACTTGACCTGCGGCAGTCGCTCTTGCCCGGCGTGCAGCGTGGCGATCGCGTCGCCGGCGTCGCCCCGGCGCAGCTGCACCTCGGCCAGGGCAGCCGATGCCAACCGCGTGTCCCCGCCACGTGCCAGCGCCAGGCGCGCCACGCGCTCGGCGCGCTCCTGATTGGCCTGGAAGGTGAGGGCGAGCCACGCCAGCAGCGCGAGCGAGCCGCCGTCCAGATCGGCCTCTCGGTCGCCGAGCAGCTTCAGCGCGCGGGCGGGATCGCGCAGCCACACGCGGCGTGCGCGCCAGAAGCGATGGCGTCGGAGCAGCGACATCGCGGCAGAGGCTAATACCCGCGCGTGGACCCCGGCTCCCGTTGTCGAGATGCCACTATGTTGGGGTTCATGCCTCGCCGCGCGTCCTCCGCCCTGTCGTCCCTGCGCGCCTGTTTTCGCCTGCCGCACGGATGGCCCGACGCAGTTCGCCAGGTGGCGATCTGGGTGGCGGTGGATGCCTTCTACGAAGTCGTGCGCGGGCTCACCGAGGGCAGTGATGCGACGGCCCTGGCCAACGGCCGGGCGGTGGTGGACATCGAGCGGGCCACCGGCACGTTCTTCGAGGTCGACCTCCAGCAAGCGGTGCTGCCGCATACGTGGATCATTCACACCGCGGATTTCCTCTACATGAACGCACACCTCCTGGTCTGCACCGGATTTCTCACCTGGCTGTACCTGCGGCGCAACGAGACCTTCTACTTCGTGCGCAACATGTTCATCGCCGGCATGGGCCTGGCCTGCGTCGTGCACGCGATCCTTCCCACCGCACCGCCGCGCCTGCTTCCGCAATACGGATTCGTCGACACGATCCAGCGCTTCGCCCACGTCAACCAGGACTCCGGGGCGATCAGCTCCCTGGTGAACAAGTACGCCGCCGTGCCGAGCATGCACGTCGGGTTTGCCCTCATCGTCGGGGTCACCGCCGCCGCGCTTGCCCGTCGGCGCCGGACCAAGGTGCTGTTCGCGTGCTACCCGCTCTTGGTGCTGTTCGTGGTCATGGTCACCGGAAACCACTTCTGGTTGGACGGCCTCGCCGGCGCCGCGGTGGCCGGTGTCTGCGCGCTGCTGGCGCGGGGACCGCTCACCGCGCTGCGCCCGGACGTGTGGGCGTGGCGGGTGGCCCCGCGTGAGCGCGAGCACGGGCCGGCCCCGGCACGGGTCTGACGGCAGACGGCCGCCGGCGCTCAGGGCTTCTTCGCGTCAGCCTGCTTGACCTCCTCGCTCAACGCTCGGCGGACGAGCTGCGCGGCGGTGGCCAGCGTGAGCAGTGCGAAGCCCACCTTGAGCCCGCGCTCGGGTAGGACATTGGCCAGAACAACGCCCGCGAACGTGCCGCCGGCCGCCAGCACCCCGATGATGGCCGCCTCCTTGAGCCGGACGTTCCCGTACCGGCGCTGGCGCCAGGCTCCGACCAGGGCGACGGGGAGGATGGCGAGCAGGGACGTCGCCTCGCCGTCGATCTGGCTGAGGTGCAGGACGAGGACGAGGATCGGGACGAACACGATTCCGCCCCCCACGCCGAGCAATCCCGAGGCCACGCCGGCCAGGATCCCCAGCAGCGCCGCGACGATCATGAGACGAGCAGATCGACGGCGACGGCCACGAGCAGGGCCGCGAAGAGCAGCGAGATGGTTCGCACGGACAGCCGCTGCTGCAGCCAGGTCCCGGCCACCACGCCGGCCACCGCGGGGAGACCCACGAGCACCCCGTCGTCCACGTGGACGTGACCGTTGGTGGCCTGCACGGCAGCCCCCATACCGGCGATGATCACGATCGACGCCAGCGACGTGCCGGTCGCCTCGCGCTCGTTGAAGCCGAGCCAGAGGACGAGCAGGGGAACGACGATCGTTCCCCCGCCCACGCCGAAGAGCCCGCTGAACAGTCCAGCAGCTGTCCCGATGGCCGCGAGAGCCAGCCAGCGAGAGCGCGCCATCCCGCCATACTAGAGGCGTGAATGCGCCCGCCCAGGCCGCGGAGCTGCTGGCGCCCCTGCGTGAGGATGCAGGCCACGCCGCCATCCTGCTCGACGTCGACGGCACCCTGGCGCCCATCGTCGGCCACGCCGACGACGCGCGGATCTCAGAACCCATGCGCGCCGTGCTCACTGCAGTCGCTCGCCGGTACGAAGTGGTCGCCTGCGTCAGCGGGCGCCGCGCCTGCGAAGCGCGACGAATCGTTTCGATCGGCAGCCTCACCTACATCGGCAACCACGGCGCGGAGCTGCTGGCGCCGAGCGCCGTCGAGCCCCACGTGGACCCCGAGCTGCGCGACTGGATCCGCCGCGTGCAGGACTTCTCCCGCGAGGCTCACACCGGGGAGCTGCAGGCGCTGGACGTGCGCCTGGAGGACAAGGAGTCAATCGTCGGGTTTCATTGGCGGGGGGCCCCGGACGAGGACGAGGCGCGCGACGCGGTGGAGGGGCTCGCCGCAGACGCCGAGGCGGCGGGCTTTCAGACCCATTGGGGCCGCAAGGTGCTGGAGGTCCGCGCGCCGCTGTCGATCGACAAAGGGGTCGGCGTGCGCAACCTGCTGGGCGAAACCGACGTCGCGCACGCCATGTACGCGGGCGACGACGTGACCGACGTCGATGCCTTCCGCGCGCTGGGCGAGCTGGTGGACGAGGGCGAGCTGCAAACCGCGGTGCGGATCGGGGTGCGCTCGGATGAAGGCCCGGAGGAGATCACCCGCGAAGCCGACGCGGTGGTCGAGGGGACGGAGGGGGTCCAGCGGCTGCTGGCGTCCCTGGTGGACGACTGATGCGCTTCACCGACTTTCTCAAGGCGACGGTCCTGATGAGCGCCGGCGGGGCGACGGCGCTCGGCGCCGCGACGGCGGCGAGCGTCAGTGCGCACGAGGACACCACGGCGGCCATCGTCGCCGCCGTGTGGTGGATCGTGGCCGGCGCCTACGGCGCCTGGCTGGGTCGCCGCGCCCAAGCGTCATCGCCGATCGCGGCCCTGCTGGCCGGCGCCCGCAGCACGCCGGTCCTCCCCGAGGTGCGTCCCGCGCGCGTGCTCGTGAACCGGTTGTGGCCGCTTCTGGTGTTCGTCGTGGCGGCCGGCGGGCTCGCCATCGTGGCTCCACAGATCTCTGCCATCGCCACGGGGTTCACGATCATCGGAGCGCTGGCCTGGCGCCGGCAAGAGAAGGCGGTCGCCGCGATCGAGCTTCGCGACGGCGTGCGCTTCTACATCGAGCGCACCTCGCCCGTGCAGCCGATCCAGCTGGTGCGCACGCCCGGGTTCACGTCGCTGTATTCGAGCTCCAACGGCAGCGGCAAGTCCGACGCGGTGCTGCGGCCGTAGTGGCTCGGTAGCCGTGGCGGTCGATGTGCTGCTCGTATCGCTCGGCGGCACCGCCGGGCTGCGGGCAGCCGACGCCCAGCTCGCCGGCGCGCTGCGCCGGGCGGGGGCGCAGGTGGCGGAGGCGCCGGCCCGCCTCGGACGCGAGCTCCCCACCTTTGCACTGCACGATCTCAGTCAGGCGCACGCCGCTCGGAGCGCCGCGCGCGCCGCGATCGCCGAGCATGACCCCCGCTCGATCCTCTACTCCAGCACCACCGCGGCGCTGCTGTGGCCGCGGCCCGGGGCGATCCGCTTCGATGCCCCCGCCGCCGACAACCGGCCGGGGCGCCACGGCGTGTGGCAGCGTCCGGTCGAGCGCCGGCGCATGGCCCAGGCCCCGCTGCTCGTGCCCATGAGCGAGGCCGCGCTGGCACGAGCGCCGGCTACTCGCGCGGAGGCGGTGATCGTCTCGGTGCCGATCGAGACCTCGGGGCCGCCGGGTGAGCGCGACATCGCCGCCGTGACCTACGGCGCGGACCCGGTCAAGCGCCGGCTCGACGACGTGCTGTCGGCCTGGTCGCGCGCCCGGAGAGGGAGCGAGTCGCTCGTCGTCGCGGGCGCGACGGGTACGCCGGTCGACGGCGTCCGGTTCGCCGGCATGCTCGACGGGGCGGACTTCCGCTCCCTCCTGCGCCGCGCGCGCGTCTTCGTGACCGCCCCTCGGCGCGAGGACTTCGGCCAGACCCAGCTCGAGGCGCTGGCCGACGGGACGATGCTGGTCACGACGCCCGCCTCCGGCGCGTACGCCGCGCTGCCCATCGCGCGGAGGCTGGACCCGCGGCTGGTCACCGAAGACCTCGCCGGGGCGCTGCGCACCGCGCTCGACGACCCGGCAGCCGGCTACGCCGAGCGCGCCGGCGCCGAGCTGGCGCCGTTCCGCCGTGAGACCGTGGACCGCATCATCGCCGAGGAGCTGCTTCCGCGCCTGGTGCGTGGGCGTTCAGTCGCCTAGCGGGTCTCCATGTCGCCGATCTTCTTTGCCGTGTAGTCGGCCATCGCTGCGCCTCCGTTTCGAGAGCTGGCGGGTGCGCGCGCCAGCTTAACGGGGTGTCGGCTCCCGATCGGCGGACTCGGCGCGTGCGCGCTTGCGCAGCTTGGCGAAGCGCTTCCACGGCAGCGTGTTGGCCACGTCGTCGCTGGTCAGCCAGGCGCGGCGGGCGGTGGCGATGCCGTACCGGGCCACGCTGAAGGTTCGCGTGCGATGGGCGTCGGTGTTGATGACCAGGCGCACACCGGCCGCCGCGGCGGCGCGGGCATGGGTATCGGGCAGGTCCCGCCGGTCGGGGTTGGCATTGATCTCCAGCATGGTCCCGGTCCGCACGGCCGCGGCGATCACCCGCTCCATGTCAAGCGGATAGGGGGCGCGCGCCTCGATCTTGCGACCGGTGGGGTGACCGATCGCGTCGATCCACGGGTGCTCCATGGCGGCCACGATGCGCTCGGTCATCTCGGGCTCGGACATGCGAAACGAGGTGTGCACGCTGGCGATCACCCAGTCGAGCTCGGCCAGGAGCTCGTCGTCGTAGTCGGCAGAGCCGTCGGGAAGGATGTTGACCTCGCTGCCGGCCAGCAGCTCGATGCCGTCGACGCCCTGGTTGGCGGCGCGCACACGTTCGATCTGGCGGCGCAGCTCGTCCGGGGAGACATCGGAGCCAAAGCCCATGCTGGCCGAGTGATCGGTGATTGCCAGATACTCATAACCGGCCGCCAGCGCCGCACCCGCCATCTCGGAAATCGAATTCTTGCCGTCCGAGGCGGTGGTGTGGGAGTGGAGGTCGCCCCGCAGGTCACCGTCCGCGATGAGCTTGGGCAGGTTCTCGCCGTCGCCGCGGGCAGCCTCCAGCTCTCCCCGGTTCTCGCGCAGCTCGGGCTCGACGTAGGCCAGCCCGAGCGCGCGGTAGACCTCGGATTCGGTGGCGCACCGCAGGGTCTCACGGGTCCCGTCGTCGAGCACGCCGTACTCGGACACGTGCAGGCCGCGGCGCACCGCCGCCTCGCGCAGCGCCATGTTGTGCTCGCGCGAGCCGGTGAAGTGCTGGAGCAGGTTTCCGAACTGGTCGGGCTCGACCACGCGGAGGTCGACCTTCATGCCGCTGTGGGTCCTCGCCCGCGCCCCCGCCTCGCCCCGCGAGCCCACCGCCTCGATCTCCGGGAGCTCCGCGAACGCGTTCACCAGAGCGCCGGCGTCGACCGCGGTGGCGATGATGTCGAGGTCCTTGCAGGAGTCGGCCATCCGCCGCGCCGAGCCGGCCAGCTCGACCCGGGTGCAGGCGGGGTGCGCGCGAAGCGCCGCGACGATGGGCTCGCCGATGGCCAGCGCCCGGTCGAGCACCACCCGCACCTCGGCCTCGCCGCCGCCGCCTGCCGCGATGGCGGCGAGCAGGTTGGCCTCGGCCTTGGGCCCAAATCCCTTCAGGCCGCGTAGGCGCTCCCCCTCGGCGGCGTGGCGCAGCGCATCGAGGGAGTCGATCCCCAGCTCGTCGTGGAGCATGCGGGCGCGCTTGGGGCCCAGGCCCGGCAGCCGTGTCATCTCGATCAGCCCGGCGGGAAAGCGGGCGCGCAACTCGCGCGCCTTGGGGATGTCACCGGTCTCGAGCAGGGCGACGATCTTCTCCTGCAGCGTCCGCCCGATGCCGGGCAGCTCGCTGGCCCGACCCTGTCGGGCCAGCGCTCCCACCGACACCGACGCGTCGCGCACGGCCTTGGCCGCCGAGCGGTAGGCCACGACGCGGTGGATGATCGCCCCGTCGAGCTCGTAGAGATCGCCGAGCTCGGCCAGCGCGGCGGCGATCTGAGTGTTGGTCAACGGCTCGGGCATGGCGGCGGAATGCCCCAATAGGGTAGGGCGCCTGGTGGCGCCCTCCGAGACCCCATGGCTGGTCATCCCCACCTACAACGAGGCGGAGAACCTCGAGTCGCTGATCAGGGCGGCCATGACCGTCCTGCAAGCCGCCGCGCCCGAGGGTTTCACGATCCTCGTGGTCGACGACGGCTCACCGGACGGGACCGGCGAGCTGGCCGATCGCCTGGCCGCCGAGCTGGACGCGGTGCGCGTGCTGCACCGGCCCGCCAAAGGGGGGCTGGGGCCGGCCTACCTCGCCGGCTTTGCCAGCGCGATCGCCGGAGGCGCCGGCTACGTGATGGAGATGGACGCGGACTTCTCACACGATCCGGCGGACCTGTCGCGGCTGCTGGCCGCCGCCCGCGACGGCGCCGACCTCGTGCTCGGGTCGCGCTATGTCCCCGGCGGCGGGGTGATCGACTGGGGCGTGCTGCGGCGCCTGGTGAGTCGGGCCGGCTCGCTCTACGCCCGCTTGCTACTCAGCGTGCATGTGCATGACCTGACCGGGGGCTTCAAGTGCTTTCGCCGTGCCACGCTGCAGGCCATCGACTTTCCCAGCGTGCGCTCACAGGGCTACGCGTTCCAGATCGAGCTGACCTACCGCGCGGCCCGCTGCGGCTTCGAGGTCGTCGAGCTGCCGATCGTGTTTCGTGAGCGCCAGGTCGGGCGGAGCAAGATGTCCTCGCGCATCGCGCTGGAGGCGTTCTGGCGGGTGCCCCAGATGCGCCTGCGCAGGCGCGCCTGACCGTTGCCGCGACGGCGCTCGCGCCGACTTCGGCGAACGACTCAACCCGGCTCTCCGGGATGCCGATGCACGACGTGTGGACGCCCACGACCTCGCGCTGGCCCAGGGGCTTCGCGACACTCGCGCGACCCTGGCCGGGTGGAATCGGCGTCCGGGGTCGGTGCTCGGCAGCTGGCTGCTCGGCAGCCTGACCATCGCCACCGGCCTCCTGCTCGGCGTATGGGCGGTCGGCACGATCGCCACTCCGGATGCCAGCGGCCTGGCCCTGGCGGGGCTCAACCGCCCGGCCACGCTGGATGCGGTGGGCGGGGTGCTGTTTCGCAATTCGCTCGTCCTCGCCCTGCACGCCATGGCCTGCGTGGCCGGGTTCATCGCCGGCAGCTCGCTTCCGGCCGAGGCGGAGCGCTACAGCGGCCTGTGGCGCCGGGTGCACGACAAGGCGGGGCCGGCGGCGATCACCTTCGTGGTGTGCGCCACGACGTTCTCCCTGGCCACCCAGGCCTTCGTGCTCGGAAGTGCGGCCTCGACCCTGGGGGCGCAGCTCGACGTTCCGGTCGGGATCCTGCTGATCGGCCTACTTCCCCATGCGCTGCCGGAGCTGACCGCGCTCTTCCTTCCGCTGGCCGCGTGGATCATCGCGAGCCGCGCAGGCCACTGGCACGAGCTGCTCGCAGCAACCCTCGTGACCGTGGCGATCGCGGTGCCGGTGCTGGTGGCCAGCGCGATGGTCGAGGTCTACGTCTCGCCCCACCTCCTGCGAGCGCTGGCCGGCTGACGCCGGCCGCGCGGACCGTCGCCGCGCTCTTACTACACTTTGTATAGTGCAAAAACCAACCGGGATCCGAGGAGCGACCATGGGAACCATCACCGAAGTCAGCGACGCCAACTTCCAGGCCGAGGTGCTCGAATCCGAGCAGCCCGTGCTGGTCGACTTCTGGGCGCCCTGGTGCGGCCCGTGCCGCGTCGTCGCGCCGGTGCTCGAGGAGATCGCCGGCGAGCGCAGCGACCTCAAGATCGTCAAGCTCAACACCGACGAGAACCAGAAGACCGCCGCGCAGTTCGAGATCCTCTCAATCCCGACGCTGATCCTGTTCCGCCACGGCGGGGTGGCCAAGAAGGTCATCGGCGCCTACCCCAAGGCCAAGCTCGAAGCCGAGCTCGAGCCGGCGCTGGCCTGAGCGGGCCCGCGCCGCTCAGGTGAAGGTGAAGCGGCGGACCTTCCCGCCGATCACCCGCACGGCCGAGTGGCAGCTGCAGTCCGGGCGATAGGCGAACCGCCAGCCATCCAGGCGCGCGGGGAACCGAGCGCGCAGCCACCGTCGCAGCAGCCGGCGAACCTGGACGCAGGAGAGCTTGCCCGGCCCGATGTCGTGACTGAGGATCCCGCTGGCGCGATGGGCGCGGCCCGGAAGCGAGGCGCACATGGTCGGAGGGTCGTCCGCCGCGACGAGTGCGGCGAAGAAGGTCACCACCAGTGCGAGCATCGCGAACACGGCGAGGACCGTGCGCAGCGGGCTCATGCCCGAATCAGCGCGATGCGCAGCTCGCGTCCCTCGATGGCCACCGCTGCCCCAACGCCCGCGCCGTCGTAGGCGATCGAGGTGGCCAGCGTCTCCCCGCCGACGTAGGGCTCGTGCGTGCGAACGGCTGACAGCAGCCCGTCGTCGCCACCGAGCGTGAGCGCGATGCGCTCCTCCACCTGGAGGCCCGCGCCCTTGCGCGCGCCCTGCACGGCGTGGACGACCTCCCGCGCCCATCCCTCGCGACGCAGTTCGTCGTCGAGCGTCAGATCCAGCGCCACGGCGTGGGAGCCCTCGCGCTCGAGCTGGTAGCCCTCGAGCGGGCGCATGACCAGCTGGAGCTCATCCCCGTTGAGCTCGTGCTCGCGGCCGTCGATCGCGACGCCCACCGCCCGGCCCTCGCGCAGCGCAGCGGCCACGTGATCGGGGTGGAGGGCGGCCACCGCCGACGCCACCTGCGGCATGTGCCGGCCGAACCGCGGCCCCAGCGCCCGGTAGTTGGGCTTGACCTCGTAGCGGCCGAGCTCGTCGGCGCCGGAGACGAAGCGCAGCGCCTTGACGTTGAGCTCGTCGCGGACGATGTCGCTCAGACGCTCGATCGCTGCGCGCTCATCTCCCGTCGCCACCACCACGGCCTCCCGGAGCGGCTGGCGGACCTTGAGCCGGGCCTGCCCCCGCGCCCCCAGTCCCAGCCGGACGGTCTCGCGGGCCACCGCCATCGCGGCCTCCAGTGGCTCGTCGCGACCCTCGGAGACGGGAAAGTCACACAGATGGACGCTCGCCTCGCCGCCGTCGAGGTTGTCGTAGATCTCGTCGGTGACGAACGGGCAGAACGGTGCGAGGAGCTGCACGGTGGTGAGCAGGCAGCGGCGCAGCGTGGCGAAGGCCTCGGGGTCGCCGTCCCAGAAGCGCCGGCGCGATCGCCGGACGTACCAGTTGGAGAGATCGTCGACGAACTCGGCGATCGCCCGCCCAGCGAAGGTCGCGTCGTATTCGTCGAGGCGCTCGCGCACGCGCTCGGTCGTGGCGTGCAGGCGGGAGAGCGCCCAGCGATCCAGCTCGTCGGCCGAGTCCGCGGGCGGCGCGGGCGCCACCCCGTTGACGTTGGCGTAGAGCACGTAGAACGCGTAGGTGTTCCACAGCTGGAGCAGGAACTGGCGCACACCCTCGCCCACCGTGTCCAGGGAGAAGCGGTAGCCGTCCCACGGCTGCTTGGAAGTGAAGAAGTACCAGCGGAAGGCGTCGGCCCCGTAGCGGTCGATCACCTCCCAGGGGGCGACCACGTTGCCCACCGACTTGCTCATCTTCTTGCCCTCGCCGTCGAGGATCAGCCCGAGGCATACGACGTTCTCGAAGGAGGCGCGGTCGAAGAGCAGCGTCGAGATCGCCAGCAGCGAGTAGAACCAGCCGCGCGTCTGGTCCAGCGCCTCGCAGATGAAGTCCGCGGGGAAGCGTTCGCGAAAGCGCTCGTGGTTCTCGAAGGGCGCGTGATACTGGGCGAAGGGCATGGAGCCCGAGTCGAACCACACGTCGATCACCTCCGGTACGCGGTGCATCTCGGCGTCGCACTCCGGGCACGGGAAGGCGACGTCGTCGACGTAGGGGCGATGGTGATCGGAGAGCGTCGCCCCGGAACGCTCGCGCAGCTCCTGAAAGGACTCGATGCAATGGACGTGGCCGGCATCGCAGCGCCAGATCGGCAGGGGCGTGCCCCAGTAGCGGTCGCGCGAGAGGGCCCAGTCGACGTTGTTCTCCAGCCACTTGCCAAAGCGGCCGTGCTTGATGTGCTCGGGGTGCCAGGCGACCGCTTCGTTGGCGGCCAGCAGGCGGTCGCGCACCTCCTGCGTGCGGATGTACCACGACGGCTTGGGGTAATAGAGCAGCGGTGTGCCGCAGCGCCAGCAATGGGGATAGGCGTGCTCGTAGGGCTCGGCTCGCAACAGCCGGCCGCGCGCCCGCAGGTCCTCGATCAGCTCGGCGTCGGCATCCTTGACGAAGCGCCCCGCATACGGTCCGATCCGCTCGTCGTAGGTGCCGTCGCCGCGAACCGGGTTGACCACGGCGAGGCCCTGCTGCTCGCCGAGGCGGAAGTCGTCCTCGCCGAAGGCGATCGCGGTGTGGACCAGCCCGGTCCCCTCCTGAGCGGTGACGAAGTCGCCCGGCAGCACCGTGTGGCCCTTCGCGCCGTAGTCCTCGGCGGTGATGAAGTCGAATGGGGGCTGGTAGGAGGTCCCCTCGAGCTGAGTGCCCGGGAAGTGTGCGAGCACCTCAGCCTCCTGCCCGAGTACCCGGCCGACCAGGTCGCCGGCGAGGACGAAGACCTCGGCGCCCAGACGCGCCCGGACGTAGGTGAGCTGGGGATCCACGGCCACGGCGGCGTTGGAGACGAGCGTCCATGGCGTCGTCGTCCACACGAGCAGTTGGTCCCCCGCGACCAGAGGCTGCTTGGCGATGACCGGCAGCTTCACGTACACGGACGGGTCCACCACGTCGCGATAGCCCTGCGCCACCTCGTGCGAGGACAGGGCGGTGCCGCAGCGCGGGCAGTAGGGCACGACCTTGTCGCCCGCCTCGAGCAGCCCGCGGTCCCAGATCTGGCGCAGCGCCCACCACACCGACTCGATGTAGGCGTCGTCCAACGTCCGGTAGGCGTCATCGAGGTCGATCCAGAAGCCGATGCGCTCGGTCAGGCGGTTCCACTCCTCGACGAACTCGAACACCGACTCCCGGCAGCGCTGGTTGAACTCCGCGATGCCGTAGCGCTCGATGTCCTCCTTGGAGGACATGCCCAGCTGCCGCTCCACCTCGATCTCGACCGCGAGCCCGTGGCAGTCCCAGCCGCCCTTGCGTTCGACGAAGTGCCCGCGCATCGTCTTGTAGCGCGGGAAGATGTCCTTGAAGGCTCGGGCCAGGACATGGTGAGAGCCCGGCGGCCCGTTGGCCGTCGGCGGCCCCTCGTAGAACACCCATACCGGCGCGCCCTCCCGCCGGCGCAGCGACTCGCGGAACACGTCGCGCTCCCGCCAGCGCACCAGCACCTCCTCCTCCAGGGCGGGGAAGGAGGGCTGTCGCTCGACGTCGCGGTGAGGCTTGGCGGTCTGGGCCATCGTCGGCGGATTGTCCCGCATCGGCGGGCTTGTGCCGACTACGCCGTCTTGACCGGACGCAGGCGCAGAGGCGCCGCGGGAGGCCCGGCCGGCGCGGGCGCCTTGGCCGGCTGGGCCAGAACGTGCAGGAGACGGTCGCGCGCCCCCAGCGGCGAATCGCCGAGGCGGCACACCGTGCTGGCCCCGGTGTCGGGCAGCGCGCCGCGATAGTCGAAGACCTCGACGGGATGCACGGCGCGACGCGACGCGTAGACCAGCCGCCCGAAGCGGTCCATCGCCGCCCGGCGGCCGGTGAGCACCACGGCGCGAGGCGCCACCGCCCGCAGAGCGCGCGACACGCGCGCCGGGTCGACCTCCACGCTCAGCCACAGTGTGCGTAGGCCGCTGCGGCGCAGCGCGAGCTCCAGCGCCTGAACATGCAGGGCGTCGAGGTCGAACGTGCGGGCGGCCTCGAGGAGAAGCACGGCGTCGGGCCGGTGAGGAGCGGGCGCGAGCCGCTGGGCGGCGGCCATCCATCCCGACGCGAAGCGCCACGCGAACTGGTGCTCGGCCGTCGAGGTCTCCCGGCAGGCCAACGCATCGACCGCGGGGAGCAGGATCTCCTCGACCGTCCGCTCCAGGGATCGGATGGCCAGGCTCTCCTCCAGCAGGCGCGCCGAGCGCTCCTCGTCGAAGGCGGCCAGCGTCGCCCGCAAGCGAGCCGCGGTTGACGGCCCCTCGCCGCGGTCGCGAGCCAGCGAGATCGCCGAGGCGATGTCCTGCGTCTCGGCAAACGCCTGCTTGAGGGCTTCCAGCTGGGCGAGGTCGAACTGACGATGGCCGCCATCGGTGCGGCTCGGGCGCGGATAGTCGAAGCGACGCTCCCAGCTGCGCAGCGTGTTCGGGCTGACGCCCAGCATGACCGCCGCAGCATTCGTCCGCACCGTGCTCATGAAACGGTTATCGCGGGTTGCGCGACTTGTTGCAATCCACGCAAGCGAAGCTGCATCGCCCGCGCGGGCGCAGCATCCCGCGCCAACCTGTCCCGCTGCCTGTCAAGAACGCTGCGCCCGATGGTAGGAGTACCTCCCAGGCCAGATGCTCGTCTGCGAACGGTGATCGGCTGAGAGGAGGGAGGAGATCAAGCGTCGACGGCGGAAGGAGCTGCGGGCCAAGGAGTTCTACCCCGCGCCCAAGTGGCCCAGGTGCAGCTCCTGCGGATCGGACAGCCCCACGCAACCACACAAGGTCGGGGCGATCCCGGGGGAGGTCCCACTGTGCCGCGCGTGCCTCGAGAGGGTCAAGGCGCGAGAGCCCCCACCGCCCGACTCGGGCGAGGCCTAGCCGCGTCCGGTGCTCAGGCCTCCAGCGCCGCCAGGCTCCGCTCGCGCACCGACTCGTCGGGGTCCGCGTCCGCAGCGCCCAGCGTGGCCCGTTGCTCCCCGGGCTGCCGGCTCCAGTTGTAGAGCGCGAGGTCCAGGGCGCCGAGGGGAACCTGGCAGGCGTCCACCAGCTCGCGGGCGCGGCGGTCGATCAGCAGCGGATCGCCGATGCCGAACACGCGCTTGGCGGCAATGGTCGTGTGATCGTCGCCGAGGTGCAGCGATGCCGCGTGCGCGTCGATACGGCCCAGCCGACCGAGGCTCACGAGGAGGTCAAAGCGCGCAGCGCGGTGCAGGCCCGGGAGCGCCAGCCGCTCGAACGTACGCTCGAAACGGCGTTCGGGCGTCCAGTGCGCCTCGCCGGCGTAGGCCGCCGCCTGGGATCCTGCCCGCTGCGCCCAGGCCCGGTAGGCGGCGAGCGTGCGTGCGCCCTGCGCGCGGTCATACGCGCTGCGGGGACCGCTCGCGACACCGTCCAAGGACGGCAGCTCGCCTCCGTCCCAGGGTGTGCGGACACTGCGAATCGCCGCGAAGGGATCCTCTCCTTCGAGGGGACCGACGTACGCGATGAGGAAGGCGAGCCAGAGGGCTTCCTCGGCGTCAGGCATGGATGCGACCTCTGCATAGAGCCCCGGAGGCGTGCTCGCCAGGAGGTTCAGTCGCGCGACGGCGAACGCGATCTCCTCGGCAAGGCGAGTCGCATCGTCCTGGAGCTTGATCCCGGGCGCGAGCCCGGAGCGGTAGCCGTCATCGGAGGTGCGGGCAGCTTGGCGGATGCGCACCCCTCCCGCCCGGGTCGTGGGCCGGGTCGCCGTCGCGACGCCCTGGCGACGCGTGGAGGTCGGCTCGGGCGCTCCACAGATGGGGCAGTTCTCAACGAACCGATTGTGACGGCAGAAGGTGGGCACTACGCGTGTCCGGTGTAGGTGGGCCGCGGGGTGCCCGAGCGGCGGCGCGGGCGCGCCGGATCAGCCTTGCCGGAGCGCCGGGGTGACGTTACTCGACCCCGCGGTAGCCGCGCTCGCGCCACTCCTCGTCGGCGCGCCGCTCGCTGCGGGCCTGCGCCACGATGTACATGATGATCGCATTGGCTATCAGGCCGATGCCACCGAAGATCGCCAGCAGCGAGAGCGTGTAGTCGAGCGCGAGGGTGCCGAGGACCATGCCGCAGACCAGCTTAGCGCTCTGTATTGCCGGCCGGTTGACATCCTCGAGGGCGACCTCCACAGTTCGCGCGATGGGCCTGGGGATCCGCCGCGCAGGGATGCTCGCGGCGGCGCTCGTGCTGGTGCTGCCGGCTACCGGGGCGCCTGCGCGCAAGGCGCGGGCCGTGCCGCAGAGCCTGTTCGTCTACGACCTGCGACAGGCCGACATCGATGAAGTGGTCCGCTTCCAGGGGGATCCCGCCAGCTGTGCCCCGTCGGGCCTCTGCGGGTACGCGGGAACGGTTCACTACAACTTCCACGGCCGCGGCACCGGCGCCTTCACCGCACCAACCAGCCAGGACCCGTTCGGCCTCGCCTTCGGCTTGGCGGTCGGAAGCGGGCGTACCTCATCGGACGTCGGCTTCGTCGATGGCGCCGGTAACCGCACGGCGCGCTGCACCGACACCGAGACGTTCAAGGCCGACGGCTTCTCCGGGGCGCCCGGACGGCGACGGGTGACCATCGCCCTCCACCAGACCGGCACGACCGGTGCCGACGTCGGGGTCGGGGTCGGCGAGGCCCAACCCGATTACCTGGACACCCACTGCGCCGGGCCCCGCGACCGCGACCTGGTGGCCGGCAACGCGGCGCCCTCCCGCAACTATGCCGTGAGCCGCTTTCGCCGGCGGCGCTTCGCGCTCGTGTTCGCCGACACACGGCCGTTCCGCGCCGGCGGATTTCAGGGCACGGTGCGCTTCCGTGTCACGTTCGGGCTGGTCCGCAAGTTCACGCAGCCGCTGGCCGAGGCCGGGCCCGTGCCCTGACCCGGGATAGGTTCAGCCGGGCCCCAGGAAGAAGTCGTCGCCGGCCGTGACCGTGCCCGCCGTCTGAGCCTCCAGCTCGAGGAAGTGGGCGTCGGTGATGGCCGCCACCGCGTCGGGGCGCAGCTCGGAGTCGTCGGTCCCACACAGCCAGCGATCAACCAGGCGCGCGCACTTGCGCCCCTCTGCGATCGCAGTCACCACGAGCGACTGGCCGATCCGCGCATCGCCGCAGGCGAACACCCCGGGGACCGATGTCTCGTAGATCGAGGCCTTGACGTTGCCGCGGGCATCGAGCTCGACGCCGAGGTCCTCCACCATCCCGGCATGCTCGGGATGTGAGAAGCCGATGGCGATCAGCACGAGGTCGGCCGGCAGCTCGAACTCACTCCCCGCCACGGGGCGCAGGTCACGCGAGGACGTTCCCTCCACCCGGCGCGCCCGCGCGCGCAGCACCCGACCGTCCGCCCCCAGCAGCTCGGTCATCTCCGCGTTCCACTTCCGCTCGCCGCCCTCGTCCAGCGCATACGTGGTCAGCGTCCGCTTGGGTGGAAGCGGCCAGGGCGTGTTGGCAAGCCGGCCCGAGGGAGGCAGCTCCGGGTAGACATCGAGCATCCGCACGTCGGCCGCACCCTCGCGGATGGCGTTGGAGATGCAGTCCATACCGGTGTCGCCGCCGCCCACCACCACCACGTGCTTGCCCTCCGCAGTGATCGGGCGCTCGGGCTCGCGCGACGGGCGGCCGTCCAAGCGCGCGACGTGGCGATTGCGCTGATAGAGGTAGTCCATCGCGAAATGCACGCCGTCGAGGTCACGGCCCGGGACGCCGAGGTCCCGATGTACGCGCGAGCCGATGGCGATGACCACCGCGTCGTGATGCTCTCGCAGCTCGTCGGTGGTGACGTCGCCCCCCACCTCCACGTCACAGCGGAACTCGACACCCTCGGCACGCATCACGTCGGCCCGGCGGTCGATGATCCACTTCTCCAGCTTGGCATCGGGAACGCCGAAGCGCATGAGGCCGCCCACCCCCTCGTCGCGCTCGAACACCGTGACGGCATGGCCGGCGTCGTTGAGCTGAGCCGCGACCGCCATCCCCGCCGGGCCGGACCCCACGACCGCCACCGAGTGGCCCGTACGGTGCTCGGGCGGCGCCGCCACCACCCACCCCTCGGCCCATGCTCGCTCGATGATCCCCAGCTCGATCTGTTCGATGGTCACCGGGTCGTCGTTGATATCCAGCACGCAGGCCGACTCGCACGGCGCCGGGCAGATCAGCCCGGTGAACTCGGGGAAGTTGTTCGTCGCATGCAGCTGCTCGATGGCTCGCCGCCAGTCGCCCCGGTAGACCAGGTCGTTCCAGTCGGGGATGAGATTGCCCAGCGGGCAGCCCTCGTGGCAGAAGGGCACGCCACACTCCATGCAGCGGCCGCCCTGGCGTTGCAGCTCCTCCTCGGGCTGGGTGTGGAAGTACTGCTTGTAGTCGCGCACCCGTTCCGCAGGGTCGCGCTTGTCGAACCCCACGCGGTGGACTTGGATGAAGCCGCCCAGTTCTCCCATCGCTAGCCGGCGACCCCTTCCGCCTCTAGCTCCTCGAGCGCGCGCTTGTAGTCACGCGGCATCACCTTGACGAAGCGGGGCAGCGTCTCGTCCCAGTCGCGCAGGAGGCGCTCGGCGAGCAACGAGCCGGTGCGCGCCGCGTGCTCGTTGATGAGGCGCCGCAGGTCCTGGGCCTCGCCGTCGTCGATCTCCTCGAATTCGACGAGCTCCATGTTGCACCGGGAGGCGAAGCGCTCGTCGTCGTCGAGCACGTAGGCGATGCCGCCACTCATGCCCGCCGCGAAGTTGCGTCCGGTCCGGCCGAGTACCACCACCCGACCGCCGGTCATGTACTCGCACCCGTGGTCGCCGACGCCCTCGACCACCGTCTCCACGCCCGAGTTGCGCACCGCGAAGCGCTCGCCAGCCAGCCCGCGGAAGAATGCGCGCCCGCTCGTGGCCCCGTAGAGAACGGTGTTGCCGACGATCACGTTCTCCTCGGCGGGGTAGGCGTGCCCATCGGGCGGGCACACCGCCACCACGCCACCGGACATGCCTTTTCCGGTGTAGTCGTTGGCGTCGCCGTACAGGGTGAAGGTCACGCCCGGCGCCAGCCACGCACCGAAGCTCTGCCCGGCCGAGCCGCGGAAGTCGATCTCGATCGAGCTGCCGCGCGGCAGCCCGCCGGCGCCGTGGCGGCGGGTGATCTCGCTGGAGAGCAGTCCGCCGACGGCCCGGTTGACGTTGCCGAGGCGGCGCTCGAAGCGCACCGCCTCGCCGCGCTCGATCGCTGGCCGTGCGGCCTCGATGAGCTCCCAGTCCAGCGCATCGTCGAGCACGGAGGGCGGTGCCTCGGTACGGCGCCTGGGAGCCCCGGGGGCGAGGTCGGGCATGGACAGCACGTTTGAGAGATCGACGCCGCGCGCCTTCCAGTGGTCGATCGCGCGGTCGGCGCGCAGGAAGTCCGAGCGCCCGATCAACTCGTCGACGGTGCGTACACCAAGGGAGGCCATGATCTGCCGCGTCTCCTCGGCCACCAGGAACAGGTAGTTGACGACGTGCTCGGGCGCGCCGGCGAAGCGCTTGCGCAACACCGGGTCCTGCGTGGCGATCCCCACCGGGCAGGTGTTGAGGTGGCAGACGCGCATCATGATGCAGCCGGTGGCGATCAAGGGGGCGGTGGAGAAGCCGAACTCGTCGGCCCCCAGCAGGGCGGCGATCACGACGTCGCGGCCCGTGCGCATCTGGCCGTCGACCTGCACCACGATTCGTGATCGCAGATCGTTGCCCAGCAGCGTCTGCTGCGTTTCGGAGAGCCCGATCTCCCAGGGCACTCCGGCCGCCTGGATCGAAGACTGCGGCGAGGCACCCGTACCCCCGTCGTGGCCGGCGATCACCACGTGGTCGGCATTGGCCTTGACCACGCCGGCCGCGACGGTGCCGACGCCCACCTCGGAGACGAGCTTCACCGACACCCGCGCCGCGGGGTTGGCGCAGCGCAGGTCGTAGATCAGCTGCTTGAGGTCCTCGATCGAGTAGATGTCGTGATGGGGCGGCGGCGAGATGAGGCCCACGCCCGGTGTCGAGTGGCGCAGGTCTGCGATGTAGCGATCGACCTTGTGACCGGGCAGCTGCCCACCCTCGCCGGGCTTGGCGCCCTGGGCGATCTTGATCTGAAGCTCGTCGGCGTTGACCAGGTAGCCGATCGTCACCCCGAAGCGTCCGGATGCGACCTGCTTGATCGCCGAGCGCCGCGAGTCGCCGTTTGCGTCCGGGCGGTTGCGACGCTCGTCCTCGCCCCCCTCGCCCGTGTTCGACATCCCGCCGATCCGGTTCATGGCGATGGCCAGCGTCTCGTGGGACTCGGGGGAGAGCGCGCCCAGGCTCATGCCGCCGGTGGAGAACCGCCGAACGATCTCCGCAGCCGACTCGACCTCGTCGAGCTCGATCGGCCGCAGGTCCTCCCGGAACTTGAGCAGCCCGCGCAGCATTCCGTGGCGGGCGTTCTCCTCGTTGACCAACCGGGAGAAGCGCTCGTAGCTCTGCTGGGCGCTGCCGTCCTCGCTGCGCACCGAGTGCTGGAGCAGGGCGATCGTCTCGGGATCCCACATCCGACGCTCGCCCTCGCGGCGCCACTGGTAGAGGCCGCCGACCGGCAGCAGCTCGGACCCTGGCTCGGGGTACCCGCGGGCGTGGCGCACCAGGGCCTCGGTGGCCACGACGCCCATCCCCACCCCGCCGATGCGCGAAGCGGTGCCCGTGAAGTAGCGCTCGATCAACGCGGCGTCCAGCCCCACGGCCTCGAAGATCTGGGCTCCGCAATAGGAGTCGATCGTCGAGATGCCCATCTTGGACATCGTCTTGAGCAGCCCCTTGCCGATCGCCGTGACGAGGTTGGCCTCGGCCGCCTCGAGCGACAGGTCCTCGGACAGCAGTCCCCGCCGAACCATGTCCTCCAGCGACTCGAACATGAGGTAGGGATTGATCGCGCTGGCTCCGTAGCCGATCAGGGTGCACATGTGATGGACCTCGCGCGGCTCACCGGACTCGATCACCAGACCCGCTCCGAGCCGCGTCCCCTCGCGTACCAGGTGATGGTGCACCGCGCCGACGGCCAGCAGCGAAGGCATCGCCACGCGCCGCGGGCTCAGCTTGCGGTCAGAGAGGATGATCACCGTGCACCCCTGCTCGATGCACTCGTCCGCCTCGGCACAGATCCGATGCACCGCCTGCGCCATCCCCGTCGGACCCTCGGCGACCGGCCACGTGATGTCGATCGTGCGGGCTGCGAACACGTCCTGGGGGACCTGGCGCAGCTTCTCGAGCTCGGGGCTGCGCAGGATGGGCTGGCGCATGACCAGCTGGTGGGCGTGCTCGGGGGTCTCCTCGAACAGGTTGCGCTCCGCCCCGACCCCGGTGCCCAGGCTCATGACGATCGACTCGCGGATCGAGTCGATGGCCGGGTTGGTGACCTGCGCGAAGAGCTGCTTGAAGTAGGAGAACAACGGTGGCTGGCAATCGGAGAGCACGGCCAGCGCGAGGTCGTTGCCCATCGAACCCGTCGGCTCCGCGCCCGTCTCGGCCATCGGGGCGAGCAGGACGCGCAGGTCCTCCTGGCTGTAGCCGAACGCGAGCTGGCGGTTGAGCAGCGGCTCGGTGCGCGGCACCCGGGGCCTGACCGACGGCAGGTCCTCGAAGTTCACCGCCTGCCTCGCATACCAGTGGCCGTAGGGCTGCTGGGTGGAGATCGTGTCCTTGACCTCCGCGTCCTCGACGATGCGCCCCTCCTCGAGGTCGACCAGGAAGAGGTTCCCGGGCTGCAGGCGGCCCTTGCGCACGATCAGCGCCTCGTTGATCGGCATCACGCCGGCCTCGGAGGCGAGCACGACCCAGCCGTCGCTGGTCTCCACCCAGCGTCCGGGACGCAGGCCGTTGCGGTCGAGCGTCGCGCCGACGACCCGCCCGTCGGTGAAGGCGACCGCGGCCGGTCCATCCCAGGGCTCCATCAGGCAGGAGTGGTAGGCGTAGAAGCCCCTGAGGTCCGGCTCCATGTCGTCGCGACCGGCCCAGGCCTCGGGGATCATCATCATCATCGCGTGCGGCAGTGAGCGCCCGGCCAGGGTGAGCAGTTCGAGGACGTTGTCGAAGGTGGCAGAGTCCGAGCCGCCAGGGCGCACGCTGGGCAGCACCTTGGCCAGGTCATCGCCGAAGAGCTCGGAGGCCAGCCGCTTCTCGCGGGCGCGCATCCAGTTGCGGTTTCCCATGATCGTGTTGATCTCGCCGTTGTGGGCGATCATCCGGTAGGGGTGCGCGAGCTCCCAGCTGGGGAAGGTGTTGGTCGAGAAGCGCGAGTGGCCGAGGGCGACCCGCGTGGCGCAGCGGGAGTCGGAGAGGTCGGGGTAGAAGCGGGCGAGCTGCAGGCTCGTGAGCATGCCCTTGTAGACGATCGTCCGCGACGAGCAGGAGGGCACGACGAACTCGGGGCCGCCGTGGCGTTCGGCGATGCGGCGAATCACGTAGAGCTTGCGCTCGAAGCGGTCCTGGTCGCCGGCGAGCTCCTGGCTCGAGCCGATGAACAGCTGGCGTATCCGCGGCGCACACGCACGGGCGCTGCGGCCGGCGTGCCGCACGTCGACCGGGACCTCGCGCCAGCCCAGCAGCACCTGGCCCTCCGCCTCGATCGCATCTGCCCACACGCGCTCGAGGTCCTCGGCGCGCTGATCGTCGAGCGGGAAGAAGCACATCGCCACGCCGTAGGCTCCGGGCGGAGGCAGCTCGAAGTCCACCACCCGCCGCAGCAGGCCATCGGGGATCTGCAGCAGCAAGCCGGCGCCGTCGCCCGTGTCGGGGTCGGCGCCCTGGGCGCCGCGATGGACCAGATGCTCGATGGCGACCAGGCCGCGTTGCACGACCTCGTGACTCGGCCCCCCGGTCAGGCGCGCGACGAACGCGACGCCGCACGCGTCGTGCTCGAAATTCGGGTCGTACAGGCCACGGGCCCTTGACGGCTTGCGAGTGGGTTGCATGGAACGCTCCGGCGGGCGACGCGGTGACGCGAAGGCGATGAAAAATGCTATCAGTGGCAAGGCGCCATAACCACACGTCTATATAGGCAGCATCTTGTCCATGTCACGAAAACGTCATGCCGCGCGACGTAGGCTGTAGGCAGACCGCAACGGCGAGGTGAGCCATGGACACCAAGGACAGGGTCGAGAAGACCGACGAGCAGTGGCAGGCGGAGCTGACCCCCGAGCAGTACGACGTGCTGCGCAAGCAGGGCACCGAGCGCGCGTTCACAGGTCCGTACTGGGACGCCAAACAGGACGGCATGTATCGCTGCGCGGGCTGCGGCGCCGAGCTGTTCTCCTCAGAGACCAAGTTCGACTCGGGGACGGGGTGGCCGAGCTTCACCGAGCCGGCGGTTGCCGAGGCGGTCGAGCTGCGTCCCGACAACGGCCTGTTCATGCGACGCACCGAGGTGGTGTGTCGACGCTGCGGCGGGCATCTCGGACACGTGTTCGACGACGGCCCGGGTCCGACGGGGCAGCGCTACTGCATCAACGGCTGCTCCCTGGATCTCGACGCGCATTCGAACTCCGAGCCCGAGTAGCGCTTCGGCGCGCCATCTCGAGTTTTGCGCCGCGCCGACGAGGTAGGCCTGGGGCAAGGCAAACGAAAGGAGCGAGCATGGCATCGCTGGACGGAAAGACCGTGGCCTTCCTGGCCACCGACGGCGTGGAGCAGATCGAGTTGACCGAACCCTGGAAGGCGATCGAGGAGGCCGGCGGCACGCCGCAGCTCATCTCCCTCGAGGAGGGCAAGATCCAGGGCTTCGAGCACCTGGACAAGGGTGAGGAGTTCGACGTCGATCACGCCGTGGCCGACGCGAGCGCCGAGGACTACGACGGCCTCGTCCTACCGGGCGGGGTGGCCAACCCGGACTTCCTGCGCGTTGACGAAGACGCCGTGACATTCATACGGTCGTTCTTCGAGGCCGGAAAGCCCGTGGCCGCGATCTGCCACGGGCCGTGGACGCTGGTCGAGGCCGACGTTCTGCGCGACCGTACGCTGACCTCGTTCCCCTCGCTGAAGACCGATATCCGAAACGCGGGCGGCAACTGGCTGGACGAGGAGGTCCACGTCGACGGAGGGCTCGTGACCAGCCGCAACCCCGACGACCTGCCGGCCTTCTGCTCCAAGCTGGTGGAGGAGGTCGCCGAAGGCGAGCACGACCGCCAGACCGAGAGCGTCTAGCGGATCTCAGAGCGCCGGCAGCTCCTGCTGGAGCTCGAGCGCCGGGGCGAACAGGTCGCCTCGGCGCTCGACTCGCTCCAGCACCTCGTCGGCGGCAAAGCGCAGGGCGCCGGCATCATCTGCTTCGCAGGCCGCCTCGACCTCGTCCCAGCTCAGCGGCGTGGAGGCGGTGGGCTGCTCGCGGGCGCGCAGTGAGTAGGCGCACACGGTGGTCTTGAAGTCGTCGTTCTGCTGCCAGTCAACGTAGACCTTTCCCCCTCGTAGCTCCTTGGTCATGCGTGCCACCACGAGGTCACCGTGCTCCTTCTCCAGCAGCTGCGCGACGGCACGGGCGAAGGGGCGCGTCTCCTTGTAGGTGGTCGGGGTGTTCAACGGCAGGTAGACCTGCAGGCCCTTGGACCCCGAGGTCTTGATCACCGTCTCCAGGCCCAGCCCCTGGAGCGCGTCGCGCAGCAGGAGGGCGACCCGTGCGCATTCGAGCACGTCCGCCGGCGCTCCCGGGTCGAGGTCGAACACGACCATGGTCGGAGCCATCACGTCCTCGCCGCGAGCCAGCAGCGTGTGCATCTCCAGGCACGCGAGATTGGCCAGCCACACCAGCGTGGGAACGTCCCCGGCCAGGCAGAAGTCGATCTCCCGCGCCTCGCGCCGCTGTCCGCCGAAGCGCCCCGTCCCCCGAGCGTGCACGCGAACGGTGCGGACCCAGTCCGGCCGGTGCCGGGGACACTGCTTCTCGTAGAAGAAGCTCGCATCGACGCCGTTGGGGTAGCGCTTGAGCGTCAGTGGCCGACCGCGCAGGTGGGGGAGCATCGCCGGAGCCACGCGCGTGTAGTAGTCGATCACCTGCGCCTTGGTGAAGCCGGCCGCCGGATAGAGGACCTTGTCGAGGTTGGAGAGGTCGAGGCGTCGACCGTCGATGTCGACCTCGACGCGGGGGCGCGCCACGAACGGTCTACTTCGAGGACTTGGCCTTGGCGCGTCGCGAGCCGCCGCCGCCCTTGGCCCTCGGGCCCTTGCCCGTCCCGTTGCCCTTGGCCGACGCAGGCTTGCGGGCGGGCTTGCGGGACGGCGCAGCATCCTCGCCCTCGCCGTCGTCCCTTGCCGCCTTGATGCTGGCCTCCAGGGCGGCCATCAGGTCGGGCACCTTGGCCGGCTCCTCGGCGGGGGCCTGGATGGAGATCTCCTCCCCCTCGGCCTTGCGCTCGATGAGGTCGAGCACGCGGTCTCGGTACTCGTCACGGTATTTGCTCGGATCGAACTCGGCGGTCAGCGAGCCGATCAGTTGCTCGGCCATCTCGACCTCGCGCTTGGTCACCTTGGCCGCCTTCTCCTCGCTGGGCAGCTCGTCGATGGCGTCAGGCGGGACGACCTCGTCGTGGAAGAGCATGGTCGACATGGTCAGCAGCGGGCCGGCCGCGCGAATCGCCACCAGGCTCTCCTTGGAGCGAATCACCACCTTGGCGATGGCCACCTTGCCCGCACGCTCCATCGCCTCACGCAGGAGGTTGTAGGCCTTTGCCGCGCCCGTGCCCGGCGCCAGGTAGTAGGGGTGGTCGTAGAAGATCGGATCGATCTCCTCGAGGTCCACGAAGTCGATGATGTCGATCGAACGCGTCTTCTCCGGGTCCAGCGAGTCGAGCTCCTCGGGCGTGACCACCACGTAGCGGTCGTCGCCGATCTCATAGCCCTTGACGATGTCCTCGTAGGGGACCTCCTCGTCGGTCTGTGCGTCCACCCGCTTCTGCTTGATCCGACCCCCGGTCTTCTCGTGCAGCTGGTGAAAGCGCACGGTCTTGCGCGACACGGCGCTGTAGAGCTTGACGGGCACGTTGACCAGCCCGAAGGAGATCGCTCCGCTCCAGATCGACCGCGCCATGCTCAGTCTCGCTCCCTCGTCGTACTCATGGACCACTCATACCCCATAAGCGTGCCAGCTACGAGCGCCGGGCGCGGAATTGCGACCGGCTGTAATCCTCTGCGTGGTCCACTCCCATCGGGGTAGGCGAAGGGATCGACCCGACCCAGACTGGAGAATCCATGGCCGTCCGCAGCAGCTCCCAAGGCATTTTGTCCGACGAGAACGCCGACAAGCGCGAGGAGATCATCGAGCTCCTCAAGAAGTCCTACTGGATGGAGATCGAGACCGTGATGAGCTATATCGCCAACTCGGTCAACCCCGACGGCGTGCGCGCGCAGGAGATCGTCGAGTCGCTCAACAAGGACATCGGAGAGGAGCTCAGCCACGCCCAGCAGTTCGCCCAGCGCATCAAGGAGCTCTACGGGGTCGTGCCCGGCTCGCAGGAGTTCGTGGCCGAGCAGTCCTTCCTGCAGCCGCCCGAGCACCAGACCGACATCGTGCACATCGTCAAGGGCGTGATCGAGGCCGAGACCGGAGCGATCGAGCACTACAACCAGGTCATCGAGCTGACCGACGGGGTGGACTGGGTCACCCAGGACATGGTCATCGCCATCCTGCACGACGAGGAGGGCCACCGCCGCCTGTTCGAGGGCTACCTGCGCGAGTACGAGGCCGAGGGCCGCGCCTGAGGACTACTCCCCCGCCTGCGCCACCTGGCGCAGGCGGGTCAGCGAGCGGCGGATCAGGCGGGAGACCTGCATCTGAGAGACCCCAATCCGTTCGGCGATCTGCGACTGGGTGAGGTCCTCGACGAAGCGCAGGTGCAGGATGAGCCGGTCGCGGGTCGGGAGCGCCTCCAGGGCGGGGGCGATCGACGCCCCGTACTCGACCAACTCGTACCCCTCATCCTCGCTGCCGATCGAGTCAGCGTAGGTGTCGCTTCCGGGATCGGACCCCGCACGCTCGGATTCCAGCGAGACCGCCTCGTAGGCGAGTGACGCCTCCATGGCGCTGAGCACCTCTTCTACGGACAGACCGGCGTGCTCGGCCACCTCGGCGACTGACGGTGCACGGGACTGGCTGCGGGCGAGCTCCTTGATCGCCCGGTCGACCTGCATCGCACGTTCCTGGGTACCTCGCGGCACGTGCAGAGCCCAGCCGCTGTCGCGGAAGTAGCGCTTGAGCTCACCGAGGATCGTCGGGACCGCGTAGGAGGAGAAGGCCGCCCCCCGGGTGGGATCAAACCGGTCGATCGCCTTGACCAGGCCGAGGCTTGCCACCTGGACGAGATCGTCCAGGGGCTCGTTGGCACGCTGGTAGCGGCGGGCGAGCTGGCGCGCAAGGGGCAGGAACCGCTCCACCAGCGCCTCTCGAGCCGTGGTGTCGCCGTGGGCCAGGCGCTCGAACAGTTCGTCGGGTTCGCGCGTCCGATCGTCCGCCAATCCCTCGATGGCCCCGGCCGCACCGGGAGGGGCGTCGGCGCCGTTATCTGTCGGCCTGATCAGGCCGGTCTCCTCGGGTCCCACCCGTCCGTCCCTGTTCGCGCGCGGACGCCGACCATCTCGCGGGCGTCGGCCGATCGGCGACGCTCGCCCGACCCGCCGGGCAATTTATCAATCGGGGGTGCCTCCGAGGACCCGGCGGCACCTTCCCCGTTCCTGGCCTGGCGTCCCTGTGCGGCGTCGGCCGCAAAGCGCGTTCGCCCTCGGCATTCACAACGGCGATCGCTCGCCAATGAAGCCGCCGCGCGCCGCCGAGCGCCGCGCCGGCCCGGATCTCCCGTGCGCCGGTACCAGCGGAGCGCCGAGGCATGGTTACAGACGCGCCAGTCGGGGCATAAGAGTGTCACGCAACGTTGTGTCATCAATTGCAAAGGAGTGCTCAATGATCGGCATCCTCATCGCTGTTCTGTTGGCCGCCCTGGTCTACGCCATCCTGGCCGCGCTGACCGGCTCGGCCATCGTGGCCATCGTGGGCGCCGTCCTGGTGTTGCTGGCCGGCATCCCCAGCGGGGGCGTCGGGTTCGGCAGCCGCTTCGGCGGACGGCGCGGCGCGCGGTACTGAGCGGGGCAGCCCGCCGCCTGCGGGAGGCGGCGGGACTCCCAGCGCCGAAGCCCACACTCACGGCGTAGGCGCATCGCCTAGGGTCGCCGCGAGCTCCCAGGTGCATAGCGAGCCGCGGCCCGGACAACCAGAGCAGAGCTCGCGGTTGGGCCGTGGAGTGACCTCGAAGCGCTCACCGACGAGGCCCGAGGCCAATGCGATCAGGGCACGCTCGAGCCCGGCGACGTCGTCGCGGGCATAGTGGGCCGCGACGGGTTCATCGGCGCGCTCGAGGAAGCAGTGGACGACCTCCACGCGCTCGGCGCCGGCGCGCAGCGCGGCCAGGGCGTAGATCAGTCGCTGGGTCACGTAGGCGCGCTGTACGAGCTCGTCCAGCGACATCCCGATGACCCGGTCTGACTTGTAGTCGACGACGAGCGCCTCTGAGCCCCCGGTGGTCATGGCGTCGACGACGCCGGTGACCAGGACCGGCCGCGCCGCACCGACGTCGAGTGAAAATGCGAACGGCGCCTCTCGACGCACCTCGACGGCTCCGGCCAATCGAGCGCACAGGGCACTGTCCGCGAAGCGCTCGAGGAGCGCCACCACCTCGCGCGCGGTCTCCTCATCGAACGCGCCGTCGTGCGATGCCGCCACAGCGCGGACCTCAGCAGGCGACGGCGGGACGGGCGCGACGAAGTCGAGGTGCTCGAGCAGCTCGTGCACCACGGTGCCCCGCAGGCGCGCCGTGGCACCGGGGGCGCCGTCACCGACCGGAAGGGAGAGCGCACGTTCCGGCATGCCGGCAACACGCTGGAGGTAGAAGCGATAGCCACAGTGCGCGTAGTCCTCGAGAGCGGAGTAGGAGAGCCGCGGCACGAGGGCATCGCGCGGAGGTGGGGGTGGCAGCTCCGGAGCGGGCGGGAGATCCGAGGCGCCCGCCTTGAGCTCTGGTGCCGGCACCGGGGCCAGCGACTCGGCGGCGAGGACCGTACCGATCGTCTCGGGGACGTTGAGCAGGCAGCGCACCGGTGCCGGCCGGCCCTCCCAGCTCAGGCGATCGTGGTCGACGATCACCGGCGACTCGGTCGACAGTCGTGCCTGGATGTCGGGAACCAGCGCGGGTGCGATCCACGACAGGGGTGAACAGCCGGGCTTGGGTTCCGGCCACTGGTCGAGACGGCGAATCGAGCCGCTGAGCACGAGCCGTTCCTCCGCGCGAGTCATGGCGACGTAAAACAGCCGCTGCTCCTCCTCGAAGTCTCGCGCGCGGCGTTCGTCGACCAGTGCCCGATAGTGATATGCGTCGCCGGTCTCGCCCTCGACCGTGCGCAGCCGTACGCCGAGGCGCCCGTCATCTGAGAGCACGACGACATCGGCTGCCGGCGGCGGCGTGCGCCCCAGGTCGGCGACGCAGACCACCGGGAACTCGAGGCCCTTCGCCCGGTGGATGGTCATGATGCGCACGGCGTCCAGCGCCGAGGCGTCCACCGGGCCGTCGCTCTCACTCTGGACCGGCGCCTCCCCCTCGACCGGGCCGCCCCATCGATCCTCGGCCAGGCGGTCGACGAGGCGCAGGAAGCCGCGCAGATCGCGCCCTTCTTGCGCCTCGTGCTCGCGGGCCAGACGCAGCAGCTTTCGCACGTTGGCCATGCGCCGCTGCCCGCCGGGCATGGCGAGCACTCGCAGGTCGTAGCCGGTGTGTGCGACTGCGCGCTCGATCAGCTCTTCGATCGGCCGGTGAAACGCGCTCGAGCGCTCGGCCATGACGCGGCGGGCAAGGGAGGCGAGCGCGTCCCGGTCGGCGAGCTCCAGCTGTGCGAGCAGATGGTCTGACTGCTCGTCGGCCCGCGCCACCGCCTCTCGGAGGGCCCACCAGGGTGTGCGCCCCAGCCGCTCCGCCGTGGCGGCCAGCATGACCATCGCGCTGCTCGAGCAACCCACGAGCGGCGAGGCGAGAACCTCATAGAAGGCGAGCGTGTCGTCGGGGTTGGCGAGGACGCCGAGCCAGGCCATGAGGTCGCGGACCTGGGGATGGCCCCAGTATCCCCGCCCTCCGACCAGGTAGGTGGGGACTCCCTGGTCCTCGAGCGCACGCTCGAACACCGCCATGTCGCCGGTGGCCCGCAGCAGCACGACGATGTCGTGGTAGCGGTAGCGCGTGGAGTCGACCAGATGGCGGACGTGCTGGCCGAGCAGCCGCGCCTCGGCGAGGCGCCATCGGGTCGTCCCGGGCGCAGGCTCGCCGAGGTCGGTAACCGGTGCGCCGTCCTCCGCGGAGTCCCCCCATGCGCGCTGCTCGGTGACCAGGACCTCGACGAAGGGCGGCTCGCCGTCCGGTTGGAGGGCGCGACCCGCCCGCAGCGCCAGGAAGCCCTCGCCGAGGCGGGCGCTCACTGCCGCGTTGAGCGTGTCGAGCAGTTGCTCGTGAGCCCGGAAGCTTGTCTGCAGCGACCGCGCGGCCCCCAGGCGTTGGAGCGCCGTGCGCCGCGTGCGAAACAGCTCGAGCTCGGCATGGCGGAAGCCATAGATGGACTGGAACTCGTCGCCGACGAGGAACAGGTTGTCCCGGGCGATCGCATCGACGATCTCGAGTTGCCGCGCGTTGACGTCCTGAAACTCGTCGACCATGACCAGCTCGAAGCGCCGCGCGTAGCCCTCGGCGACACCCGGCCGACTGCGCAGCAGCTCGACAACCCCCAACTCGAGGTCGTCGAAGTCCACCCACCCGCCGCCGCGCTTGAGCTCTGCGTAGCGCCGGGTGAAGGCGCGCAAGAGCGTGGCCACAACGCCATAGACGGGCTCGGCACGGCGTTCGACGCACGCCTGACGGTAGGCCTCGAAAGCCGCACGGTAGCGGGCGCACTCCTCGCCCTGGAGCTCGGCGGTCGTCCCGTTGCCCAGGATCACCGAAGCGAGGTCCCCGAGCGCGAGCTCCTCCTCCCCGCCGTCCAGCAGAGCTCCGCAGCGCTCGAGCGCCGACAGCCCCTCGCGCACGCGCGTGAGGTCCAACCGCCCCGCACCGAGGGCGACCGCTCCGGCGCGGGCAGCCTGGGCCAGCTCCGTGCGCAGCGGGCCGAGGTTGCGCTGCGGTGGTGGGTCGGGCAGCGCGGGCAGCGCCTCGCCGCGACTGCGCAGGCGACCGTGCAAGTCGGAGATCACCCGGCGCAGCGCGGAGGCCTCGTAGGCGGCCGTGACGTCGAGTCCCGCCTCGCCGTGGGCATCGAGCGCGTCCTCGAACGCTCCGTCGCAGGCCTCGCCCGCGAGGCGTTGGGCGCGAACGTCGTCGAGGATGACAAAACCAGGATCCAGCCCGGCGCTCAGCGAGTGCGCGCGCAGCATGGACGCACAGAAGCCGTGAATGGTCGAGATGTTGGCGTCGGCGGCGTTGCGAGCCGCAGCATCGGCGCCGAGCTCGGCCAACCGCCCCCGAATGCGCTGGCGCAGCTGATCGGCCGCCTTCTCCGAGAAGGTAATGGCGAGGATGGCGTCGACGGCCGTGCCCTCGTCGAGCACCGATTGCACGAAGCGTTCGACGAGCACCGACGTCTTTCCGCTGCCCGCGTTCGCGCTCACGATCACCGAGCCGCCGCGCGCCTCGATCGCGGCGAGCTGCTCCTCGGTGAACTTCCCGGCCGCGAGGGTCATGCGCCCTCGCTGCGGCAGATGCCGGGGTAGGCGCAGCCGCCCCCGCGGTAACCGCAGGTGGTAGGACACGGCTGCAAACGCCCCGAGCGCATGCCCTCGGCGAGCTCCATCGCCGCCGCCTCCGCCTCGGCAAGCGCAGCGTCGAACTCCTCCCGATCGCAGAGGTCGCCTTCGCGCAGCGTCGTCTCGGTGAGCTCGCGCACGGCGGGCATGTCGAGCAGGAGGCCGCGGGCACGCAGATCGGAGCCCCGAAGGGGCTGATAGACGCCTCCAGCGACCTCGTAACCGAGCCCGCGCTGGACCGCAAGCATGTACAGCGCGACCTGGAGCTTCCCGGACTGCCGCCAGTTGGCCTGGGCCTGGTCGCTCGCCGCCTTGCCGGCCTTGTAGTCGCGCACGATCGCCCGTCCGCTGTCGAGGTCGACGTCCACGCGGTCGATCCGGCCGCGGACGCGTACCGCGCCGTCGCCGAGCGCCAGCGGCGGCAGGCTGCCCTCGCGATCGAACCCGAAGTCGAGCTCGAGGTGCACCGGGTCGAAGTCACTCGGCCCCCCCGCCTCGTGGCGCAGGAACCGCCGGAGCTGGAGTTGGACCCGACGAGTCACGGCGCGGCTCTCGCCGGCCGTGGGGGCGAGCACGAAATCCCCTCCGGCGGACAGGTCGTCGACCGCCTCGTCGAGGATCTGCAGCGCCTGCGTGAGCGTGGCCGGCGTCACACGCGCCGAGCCCACCCGTTCGCGCAGGCCGGTGAAGGTGCGCTCCAGAACCGCGTGCGCGAACGCCCCGCGGGTGAGCGGCTGCGCCTCGGGTGCGATGTCGCGTGCCCGTAGGACGCGTTCCACGAGCCACCTGACCGGGCAGCCGGCGTACGCCTCGAGCGCCCCGGGCGAGACGGGCGGGCGGGCGCGCAGCTCGGCGAGCGCAGCGGGCAGATTCACCCCTCCTATGGGCTGCGGCGGCTCCGGCGGCTCCGCTGCCCGGAGGGAGCGTTCGCGCTCGGCGGGCGTGGGGGCATCGGCCGCCGGCCACGTCACCTCGCCCAGCGGGCGGCGGCGCCGGTCGGCGTGCAGTCGATCGTCAAACAGCGCGCGCACCTCGTCCAGGAACGGGGACGCGGTGAGCGGCCGCCCTTCCTCGTCGGAGGTGCGGTAGGAGAGTACGAGCCGGTCCTGCGGCCGCGAGGCGACTGCGTAGAACAAGAAGCGCTCGTCGTCGAGGCGGTCCTCCGGCCGGCGCAGCCCGGGACGGGACTCGGCCAGGCTTCGGCGCACCGCTTCGGGCAGGAACGGATCCGGTCGGGGGGGAACGGGGAACGCCCCCTCCTGCAGCCCCGCGACGAGCACCGCCGTGAATCGGCGTGCCCGGACGGCGAGCGGATCGGTGACCAGGACGGCGTCGGCGGCCCCGCGGCGCCCGAGGCGCAGCTCGAGCCCCTCGAGCGCATCGAGCACATCCGCTGGTGCCGGACCCGGCAGGCCGGGCAGGCGCGCGGCGGCCTCGAGCTCGGTCAGCGTCGCCACGACGGCGCGATAGGCGGCGGTCTCGGCATCGTCCAGGCGCGGCGCGGCGTGCCGGCGACCGCGTACCAGCAGGCTCTCGGCGAGCGCTGTCAGGACACCGCGGACGGCGCCGACGTCCGCGGTGTCCAGCGCGTCCTCCACGGCATCGAGTGCGCTCACCGGTGGATGGCTCGCCGCCCATCGGCGTCGAGCCGCGGCGGCGCTACGCTCCCCGGCGCGGCGGACGGCAGCCTCGAAGCCGTCGACCTGATAGGCCTCCTCGGTGGGGAGCGCCGCGCGAAGGTAGGCGATGAGGTCTTCGGCGGAGCCTCCTGGCAACGCGCACCGCAGCAGGCTGAGGATGCCGGTGCCCAAGGCGGTGTGGGAGAGCGCGAGCGGACGGTCCACCGTCACCGGGATCCCGTAGGTGCGAAACACCTGCTCGACGAGCGCCGCGAGGGCGCGCGGAGACCGGAGCACGACCGCGATCTCGGCGTGCGGTACACCGCAGCGAAGGAGCTTCAGCACCTCCGAGGCGAGCAGCTCGATCTCCGCGCGCTCGCCGCCCGCCTCGAGCAGGGTCACCGCGGCGCTCGGATCGAGGCGCTTCCCCGTCGGGGCGAACAGGCGGCGCTCGAGATGGTGCAGCGCCGCTCGCGATCGGTCGGTGTAGTGGTCGGGCTGCGCTGGCAGCTGCTCCTCGCGTTCGCTGAACTCACGGAGCGCCTCGACCGTGCGCGAGCGGCTCGCGAACGCGTCGCGGCCGTCCTCCCAGGTCAGCGACACTGCGACTTCCGTCTCACACGCGAGCCCCTCGATCGCGGCCAGCTCGAGTCCAGTGAGATCGTCGAACCCGTACAGGAATACCGGCGAGTCGCCCCACGCGCCGGGCGCCGCGCGCAGGCGGGCCAGCGCGCCCCGGGCGAGACCCGCCGCGTCCACCCGTCCGAGCCGCTGCAGCAGCGAACGGTGCGCGTGGTGCAGCGCCGCCAGATCGCGCGCGAGAGCACGACGTTCGCCGCCGCCCCGCGCCCAGCCCTCGAGTGCCGCCACCAGCTCCTCGGGCCCGACCCGTGCAGCCTCGAGCTCGGAGATGAAGCGTCCGGCCTGCCTGGTGAACCCCGGCGACGCCGCCGATTGCGCGAGTGCGCGCAGGCCCGCGCCAGCCACGGCCGCCCGCAGCACGCGCTCGCCGGCCAGCTCGCCGAGCCGCGGTGTCACGAAGCCGGTCCGCTGCGCCAGCTCGCGCCACAGCCCGCCGAAGCCCATCACCCGGCCGCCGAAGACCACCCCCTCCTCGGCCAGTTCGCGCTGATAGTGGGCGACGTCCTCGGCGCGCGGGACCACGAGCAGCGGCGTCCCATCGAGCGCCGCGCGGTACGCGGTCAGGATTCGTCCGGCCTTCGCGGAGTTCGCCGGTCCGGTGATCAGCGTGAGCGCCATCCCGGCTATGGTCGCGCAGGCCCCCGACGGGCCGACGCGGCTCAGGCTCCGCTCACGCCGCGGCCGAGGTCTCCTCCACCGTCGCCTGCGCCCCCGCCTCGGCCTTGGCCTCCTCGGTCTCGGCCTCGGGGGGCTTCGCGCCCTCCTTGGCCCACGGCTCGTCGAACTCCGTGCGCCACTTGCCCTCCTCGTTCTGCTGGAGGGCGAGCCTGGCTCGGAAGTTGCGGCCCGCGCGGCTCTTGAAGCCGGTCACCGGCTTGACCGTGCGCCCGGTGGCGATCAGCTCCTTGGCCACCGACATGGGCAGCTGCTTGCCGGCCTTGGACTTCCAGATCACGAAGCCGCAGCCCGGGTCCTCGCGGCCCCAGCACGAGTAGCCCTTGCGATTCTCCACGATCTCGCGCCCGCACACCGGACACGGGCCGAGCCGAGCGCGGGGGATGCGCACGTCCTTGAGCTTGGCGTCGAGCTCGGTCACGGTGGCCTCGGCGAACGCGGCGATGTCGCCCATGAACTTCTTGCGCGAGTCCTGGCCGCCTTCGATGCGGGCCAGACGCTGCTCCCAGTCGCCGGTCAGGCTCGGAGAGGTCAACGGATGCTCGCCGAGCAGCCGGATCACGTTGAGGCCCTTCTCGGTGGCCACGAGAGAGCGCGCCTCGCGCTCGACGTACCCGACCGAGATGAGGCGCTCGATGATCGCCGCTCGCGTGGCCGGCGTACCGATACCCGAGTCCTTCATCGCCTCGCGCATCTCGTCATCGTCGACGAGCTTGCCCGCGGTCTCCATGGCGCCAAGCAGCGAGGCGTCGGAGTAGCGCCGCGGAGGTTTGGTCTCCTTCTCGGCGCTCTCGATCTCCCGGGTCTCCACGCGCTCGTCGGTCTCGAGCTTGGGCAGACGCTGCTCGCGCCCCTCGTCCTCCTCGTCCCGTGCCGGGCGCTCATCGCCCTCGCCCGTCTCGCCGTAGACACCGCGCCAGCCCGGTACCAGCAGCACCTTGCCGCGGGTGCGGAACACGTGCTCCGAGACGGTGGTCTCCACGCGGGTGTTCTCGAACTCCGCATCGGGATGGAACACCGCGAGAAAGCGACGCGTCACCATGTCGTAGACCTTCTTGTCGTCATCGTTCATCCGCTCGAGCTTGTGCTCGGAGCGGGTAGGGATGATCGCGTGGTGGTCTGTCACCTTCTTGTCGTTGATCACGCGCCCGAAGGGCAGCACGTCGAGCGAGCGCACGTAGGCGGCGCCCTTGGCGTAGACGCCGTGGCGCCCCACCAGCTCCGCGATGGGCTTGATCTCGCCGCGCATGTCGGAGGGCAGGAAGCGCGAGCTGGTGCGCGGGTAGGTGAGCGCCGTGTGCTCCTCGTAGAGGCGCTGCGCGGCGGCGAGGGTGCGCCGAGCGGCGAACCCGTACCGGGTGTTGGCCTCGCGCTGGAGCGTGGTGAGGTCATAGAGGAGCGGCGCGCGCTCCTTCTTGTGGGTCTTCTCGACCTTGGTGATGACGCCGTGCACGTCGCGACAGGCGTCCACCACGGCCTGGGCGGTCTGGGCAGTCTTGATCCGGGGCTGGGACCCGTCGTGGTAGCGGCCCTCGTACACGCGCTCCCCCTCCGCGGCGAACACGGCGTCCACCAGCCAGTAGGGCTCGGGCACGAAGGCGCGGATCTCCTCCTCGCGGCGGGCGAGGATGGCCAGCGTCGGCGTCTGAACGCGGCCGAGCGACACGGCGCCGTCGAAGGAGGAGCGCAGGCGGATCGTTGCCGCGCGGGTGGCGTTCATGCCCACGATCCAGTCGGCCTCCGAGCGCGAGCGCGCCGCCTCCTCGAGCGTCGCCTTCTCCTCCGCGGGGATCAGACGGCCGAAGGCGTCCTTGATCGCGCCGGAGGTCATCGACTGCAGCCACAGGCGCTGGACGGGCTTGTCGCCGGCGGCCGCCTCGTAGAGATAGGCGAAGATGAGCTCGCCCTCGCGCCCGGCGTCGCAGGCGTTGACGACCTTGTCGACGTCGTCGCGCTTGAGCTGGCGCTTGACGACGTTCATCTGCTTCTTCGAGCGCTCGTCGCGGACCACCAGCTTGAACTTGGAGGGCACGATGGGCAGGTCGGCCATCCGCCACTTCTTGAGCTTGGGGTCGTACTCATCGGGCTCGGCAAGCTGCACGAGATGCCCCACAGCCCAGGTGATGACGTGCTCGGGGCCCTCGAGGTATCCCTCGTGCTTGGTGAAGGCGCCCGGCAGCACGCGGGCGAGATCGCGACCGACGGAAGGCTTCTCGGCGATGACCAGTGTCGTGCCCATGGCCGACGCAGGGTAGCGGGGCGAGTCAACTCCGCCGCAACGCAGCCGTCGTCATCGCGCGCAGGGACCGGTGTCGACTGGCCTGCGGGCGTCGGCCAGCGCCCGGCGCACCGTTGCGTTGGGCACGCCGTAGCCGCCCGGCTCGGGGCCGCCCACCGTGGCGGCGAACACGGTCGTCACGACCTCCCCGCGCCCGTCGATCATCGGCCCCCCCGAGTTGCCCTCCCGCACCAGTCCGCGCAGCGAGGTGATGGAGCGCTGGATCGGTCCGTTGCCGTAGGCGTCGTGGGTGATCGCGTTCTCCGTGGAGCCCAGGCGCGCCGATCGGGCGTCGAAGGGGCCGTCCTCCGGGAAACCGAGAACCGCCGCCGGCGTACCGGAGGCGGGATCCTTGGCAACGGGGAGGCCGCGGCCGCCGAGTCCGGGGATGCGCAGGACCGCGATGTCGTCGCGGGGGTCGAAATGGATCGACGTGGCCTCCAGCCGGTTGCCGCGTCCGCGGTACTGCACGGTGGTGTCGTCCTCGCCCGCCACCACGTGCGCGTTGGTCACCACGATCCCCGGTGCAGCGATCCAGCCCGAGCCCTCGAGCGCGAGCCCGCAGGCGGTGCCCAGCACCCGGACCACACTGGATGACGCGGCGCGCACGTCGGGGTCGCGCAGGATGGCCCCCGTGGGAGGCGGCACGTCCGCCCGCGGCCCGTTGATGCGTGGGAAGGGGTCAAAGCGCGCGAGGGCGTTGAGCAACGAGCCGGAGGGTGGCAGCCACTGGTTGAGGCGCTGGAGGACCACCGAGCGCTGGATGTCGCCGCGAAGACTGGCGGCGCCCGGCGTCTGCAGCGCCACGGCGCCGATGATCCAGGCGAGCCCCAATCCGACGGCGCCCATCAGCGCCGCGCCCAGCAGCCCGTCGGCGGCTCCCAGCGCGGGCACCCGTATGCGGCGGCGGACCGACCATCCGAGGAACTCGAGCGTGCTGGCCACCAGGCCGCCCAGGAGCACGGCGCCGCCGAGCGCGAACAACGGGGCGTAGCGCGAGGACGAGCCCTGGGACAACAGCAGGGGGCCCAGGCGCGAGCCCGCGAAGCCGCCCCCGATGAATCCGGCAAGCGATAGCGCGCCAACGAGAAATCCCTGCGCGAAGCCGTAAACGGCTACCAGCGAGACGAAGGCCAGGATGATCCAGTCGATGGCGGTCACGCGGTCAGCCTACGCCGCGAACGGACGCTGCGGCGGCGGCTATATTCCCGCTCAGTGGACCATCCAGTAAGTCCGTGCGGGAGTGGCCACTAGGTGCCCAAGCCTCGCTTCCCGCAGCTGACGGGCCGCATGCCGACATTCCCGGCCGTCCCCCAGGACCGCCGGCGGCGGCTCACGCACCGCGCCGGGCCGCTGCTTGCGATCGCGTTCGCGGCTCTGCTCGCGGGCATCGTCGTGGGAGCTGCGTACGTGGCCCCGGAGCGCAAGGCGGCCGACCGGTTCGTTCGCGCGTGGGCGCGAAGCGACTTCAAGCAGATGTACGAGCTCCTCAGCAAGCGCTCGAGGTCGCGGGTTTCCCGCTCGGCCTTCGACCAGGCCTACCGGGCCGCCGCGGCCACGGGCACCCTGCGTTCCCTGCGCTTCAGGCCGGCGCACGATCCCAGCGGAGGCGCGGTGGCCGTACCGGTCCGGGCGGGCACACGGGTGTTCGGCCCGGTGAGCACCATCCTGCGCCTGCCCTTCGACGGCGATGGGGTGAGCTGGACCGGATCGCTCGCCTTCCCGGGCCTGGAAAAGGGCGAGACGCTCGCACGGCGCACCGAGCTGCCGCCCCGCGCCGCGATCCTCGCCAACAACGGCAAGGCGCTGGCGCGAGGCCCCGACCGCGCGTCGGAGGTCAGCAACAGCTCCGACCTGGTGGGAAGCGTGGAGACCGTGACGGCGTCCGACGCCGGCCTCTACCGCGCGCGCGGCTACCCCGACAACGCGAAGGTGGGCAGCTCCGGCCTCGAGCGTGCGCTGCAGGACCAGCTGGCCGGCGCTCCCGGCGGAACGCTGTTGGCCGGAAGCCGCGTCCTCGCCCAAAGTACGCCGAAGCCGGCCGCCGACGTCCGGACGACCATCGACCCGAAGGTCCAGGATTCGGCGCTCAGCGCGCTCGGCGGCCGCGTGGGCGCCATCGTGGTCATGCGCCCGCAGAACGGCGACGTGCTCGCGCTCGCCGGCATCGCTCTCGACGGGCTTCAGCCGCCCGGCTCGACGTTCAAGATCATTACGACGACCGCGGCGCTCGAGGACCGCAAGGTCAAGCTCACCGATCAGTTCCCGGTGGAGACGGCGGCCGTCCTCGAGGGCGTCTCGCTCTCCAACGCGAGCGGCGAATCCTGCGGCGGCAGCTTCGTCAACTCCTTCGCCCAGTCGTGCAACTCGGTCTTCGCCCCACTCGGGGTCAAGGTCGGGGCCGCGCGCCTCGTCCAGACCGCGGAGCGCTACGGGTTCAACGCGAAGCCCTCGATCCCCGGTGCCGCTGCGAGCACGCTGCCCGCGGCCGATCAGGTCGGAGACGACCTGGCCGTGGGCTCGACCGCGATCGGCCAGGGCAAGGTGCTCGCCACCACATTGGAGATGACCTCGATCGCCGCGACGATTGCGCTGGGTGGGCGACGTGCGATGCCCACCCTGTTGGAGGGGCAGGCTCCGAGCATCATGCGGGTCACCTCCCCACAGGTCGCGCGCACGATTCGCGGGCTGATGATCGAGGTGGTCCGTTCGGGGACCGGTACCAACGCGAGGCTGCCCGGCGTTACCGTCGCGGGCAAGACCGGCACCGCTGAGCTCGGCGGCCCGCCGGGCGCCAATGACGATCCCAACAACAGCGACGCCTGGTTCGTGTCCTTCGCGCCGGCCCGGCGGCCGCGAGTCGCGGTGGGCGTACTGGTGGTCAAGGCCGGAGCCGGCGGCGACTCCGCGGCGCCGCTGGCCGCGCAGGTGCTGCCGACTGCCATCGCGCGGGCCCGTTGATCCGGCGGCTAGAGGTCAAGCTCCACGCGGCCCGTCTCCTTCGGAATGCTGCGGCTGCGAATGCTCAGCTCCAGGGGCCGGTTTGCGAATGAGGTGAGCTTGAGCTTGAACAACACCAGCGCCCCCTGCCCCACCGGACCGCCGCCGGCGGCGCTGCCCGTCGAGGGCAGCAGCTGGCCCGGCCCCACTTCACGCGCCTTGTAGCTGAACGGATTCGAGTTGGCGATCGGAACCGGTGTGTAGACCTTGTCCAGCGTGTCGGTGATCTCGAAGTCGTCGGATGCCGGCTGGGTGCTCTTGCTGGTGTTCTGCACGCGCATGAACACGCCGAACCACACCTCGTCGGGGGCGAGCTTGGCCTGAGCCGGATCCAGGCCCACGAAGTAGTTGCGGTCCTCGATGTCCTTGGGGTTGAGCTGGCGCGAGATCTGGATCTGATACGCCAGGGGACCGACATCGAGGTAGACGCCCTCGTTGTCGGCGAAGGTCGTGGTCTTCTCCTTGCCGCAGCCCGAGAGTACGACCGCGAGCAGGAGGACGGCGAGAGCGGGCAGGAGCGCGAGGCGACGACGGCGCACGGCGCGTGATCCTATCTTCCGGCGACCGTGGCGCGGCGGCCGCGACCTTCGTCCTTCTCGAGGATGGTGCGCAGGCGCCGCAGGGCCTTGGCGTTCTGGCGCTTGACGAATCTGCGCGCGCCCAGGGACTCCATGATGCGGTCCGACAGGTTGCCCGGTTCGGTCTCGAGCGAGAACTCGACGTCCGTCCCGTCGTCGTCGCGCGGGGTCAGGCGGTACTCACCACGGCTCGTGATCCGGTTGTACTTCCCACCGCGGCCCTTCTCGGCGATGCGGGCCGGGCGCTCGAACTCGACCACGGTGACGTCGCCCCAACCGAAGCGGTTGCCCGGCGCTTTGAGACGGAAGCGGGCCCCCGCGCCCAATCCGTAGGAGTTCTCCCGCGTGAGGTGCCAATCCAGGAGGTAGTGGTCGGTGAACTCGGCGTGGTTGGCGAGGTCGGCGAGATACTCGAAGACCTGCTCGCGCGGACGCGCGATGGCGACGCTCACGGTTACCCGATCCACGGGCGCGAGTCTATTCGTCCGGGCTTGGTCCGGGCTCAGGCTGCTCGTACCGCCGGGCGCACCGCGTGGCCGCGCTCGGGGCCGTGGACGCGCTCGCAGCGGATCGGCTCCTCGCGCCTGCGGGGCCGGCACAGCTCGCACACCACTCGCCCGTCGTCGTAGACGTGCACCCGCTCACCGGGCAAGGGCGTCCGGCGACAGTCGATGCAGTGGCGCTGACCTGCGTCCAGGTCGAACAGCGCCTTGCGGATCAGCTCCTGATCGAGCGATGGATCGTGGGGCGCGGAGGAGGGCACCGATAACGGATTCGCCGCGGGGACCGGGGTTCCTCTATGTGCGCCCCGCACCTTTTCACGGCGACCAGCACTGGTTACAATCGGCATTAGGGGAGGCAATCGTGGACGCCACGACCGCGGAGGTAAGGATGGAGCCATTGCACTCGGGAACACTCGCGGGGATCGGATCCTTCCGCTGCGAGCGATGCGACTACGCGGTTTCGCTGGCTGCCGAAGACGCGCTGCCCGACTGTCCGGGGTGCGGGGGCGAGGACTTCGTTCGCGCCTCGCTGTTCAGCGCCCAGGGCTTTGCCGGAGACCAACCGCGCGGAGCCGAGTCCGAGCGGCCCGACTGGCTCGCCGAGACGCGCGCCGGACTTGCGGGCGAGCCCGGCGAGTATCTCGCTCACGAGTCCGAGGACGGCGTGATGACCCTGGCCCTCACGCGCGAGTGGACGCGAATCGGACGCAGCCTGGCTGCCGATCTGCGCTTCGACGACCCCACGGTGTCCCGCCGTCACGCACTGGTGGTGCGCCAGCCCGACGGCGTGCGCGTGCTCGATGACCGGAGCCTCAACGGCGTCTTCGTCAACGGGCGGCGAGTCGAATGGCACACGCTCAAGGACGGCGACGAGGTGCTGGTGGGACGGCACAGCCTGCGGTTCATCGACACACGTCATGCCGTTGCGCGAGACGGCGGGACACGGACGTCCGCGCCGCCCATTCGCACCTGAGCCGGGTCCCGGCGACCCGGCCGACCCGCCGGGCGCCTCCCTCTATAGTCGGCCGGGTGGCCACCACGATCGCGATCCTCTCCCAGAAGGGCGGGACCGGAAAGACGACGACGGTGCGAACCCTGGCGGACATCTTCCGCCGGCTCGGCCTCACGACGCTGGTGGTGGACCTCGATCCCCAGGGCAACCTGTCGGACTACTTCGACGTCCCGGCCGACGCTGACCCCTCGGTGGCGGACGTGCTCGCCGGTCGCGCCAAGGCCGGCGACGCGGTCCACGATGACATCATTCCGGCCAACCTCCAGCTTGCGGAGGCCGAGCTCGCGATGGGCGGCAAGATGGGGCGCGAGCTGACGCTCAAGCGCGCGCTGGGCGACGCGCAGGGTTCATATGACTTCGTGCTCATCGACTGCCCCCCGGCGCTGGGGCTCCTGACCGTCAACGCGTTGGTGGCCGCGAACTACGCCCTCCTCTCCGCCGAGGCCCAGTACTTCGCGCTTCAGGGCGTGGAGCAGGCGCTCGAGGTGATCGAGCTCGCACGCGACAACCTCAACCCCGAGCTCAATTGGCTCGGGGTGGTCCTCAACATCGCCGATATGAGGACCGTGCATTCGCGCGAGGCCTTTCAGTCGCTGTCCGAGCACTTCGAGGAGAAGCTCTTCGCCACGACGATCCGCGCGTCGATCGCCTACGCGGAGTCCGCGGAGCGCGGCGTCTCGATCCTCGACTACCGGCCCGACCTCGGCTCGGACTACCTGGCGCTCGCGCAGGAGCTGCTGGGTCGCCTGGATATGACCGAGGCGCGAGAGCGCGTGGGTTCGCTCGGCGCGAGCGCCACGAGGAGCCGGCGATGAGGTCGACAGCCGCGATCGGCCTGCTGGCGCTGTGCCTGACGGCTGTCGGCTGCGGGCAGGGGGCGGACGGCGGCACGCCCAACGGGGCCGAGAAGTCGCCCTTCGCCGTGGCCTCGAACCCGACGCCGGGCGGCAGTGTGGCGGGATCGGGATCGCTGACCGCCTACGTTCCCGCGGCGACCCCCCTGCGTGAGTCTCCCGGCGGCAAGGCGCTGGCCACCCTGCCCAAGAAGACCGACTTCGGATCGCCGCAGGTCGTGCCGGTGCTCGAGCGGCGCGATGGGTGGCTGCGCGTCATGTCCTCGCAGCTCAAGAACGGGCTCTCCGGCTGGATCCGGGCCGATCGCGCCAAGCTGTTTCGGGTCGACTACACGGTCGAGGAGAGTCTGGCGCGCCGAGAGCTGACCGTGCGGCGCGGGTCGCGAGTGGTGGCGCGAACGCGGACGGCGATCGGACGAGCGGAGGCTCCGACCCCTCGCGGCAGCTTTGCGGTAACCGACAAGCTGATGATCGACCGTCCCGGGTCGCCGTACGCCTGCTGCGTGCTCGCGCTGAGCGCCCATCAGCCCAAGATCCCGCAAGGCTGGGGCGGCGGCGATCGCGTCGCCATCCACGCCACATCGGATCCCTCCAGCGTTGGCCAGGCGGTGAGCCTGGGCTGCCTGCGCGTACGCACCGAAGTGATGCGCCGGCTGGTCAAGCTGGTGCCGCTGGGCACGCCGGTGCGGGTCGTGGCGTAGCGGGGCCGCCGCCCGCTACGACTGGGTGGCGCCGGACTGGACTTCCGCGCAGGACTGCGCTGACGTTGTTTCGCAACTCGCGGTGGGGGATCTCTCGCATCTCCTACGTGCGTAGCATCAAATTGCGCCGCTTCGAGAGCATCAGCCCCCTTGCCTCGTTCCCTGCCGACCCCATCGGACCGGCCGATCCCGCGCTGTTCTCTGCGGGGCAAGCCGGTCGCCGACATCGTTCCCGCCGCCGCGCGCAGGACCGCCCGCTCCCCTGACGAGGTTGGTCGCATCCTCGCCCAAGCGCCGCTGGATGCCGGTTTCGCCGGGGACCTCGACGCAGCGGCCGGGGCGACGATCGACGACCTGTGAACGGCCTACTCGACACGTCGGTCTTCGTCGCCCGCGAGAGCGCTCGCCAGCTCGCACCGCTGCCCGACGAGGGGCACGTATCGGTCATCACCGTCGCCGAGCTGCGAATCGGGGTGCTGGTGGCAGACGACCCAGCGGTCCGTGCACAGCGAATGCGGACCTCAGTGAGGTCGAAGCGCTTGAGCCGTTGCCAG
>JALYZC010000022.1 GCA_030945905.1 Actinomycetota bacterium
GAGATCGGGCGGCACCGCCGCGCTCGAGCCCTCCACCGACTGGTGGGTCATCAGCTGCGGCACCTCGATCAGCGACTCCACGCCGCCGAGCGATTCCGCCAGCGTGAACAGCCGGGTGGCGCCGGCCATCTCCGCGGCCCGTGGGTGGCGGAAGCTGACCATGCCGCTGAACCCGGGCCAGCGCACGTCCTGCACGTCGGGGTTGGCCCGCAGCAGCTCCACGACCGCCTGCGCGCTGCGCGCATGGGCCGCCATCCGCAGATGCAGGGTCCGCAGGCCGCGGTGGACGAGGAAGCAATCGAACGGCCCCGGCACCGCGCCCACCGCGTTCTGGACGAAGCGCAGGCGCTCATACCACTCCGGATCGCCCGTCACCACCACACCACCCACGACGTCAGAGTGCCCGCCGAGATACTTGGTCGTCGAGTGCACGACGAACGCGGCCCCCCGCTCGAGCGGGCGCTGGTTGACGGGGGTGGCGAAGGTGTTGTCGACCGCGACCAGCGCGTTGCGACGTCGGGCCACGACTGAGTCGATGTCGATCACGTCCAGGCGGGGATTGGTCGGGGTCTCGACCCAGATCAAGCGCGTGTCGTCGCGGACGGCGCGCTCGAGCGCATCGGGGTCGGTCTGATCGACGAGGTCGTACTCGAGCCCCCAGCGGGCCATTACCTTGTCGACGAGCCGATACGTTCCGCCGTAGAGGTCGGCGGGCAGCACGACGTGTGAGCCCGCCTCGCACACCACCGTGATCAAGGCGTGCTCTGCCGCGAGCCCCGACGCGTAGGTCACCGCGCTGCCCCCCTCGAGCTCGCCGAGGGCCCGCTCGAGCGCCATCCGCGTCGGGTTGGCCGAGCGGGCGTAGTCATAGTCCTCGACAAATTCCCCGGGGTGGGGCTGCACGAACGTGGAGGTCTGGTGGATGGCGGGAATCACCGAGCCGAAGGTCGGATCCGGGGTGAGACCCGCGTGCACCGCGCGGGTGGCGAAGGCGTCGCGGCGTTCACTCATGAGACGAGCGCCTCCAGCAGGTCGGTGCGGGTGACGAGGCCCTCGGGATGACCGTCGCGCGTGACCATCAGGGCCTGCTGATCGCCGACCAGCAGCTCGACCGCCTCGCGCACCGGGTCCTCGACCGAGACGGCCGGGAACGGAGGCTCCATCACCTGGGCGATCTCCGCCTCCAACAGCGAGGAATCCTGCGCGGCGTGCTTGAGCAGTCCCCGCTCGCCGATCGCGCCGACCACCGCCGCCGGATCGTTCGCGCTGACCACCGGAAGCTGGGACACGCGGTGCTCGTGCAGCAGCGCGACGGCGTCTCGCACCCGATAGTCGGTGCGGACGCTCACCAGCGTCGGCACCTCCCCGGCCTCGCGCTTGCGCGCGAGTACGTCGCCGACCCGGAGCTCGGTGTCGCGCTCCAAGAAGCCGTACTGGCGCATCCATGCGTCGGAATAGATCTTCGACAGATAGGAGCGGCCGCCGTCGGGCAGGATCACCACCATCATCGCTTCGGGATCGCCGATCTCCGCCGCCGCGATCAGCGCGGCGTGCAGGGCAAGCCCACCCGACCCGCCGGCCAGGATCCCCTCCAGATGGGCGAGCCGGCGCGTGGTCAGGAACGCGTCGCGGTCGGACACCGTGACCCACCGGTCGATCACCGACGGATCGAAGGTCTCGGGCCAGAAGTCCTCGCCGACGCCTTCGACGAGATACGGGCGCACGTTCTTGGCGCCGCCGGCGTAGATCGACCCCTCGGGGTCGGCGCCGATCACCACCAGATCGGGGCGGCGCTCGCGCAGGTAGCGAACCGTGCCGGTGACCGTACCGCCCGTGCCCACGCCGGCGACCAGGTGCGTAATCCGTCCGTCGGTCTGCTCCCACAGCTCGGGTCCGGTGGACTCGTAGTGGGCCTGCGGGTTGGCCGGGTTGAAGTACTGATTGGGCTGGAAGGCGTCGGGGATCTCCGCGGTCAGCCGATCGGCGACGCGGTAGTAGGACTGGGGTGAGTCCGGCGGCACGTCGGTGGGGGCGAGGACGACCTCGGCGCCGTAGGCGCGCAGCAGGTCGATCTTCTCCTTTGACATCTTGTCCGGCATCACCGCGATCACGTTGTAGCCCTTCAACCGCGCGGCGATCGCCAGCCCGGTGCCGGTGTTACCGGAGGTCGGCTCGACGATGGTGCCCCCGGGCTTGAGCCGCCCGTCGCTTTCGGCGGCGTCGATCAGCGCGACGGCGACGCGGTCCTTGATCGAGCCGCCCGGATTGAACGTCTCGAGCTTGGCGACCAGTTGGGGACGCAGTCCAGCCCCGATCCGGGACAGCCTGACCAGCGGCGTGTCGCCGATCGTATCGAGGATCGAGTCCTTCACGGCGGAGGTGGTGACGACGTGGCTCATCGCACAAGTCTGATGATAGTTCGGCGCTGGGTCAACCAATCGAGGATTCTGCAAAGATACCGGTTTGCGCCGCAGTATCTGCGGCCTGATCCCGCTTCAGCCAGCTCATGCCGAATCATCAACAGTCCGCCGTGGACGACATCGATCTCGCCATGCTCGAGCTGCTCGCCGCGGACGCGCGGATCACCAACCAGCGTCTCGCCGAGCGCGTCGGGGTGGCGCCGTCCACCGCGCTGAGCCGGCTGCGGGCATTGCGCCGGCGCGGAGTGATCCGCGGCTTTCACGCCGAGCTCGACCTCGCGGCCCTCGGCCGGCCGCTACAGGCACTGATCGCCGTGCGTCTCGCCGTTCACGCGCGTGAGCAGATCGACGCGTTCACCTCGGCGGTCCGCGAGCTGCCGGGCGTGCTCATGGTCTTCCACCTCGCCGGCGCCACCGACTACCTCGTCTGGGTGGCCGCACGGGACGCGCAGGACCTGCGGGAGTTCGTCGTCGACCATCTCGCCACCCATTCCGCCGTTTCCCACGCCGAGACATCGCTGATCTACGAGCACAGCCGCGGTCCGGGGCTGTGGGGCTTGGCCGATCCGGCGTGAGGATCGGGCGCCCCCACCCGGCCGCCCCGGGATGAGACGCGCGGCGCGACTCGATGGCCTCGGGACGACGATCTTCACCGAGATGACCGCCCTGGCGGCGCGGACCGGCGCGATCAACCTCGGGCAGGGGTTCCCGGACGCCGACGGCCCCGAGTCGGTGATCGAGGCGGCCGTCGCGGCGCTGCGGGGCGGGGAGAACCAGTACGCCCCGCTGCCCGGTGTCCCGGCGCTGCGCGACGCGGTACTCGCCCATCAGCGCGACTTCTACGGGCTGGACCCCGAGGACGTGCTCGTGACTTTCGGCGCCACCGAGGCGATTGCCGCCGCGCTGCTTGCCCTCTGCGAGCCGGACGACGAAGTTGTCGTGCTCGAGCCCTACTACGACTCCTACGCCGCCTGCATCAGCTTCGCCGGAGCTCGGCGGCGACCGATCACCCTGCGCCCGCCGGAGTTCGCTCTGAACGGCGACGAGCTGCGTGCTGCCATCGGGCCGCGCGCCCGCGTCCTGCTGCTCAACTCGCCCCACAACCCAACCGGACGGGTGCTCTCCCGCCATGAGCTCGGTTTGATCGCGCAGGCCTGCGTGGAGCATGACCTGGTCTGTATCAGCGACGAGGTCTACGAGCACCTGGTCTACGACGGGGAGCACATCCCGCCGGCCACGCTGCCCGGGATGGCGGAGCGGACCCTGACGGTCTCCGGCGTCGGCAAGTCGTTCTCGTTCACCGGCTGGAAGATCGGCTGGTGCTCGGGTCCCGCCGAACTCGTCGCGGCGACGCGGACCGTGAAGCAGTACCTGACCTTCGCCGGGGGCACCCCGCTGCAGCACGCGGCCGCCGCGGCGCTGACCGGCGCGCGCGGCTATCTGGAGGAGTTGCGCGCCGAACTGCGCGCCAAGCGCGACCAGCTTCGCGCCGGGCTCAGCGCCGCCGGCCTGCGGCCGCTGCCCTCCGCCGGCACCTACTTCGTCAACGCCGATGTCGGAAGCGATGCGGTGAGCTTCTGCCGAGCGCTGCCGGAGCGCTGCGGCGTCGTGGCGATCCCGACCGGCGTGTTCTACGACGACAAGACGGCGGCGCCGGCGCTGGTGCGCTTCGCCTTCTGCAAGGGCGAGGCGACGATCGCCGAGGCGGCGGAGCGTCTGGCCGCCCTCCGATCGGCTCAATAGCGAGTACCGGAGGTCCCTCTAGAGTTTCGCAAGATGCTGATCGCGACCCACGACGGTTCCTTTCACGCGGACGAGGTCTTCGCCATCGCCGCGCTCGGTCTGCTGGGCGATCCCGTCGAGGTCGTGCGCACCCGCGGCCGCGACGCCGTCGCCCAGGCCGACCTGCGCGTTGACGTCGGCTTTCGCGACGACGCCTCAACCGGGGACTTCGACCACCATCAACGCGACTTCGACGGCGCCCGCGTAAACGGGGTGCGCTACGCCTCGTTCGGCCTGGTGTGGCGGAAGTTCGGCGCGCGGGTCTGTGACGGTGACCAGGATGTCGCCGATGCCGTCGACGAAACGCTCGTACAGGCCGTGGACGCCAACGACACGGGCCAGCAGCTGACGCAGCCGCTAATCGACGGCGTGCGTCCGATGACCGTCAACGCCATCATCGGCGCCTTCAACGCACGCTGGGATGAAGATCTCACGCCGGAAGAGGAGCGCGAGCGTTTTGAGGCGGCCGTCGCCTTGGCCGGGGAAATCCTGGCCCGCGAGGTGGCCTCCGCCGCCTCCAGTCGCCGCTCCCAGCGGATCGTGCGCGAGGCGATCGCCGCGGCACCAGACCCCCGGGTCGTCGAGCTACCGGTCAACGCCCCGTGGAAGCAGGTGCTCGTGCCCGAGGCGCCCGAAGCCCTGTTCGTGATCTACCCCAAGCGCCAGGGCTTTGGCCTCGAGGCGGTGCCCCTCGAACTCGGCTCGTTCGAGAACCGAAGCGACCTGCCGGCGGCGTGGGGCGGCCTCGAAGGCGCCGACGTGGTCGCGGCCACAGGCGTCGCGGACGCCCTGTTTTGCCACGCCAAGCGGTTCCTCGTGGTCGCCCGCTCTCGAGCGGGGGTCGAGCGGCTCGCCGAGCTCGCTCTCGCCGAGAGCTGAAATGCGGCCGCCGACGCCTACACCAGCGCTGGCAGCCGGCGTAGGTCCGGGTTCGCCCAGGCGGCTCGAGCGGATTCACTGAGGATCAGCGCGCGCGAATAGAAGTGCTCGATCAGCTTGGTCGAGCAGGTCGGACTTGGAGGTCGCGTTTCCGCATGTGCCGACGGTAGCGCGCGGGTGTCCTGCCTCAGAACCAGGTCGCGTTCCAGGGCGCCATCGGACTGGAGAACATCAGGTCTACCCGCGCGATCGCACCCGGTGTGCGTTCGCTGGCGCCGCCCGAGAGCAGCAGCTCCCGGAGTCGGAAGCCGCCGAGATAAATCGAGGCCAGCGCCCGCTGGGTGATCTCGAGGTCGGCGTCCCGGTCCGTGCGCTCGCAGTGAACTTCGTCGCCCTCGGCGCTCAACCGGTAGCGGCCCGAAGCGAAGCGGTGTCCGTCGTCGTCGGTCACCTCGAGGACGACCTCACCTGGCACTGCATAGCGTCGCGCCGACAGCGCGGCGGGTACGTCGAGCAACCGCAGCCAGAGGAAGTCCACCTGTTGGGTCATGACCAACGTGCGGGCATCTTCCAGCAGCCAGCGCACCGGCTCGTCGACTGGGCGATTCCACAGCCTGATCTCATCGATGCCGTCGATGCCGCTCAGATACGACCAGAGGTTCCGGTAGGCCAGATCGCTCGCGCTGGACAGCTCCCATACCTCGACGGTGCCGAGCGGCGCGATCAGGCCGAAGTGGCCGCTTGCCTTCCAGCCGATCAGGCCGTCCGGACCATCGTCACCGTCGTGGACAAGCCAGTTGTGGGGCAGTCCCTCGGACGGCTCGTATCCGTCCCGCCCCAGAACTCGGTTCCACCAACCGGCATCTCGGTCGACCTGCCCCGCCCGCCGCCGGCGCGCCGTCGCATACACCCCGGGAGCGAGCTCGCCAAACTCCTCGCGCTCCACCTGTCTCACGCGGGTGGGATCGCCAGAGCTGCTTCCGCCCGGGCGGCCACGGCGCAGGACGTAGTCAGCCGAGAGGACCGCCGGGGCGTAGCCAAAGCGACCGTAGAGCGGCCACTCGGCGGCGATCAGGATACTCAGGGCATCGCCGCGCTCGCGAGCCGCCCGCAGAGATTCCTCGAGCATCCCCCGCATCAGACCTCGCCGCCGGTGCGTGCCGGCCACGGTGACGTTGGTGACCGCGTCCACCGAAAGGTCATTGGTCCCCTCGCCCAAGCCCGGCACGGACAGCGCCCGTGCCTCGGTACGCAGCGTCGCCACCCACCGGCCCCGGTCCCGCACTCCCCAAGCTCGCGCCGGATCCCAGCTACGCGTAAGCAAGTCGACCCGGCGATCGGTCTGCGGGCCGTCCGGATCGCCCAAGAATGTGGACACCATCGCGCGTACCCACCCCGGCACGTCCTCCGCCGGGATTGGATTCACGACTCGACCTTCGCCCGATTCAGAGCTCATCCGGGGAGCACCCTAGCTCAGGGTGTGACTGACGATGTTCAGGCTCGGCCCTGGGCAAGATGGTCGAACCGCTCGATCGTCCGGGCGACGACGAGCAGACCTTCGACATGTCGCGCGAGCCGGCGGTGCCGATACAACCGTCCCCCTTACCGGCCCTGCAGTCAAAACCAGTAACCCCCGCCTCCCGCCTCGTGGCGCCGATCGCGCCGTTGGTGGCTTTCGAGCTTGGGCTGAGGATTCTGGCCGCAGGGCCAGCACCACAACCGACACTACTCCTATTGGCGGTGCCTGTGTTGAGACAAATTCACGCGCGCACTGGCCGGTCGCGGGCTCGATGAAGGCGCACTTGCGGGCGTCGGTCAATTAGGTTGCCGGCGCTGGCATTGGCAGCGCGGTCTCGGCTGCGCCACCGGTCGGCGGTTCGCTTGCGCCCCTGTCAAGCCGGCCGTGCCACGCAAAGCGTGCCGCCAGGACTCCCGCGGCGATGCTCGTAACCGCCGCCTTGGTCAGCGCCTCGCGCTGGCTCCCCCAATGGGGGGTTATCCACATCGACGAGCAGGGCCAGCTCGTCCAGCGTAAGTGCGGCCCCGATACCAAACGGCACGGAGTACCGCAGCTCGGCGTCCTGGGTACGGGTAAGGATTGCCGCCGCGCCCGCGGAAAATGCGATCGCGATACCGGGGACGAAGTGGTGCACCCGCGTGTCGTCCTGGCGCAGAGCACGGTTGGCACGCCGCAACAGGCTGCGAAGGACAGGCGCCGAGCGCCGGCGCTCCTGCAGATAGGTGACTGCCCGCGCGGCCACCACCGTGCCGCCGAAAGACGACAGGATGCCAAAAGCGGCCCTCTCGACGGTGGCGGCGTCGCGATACCCGCGGGCCGCAGCGGCGACAGGGTTGATCGGCTACGCCTCCTTCCAGAGCACGTTGTGGACCTCGCTGGGGGCGACGAAGCGGTCCTTGTCCGAGGAGCGCAACGCTTGCAGGATGTCGTCCGGGGCGCCGTTCTGCTGCGCCGTATCGATGACCTCCTCCTTGCTGACCGGCCATACGATTCCCTCAAAATACTTCTGCGTCGCCTCGACGGGCGTATCGTCCACGCTCTCCTCCTTCGGTTTGGGACCAGTCGCTCGTGTACCCGCTTCCGGCG
>JALYZC010000029.1 GCA_030945905.1 Actinomycetota bacterium
CACGGTTCACCGCGCGACAAGACCTTCTGTTGCGGAAACGACGTGAGACCGGTGACCATGAGCCCCGGCTTGGTTACAAGGCTCCATCCGCCCAAGAGCACGAGGAGCACACCCAGCACCCCGACCCCCCATCGAACCTTACGGCTGCGGCCGCGCAAGCTCAGCACCACGCCCAGAGCGATCAGCAGGAGCACCAGCCCGATCGGGAGAAAGATCCCGCCGACCGGGCGAGCCAACCCCAGCTCAAGGAAATCTCCCGTCAAGAGCCCGGCCACGCCGCGCATCGTCGCATAGTTCGTCGACCCTTCCGAGCCTTCGCTGAGCAACTACGCAGCACCGATCGAGAGTGCTGCATCCCCGTGGTTGCGAAACCGACCCTAGGAAGCAGAGAGGCCCGGCGAACCGGGCCTCTCTTGATGCTGCACGTCAGTGGGGCCTATGCGAAGCTGCGGACCCGGTCGACGACATCCTCGGCTTCAGACTGAAAGCCGTTAGCACGGCGCTCGACATCGCGGCGCACGCCCTTGACCTGGCGCTCCACCTCGCGCCGGTTGCGGCGAAGCGCGGTCGCGCCACGACGCTCAAAGCGGTTTAGCTCACGCCGCGCACGAGCGCGACTGCCGTAGGTGTACATGGTCTGGACCACCGTGTCGCGGGCCTCCAGCGCCACGCCGACCGGGATGTGCACCGCTCGCTCGGCCTGCCGCGCAACCGCCTCGAGGCGGGTTGCCTCGGCCTCTACACGGCGCGTCGTGGTGCGCGTCGCCTGCTTGGCGGTGCCCCGAGCCGCACGGGAAGTGCCGCGCGCCGAACTCGCGGTCTGGCGAGCGGACGTCTTCGTGCGATCGCTACCGCGCTTCGCGGCGTTTCGCTTGCGCGTCGCTGCCGCCTTCTTGGCGGTGGCCTGACGCTGAGTCTTGGTCTGTGCAGCCATGTTCTCTAGCTCCCATCGTTTGATCCTTGGTCACCCTTAACTACCCCGCCCAGCGATCCAGTTACAAACGTACGTTCGATCTGGCCTGACCGAGGCGCGAGCGGCGCCGCGGCCCCCGCCCTACGAAGGCCAAGCGGAGGTGGGTCAGCGCCGGCGCCGGCGGTAGGCGACCGCGCGATGTCGGATCGCCCGCACGATGACGCCTCCCACCTCGACGGTGTAGAGCACGCGATAGTGGCCCACGCGCGCCGACCACAGCCCTTGCAGGCGACCGACCAACTCCTTGCCGGCACGCTCGGGCTCGGCTCCGATCAAGGTAAGCGTTTCGAGAACGGCGTTACGAACCGTCTCCGGAAGTGCCAGGTCGTTGCGCGCGCGGCGTGTCAGGCACGGCTCAGGCAAGCCCGAGCTCGCGTCTCACTTCGTCTAGGGAGTACACTCGTCCGGCCCGGACGTCTGCCTCGCTCTCGCCCAGCGCTTCAAGGGCCTCGTCGTCCTCGAGAACCTCCAGCGTCTCCGCCAACGCCTCGTACTCGTCACTTGATAGGACGACCCCAGCCGGGCGACCATTGCGAGTGATCACGACATGCTCGTGGCGCTCGTTTACCTCGTCGAGCAGCTCCGTGAGCCTCGCGCGCGCCTCCGTGAATGGGACCGTCCTGGCCACTCCACGCAGTGTACATGATTCTGCACAGGAGTGCCACTCCAAGCGACGCCCGGGTCGATGCGCATGTGCAATACTTGCGTGCGTGCAAGCAACTGCTGCTTCGGCGCAAGCATCTGCGAGTGGTCTGGCCCGCGACCTGTTCGCGCTGCTCAGCTATCTCCTGAAGGCGTCCAGCCAAGATGTGTTCAGCTCGCTCGGCGAGCTCGATCTGTCACTGACCCAGGTCAAGCTCCTGCACGTGCTCGACGCGGAGCCGAGCGTGAGCCTCAAGCACGTCGGGTCCTGCGTCGGCCTTTCCCTCCCCGCCGCCAGCCGCGCAATCGAGGCGCTGCACCAGCGCGGGTTGGTGGAGCGCCATGAGGACGAGCACGATCGCCGCATCAAACGAGTGGAGGTGACCGAGGCCGGGCGTGAGGTCGTGCGCCGCCTCAACCAGGCCCGGCTCGCCTACCTGGAGCAGTTCGCCGTGACCCTGAACGAGCGCGAACGAGAGCGCCTGGTCGGGGCACTCGCCCCGCTGCTCGAGCGCGCACCGATCGCGGCCTGCCATCCCGACCGCAAGGAGCCCTCATGACCGCTCGCCTCGCCGCCAACCGCGACGCCAACCGCCGCTGGTGGACCCTCGGAGCGATGTGCTTCGCGCTGTTCATGATCATGCTCGACAACACCGTGGTCAACGTCGCGCTGCCCTCCATTCAGCGCGACCTGCATGCCTCGCTGTCCGCGCTGGAGTGGACGGTCAACGCCTACACGTTGACCTTCGCCGTCCTGCTGGTCACCGGGGGCCGCCTGGGCGACATCTTCGGGCGGCGGCGGATGTTCCTGTTCGGCGTCATCGTCTTCGCGCTCTCGAGCGCCACCCTCGGCTTCTCCCCGAGCGACGCCTGGCTCGTGGGCTGGCGCGCCGTGCAGGGCATCGGCGCCGCGTTCATGATGCCCGCAACGCTGTCGATCATCTCCAACGCCTTCCCTCCCGAGGAGCGCGGCAAGGCGATCGGCACGTGGGCGGGCGTCTCCGCGATCGCGCTGGCCATCGGCCCGGTGGTGGGCGGCTTTCTCACTCAGGAGGTGAGCTGGCGGGCGATCTTCTTCCTCAACCTCCCGGTGGCCGTGGCGGCCATCGTCGTGACGCTGTTCGCCACGCAGGAGTCACGCGACGAGACGGTCGCGCGCACGGTGGACATCCCCGGAATCGCCACGCTCACAGCGGGGCTCACGGCGCTCGTCCTCGCGCTGGTCGAGGGAAACAGCTGGGGCTGGGCCTCCGCGGGGATCCTCGCCCTGCTGGCGCTGGCGGTCGCCTCGCTCGCCGGCTTCGTCGCGATCGAGCTTCGCACCCGCGTGCCGATGGTCGACTTCTCCTTCTTCCGGGCGCGATCGTTCCTGGGCGCGAACCTCGTGGCCTTCGTGGTCACCTTCTCGATGCTGGCGATGTTCTTCTTCATCGCCCTCTACATGCAGAACGTCCTGCACTACACGCCGCTGGAGGCGGGGCTGCGGTTCCTGCCCTCCACCGTGGTGATCATCTTCATGGGGCCGCTTGCCGGTCGCCTGTCCGACCGCATCGGCCCCCGCCCGCTGATGGTCCTCGGGCTGATCTTCGTCTCCGGCGCCCTGTTCTGGCAGTCCTTCATCGGCGTCCACACGGGCTACGGCTACTTGCTGCCCGCCTTCGTGCTGATGGGCCTGGGCATGGGCCTCGTCATGTCGCCGATGAGCACCGCCGCCATGAACGCGGTCGACAAGACCAAGGCGGGCGTCGCCTCCGGCGTGCTGGCGATGAGCCGGATGGTGGGCGGAACGTTCGGCGTGGCCGCTCTCGGCGCCCTGGTGGCCACCGTGGGGCGCTCCAAGCTCGACGAGCTGCTTCCGGCTCTACCGTCGGGCAAGCGGGCGGCGCTGGCCGACGCCCTGGGCAGCGGCGGCGTGCTGGGCGCTCCGGGCCAAGTGGCCGACGCCGCCCGTGAGGCGTTCGTGACAGCGCTGCGTGACGGCCTGCGCATGGGGGCGGCGGTGGCGCTGTTCGGCGCCCTGCTGGCCTTTACGCTGATCGGGGACCGTCCCGCGCCGGTCGAGCTGCCATCGGGAGTGGAGGCTGGAGAGGCCACGGAGGCCGGCGGACGCGCGGAGGCGGAGCTGGTCGGCGACCCGGTCTGATCCCCTCCGGATGGGGAAGGCGTCCTGGGCAGCGGCTACCGTCGAGCCGGTGGAGGTGCTGGACCACATCGACCGTGATCGCATCGCCGCGCTGCGCCGGAAGGGCGAGTTCTTCTGGCTTGACGTGGTCGGCGACGAGCATGTCGATGAGCTCGGCGAGATCTTCGACCTCCACGCGCTGGTGCTCGAGGACATGCGCGAGGCGGGCCAGCGCCCAAAGCTCGACGACTACCGCGAGTACGTGCTGCTGGTCTTCTACGGGGCAGCCTCGACAAAGGGCCAGTCGCTCGAGCTGGTCGAGGTCGAGTGCGTGATCAGCGGCGACTACGTCATCACCCACCGGGACGGGCCTTGCGCGGCGCTCGACGAGCTGCACACGTTCTTCGACGCACGCGATGCGCGGGACGAGCAGTTCGTGATCTACCGGGTGCTCGACGGCCTCACCGACAGCTTCTTTCCGGTGCTGGCATCGGTCGACGACGAGATCGACGCCCTGGAGAACGACGTCATCGAGCAGCCCACCGACGAGCAGCTGCAACGCATCTTCCGCCTCAAGCGCAACCTGGTCGCCATGCGCAAGGTGATCACGCCGCAGCGCGACATCTTCGCACGCGCGGCCGACGAGATCATCGAGCTGCACGGGCTCGAGCCGGCGACTCGCGACTACTTTCGCGACGTCTACGACCACCTGATCCGGATCTCGGACCTGATCGACTCCTATCGCGACCTGCTCACCGGGGCGATGGACGTCTACCTCTCGACCGTGTCCAACCGGCTCAACGTGGTGATGAAGCAGCTTACGATCATCGCCACGGTCTTCCTGCCCCTGACCGTCGTGACCGGCTTCTTCGGGCAGAACTTCGGCTGGCTCGTCGACCACACAAAGTCCTTCGAGGTGTTCGCGATCTACGGACTGGGCGGCCTGCTCCTCCCCTGCATCGTGCTCTTCGTCTGGTTCCGACGCAGCGGCTTTCTCTCGAGCTGACCGACGGCCCCACGGGGCGTCGGTAGCATTGCCGCCCCGTGGCAGTCGATCTCAGCCAAGTCACCAACGTGTCCACCGAGCCCGGCGAGCTGCCGGGCACGATGGCCGCCTGGGTCATCCGCCGCGAGCGCGAGGGCGAGCCGATCGACGCCTTCCAGGTCGAGGAGATCGAAGTACCCGAGCCCGGCGCCTTCGAGGTGATCGTCCGCGTGATGGCCGCGGGGGTGAACTTCAACAACGTGTGGGCGGCGCGCGGGGTCCCGGTCTCGGTGTTCGACTCCCATCCCCAGGAGGACCACCACATCGGCGGCTCGGACGGATCGGGCGTGGTGTGGAAGGTGGGAGCCGGCGTCACGCGCTGGCAGCCGGGCGACGAGGTGGTCATGCACTGCAATCAGGCCTCCTACGAGGATCCGGAGGTCCACGGCCTGGACCCGCTCGCCGCCCCCTCTCAGAGGATCTGGGGCTATGAGACCTCGTGGGGCTCCTTCGCCCAGTTCACCAAGGTGCAGGCCCAGCAGCTGCTGCCCAAGCCCCGCAACCTGACCTGGGAGGAGTCGGCCAGCTACGGCCTCGTCTACTTCACCGCCTACCGCATGCTGATCGACCGCTGCCACCTGCAGGCCGGCCATCGCGTGCTCATCTGGGGCGCAGCCGGCGGCC
>JALYZC010000058.1 GCA_030945905.1 Actinomycetota bacterium
CCGAATCGCGGATCAGCCAACTACACACCAAAGCCGTCCTACGCCTCCGCTCACGCATGACCGACCACAACCTCGCAGACGAACTCCACAACCAAGACTAAACCGCTCACGCCGGCTCAGGCATGCCATAGGTCGAATTGGTTGGCGATGCGCCGACCCCCCGGTATCGTCGCCTCTTCCATCACGGACAGGAGGGCTCGATGCACAAGGCCGCCGACCAGATCCGCAACGTCGCGCTTGTCGGGCACCGGGGCACCGGCAAGACCTCTCTGTTCGAGGCGCTCCTGTTCGAGGCCGGCACGGTCACCCGCCTGGGGTCGGTGGTCGAAGGCACCACGGTCTCCGATGCCGACGCCGACGAGCAGGCCCGCCAGATGTCGATCTCCGCGGCGCTGGCGTCATTCGAGTGGCAGGGACGCAAGATCAACCTGCTCGACACCCCCGGCGACCCCAGCTTCGTCGCGGACGCGCTGGGCGCGCTGCGCGTGTGCGAGTCGGCGGTGTTCGTGGTCAATGCAGTGATGGGTGTCGAGGTCTCCACCACCCGCCTGTGGCAGCGCGCCGCCGAGCTCGACCTCGCCCGCCTCGTGTTCGTCAACATGCTCGATCGCGAACGCGCCGACTTCTACCGCACGCTGGAGTCGCTCAAGCAGGCCTTCGGCCCGCACGTGGTGGCCACCGAGATCCCCATCGGCTCCGAGCACGACGTCACGGGCCTGATCGATCTCATCGACATGAAGGCCTACGAGTTCGATGGCCCCTCCCGCGGGGGCGCGCGTGAGGTACCGCTACCCGGCGAGCTGGCCGACCAGGCGCAGAGCTACCGCGAGAAGCTCATGGACGAGGTGGCGGAGAACTCCGATTCGCTGATGGAGCGCTACCTCGAGGGCGAAGCCATCTCACACGAGGAGATCGTCGCCGCGCTCAAGGACGGGACCAACCACGGCGACATCTTTCCCGTCACCTGCGGGGTGGCTACACGCAACCTGGGCATCGCCCGGCTGCTCGATGCCTTCGTCGAGGATCTGCCCTCCCCGGTCAAGCACGGGGCACTGGACATCGGACCGCTCAGCCTCACGCCGGATCCCGAGCGAGAGCTCTTCGCCTACGTATTCAAGACTCGCGCGGACCCCTTCGCCGGGCGCATCAACCTGTTCCGCGTCTATCAAGGGGTGGTCGAGCACGACAGCCATGTGGTCAACGCGCGTACGCAGAGCAAGGAGCGCATCGGTCAGCTCATCGTCTTCGAGGGCAAGCAGACCGGTCATTCCGACGCCTTCGGGCCCGGCGACGTCGGCGCGGTGGCCAAGCTCAAGGAGACCAAGGCGGGCGACTGGCTCGCCGACCACGCGCAGGACGTCGAGATGCCCCAGATCAAGCTACCGGCGCCGGTCATGGCGTTTGCCGTGGAACCCAAGACCAAGGGCGACGAGGACAAGGTGTTCACGGCTCTGCGCCGCCTGCAGGAGGAGGATCCGACCATCGATCTGCACCGGGACCCTCAGACCGGCGATCAGATCGTCGCCGGGCTCTCGCAGATTCACGTCGAGGTGATCGTCGAACGGATGAAGTCTCGGTTCGGCGCCGAGGTCGAGCTCAAGCCACCGCGCGTCCCCTATACCGAGACGATTCGCGGGACGGCGAAGGCGCACGGCCGCCACAAGAAGCAGAGCGGCGGTCGCGGGCAGTTCGGCGATTGCCATATCGAGATCGAGCCGCTCGCGACCGGTGGCGGCTTCGAGTTCGTCAACGCCATCAAGGGCGGGGTGATCCCGACGTCGTTCATTCCCGCGGTGGAGAAGGGCGTGCGCCAGGCGATGGAGCACGGCGTCGTCGCCGGCTACCCTGTCAAGGACGTACGCGTACGGCTGTTCGACGGGCAGCACCACACGGTCGACTCCTCGGAGATCGCGTTCAAGCTTGCGGGTGCCCAGGCGATGCGCCAAGCCCTCGAGCAGGCCAGCCCGGTGCTGCTCGAGCCCATCATGCTGGCCACGATCTCGGTGCCCGAGGACGCCGTCGGCGACGTGATCGGAGACCTCAACAGCCGTCGGGGACGCCCACTGGGCATGGAGCCCGCGAGCGGCATGACCGAGATCAAAGCGGAGGTCCCGATGTCCGAGATGCTCTCCTACGCACCCGATCTGCGCTCGATCACCGGAGGTCAAGGCGAGTACGCGATGGAGTTCGAACGCTACGAGCAGATCCCGGCCCACCTGGCGAGCAAGGTCGTGCAGGCCGAGCGTGAGGACGAGGCCGCGTAGGGCGGCGTGGGGCCGGCGGTCGTTGGTAGGCTCGTAGCGCACCTATGCGCAAGGAGCTAGTTACCAGCTACGAGGTGGTGTCGTGCGCAGTGTGCGGGCGTACGTTGCTGCGCGGCGAGCACTCCGAGGTCTACCTCGACAGCGGAGCCCGCCGGCAAGTGTGCGAGCTGTGCACGGCTCGCGCGTCCCACCAAGGCTGGATCCGCGAGAGCGCCAGCCTCGAGATCGCCACGCACGGCCGCGAGCGAGCCGATCGCGGATCCCGTCGGGGGCGCCTGCTGTCTCGGCGCCTGCGGCGCAGCGCGCCCGCCGACGAGGGGGTCGTCGAGGACGGGCTGGGCGAGGGCGAGGAACTGCTCACCGAGTACCGCGCCGATCACGAGGTCCACGCCGTTCCCACCAACGGCGAGCTCAAGGCGTCGCGCGCCATCGAGCTGTTCAATGCCAGCGAACACCCCCGCACCGTCTCCGGGGTGGCCCGCTCGCTGGGTCTGCCGACCGTGGCCGTGCTGCCCACCGGTGAAGGCAGCGTCGTAGCCATCGTGGTGGCCTGGGAGCTGTGCTGGTACCGCTACGACGTCGATCTCGCCGATGGGCCGGGCGGCGTGCGGGTGGCGGGGCAGGGCTACGAGCTCGACGAGCTTGCGCCCGAGGAGCAGACGGCCAACGCCGCGACGGACGACCGTGGCGTGCTGGCACTCGCGCCCGGGTGAGCAACCGGTACCCTAGAATCCGTCACGCCGCAGCACAGCCGCCCTCTTGCGTCTCCAGGTGTCAAAGCGATGATCTACTGCGTGGTTCCCCAAGAGCTCGCTGACGAGCTCTACGACAAGCTCGCGAAGTACTACGAGCAGGACGCCAACGTCGAGGTCATCGTCGATCGGCGCAAGGGTGAGCGCCGCGATGGCGCCACCGTCGGCGGTGCCCGTCAGCTCCGCGATCGGCGGCGTGCACGCGTGCCGGGCGACTTTCCCTCCACGGACGCTCCTGCCGCCGGCGCCCCGTGATCCGGGCGCGGACGTACGAAGCCAACCACCACGGGTGAGGGTCGTCGTCCACGTGGACGGCGGGGCGCGGGGCAACCCCGGCCCCGCGGCAGTCGGCGCCGTGATCGCCACCACCGCCGGCGAGGTGCTCGAGGAAGCCCAGGCCACGATCGGCAGGGCAACCAACAACGTGGCGGAGTACCGCGCCCTGCTCCTCGGCCTCGAACGGGCGCGTGAGCTGGGCGCCAGCGCGGTCGAGGTCGTCAACGACTCAGAGCTGGTCGCCCGCCAGGTGTGCGGCGACTACAAGGTCAAGCACGAGGCGCTCAAGCCGCTCTATACGGCGGCACGCCGGGCGCTCGAGGGCTTCGAGGACTGGAGCATCCGCTCGGTGCCCCGAGCCCAGAACGCTCGCGCCGACGAGCTCGTCAATGCGGCGCTGGACGCCGAGTGACCCGCCGGGCCGCGGATCATGGAGGAGTCTGACCGCCTGGCCCGGCGGGCCAGGCGCGAGCAGGAGGTTCGTCGCCGTCGCTTGAGCGCCATCCTTGCGCTCATCGCGGCACTGGCGGCGGTCGTGGTGGCGGCCGCGCTGGCCGGCGGCGGCGAGGGCGGGCACAAGCGCGCGCGCACCCAACCCGCCCGATCGGTCCCCCGGCCCGGCGGTCCACACCGCAGCACGCCGCCGCCCTCCGCCACGATTGCGGCCAGCGCACCGGGCGCCCATCTGGCGCCGCACGAGGCGGTGCCGATTCTCATGTACCACGTGATCGGAACGCCTCGCCCCGACACGCCGCTGCCGGAGCTGTGGGTCACGCCCCGGGATTTCCGAGGGCACGTGCGGGCGCTGGCCGGGCGCGGCTATCATGCGGTCACCCTCCAGCAGGTGTGGGACGCCTGGCACCGCGGGGGGCGCCTGCCATCCAAGCCCGTCGTGTTCTCCTTCGACGACGGATACACCGGCCAGTACACACAGGCCCTGCCGGCCCTGCGGGCCGCGGGGTGGACCGGCGTGCTCAACCTCAAGCTCGGAAACCTTCGCGATCTGCACGCGGAGCGCGTCAAGGCGATGATCGCCGCGGGCTGGGAGATCGACTCGCACACGATCAACCATCCCGATCTCACCTCCGTCGGCGCCGGGGGCCTCCGCGTCGAGCTCGAGCAGTCGCGGGCCCGCCTGCGGCGGGAATTCGGCGTGCCCGCGAACTTCTTCTGCTACCCGGCCGGAGAATATGACGCAACCGTCGTGGCGGCCGTCAAGCGCGCGGGCTACCTGGCCGCCACCACGACCGACAGCGGCTTCGCCCGCACGCGCGACACCTACGTGCTCGGGCGCGTGCGCGTCAACGGCAGCGACAGTCCCTCCGACCTGGTCAAGAAGCTCGCGGCGCTGGGGGCGAACCCCGATGCCGCCCCGGTGCTGCGCGGCGGGCGCGGACGCTGATGGCCGACGCGGCACCCTCGGGTTCCCGCGGGGGGATGAGCGCCCGCGAGGCCGGGTTCCTGGCCGGTGTAGCTGCGCTGACGGCGCTTGCCGGCGTTCTTCACTTCGCGGGCGCTCCGCCCGTCGTGGCGTTCATCGCGGCCACCGGCGCTCTGGCCGGCATGGCGTGGGTCGTCTCGTTCGCGACTGAGCAGGTCGGGGAGCGCTTCGGGCCGGCGGTGACCGGGGTGATGCAGTCGACGCTGGGAAACCTGCCGGAGTTCTTCGTCGTGATCTTCGCTCTGTCGGCCGGCGAGGTCGTCGTGGCCCGGTTCTCGCTGATCGGGTCGATCTTCGCCAATGCCCTGTTCGTCCTCGGTCTGGTCATCGTGCTCGGAGCGCGTGAGGCGCGGGACGGTGTGATGCGCTTCGCCGCACGGCTTCCCCGCGACACGGCGACGCTGATGCTGATCGCCGTGTTCATCATCGCGCTGATGGGGCTCTCGCTGGACTCCGGCGATCGCGCCAGCCGCCACACGGAAGCGATCTCGATCGTCGGCGCCCTGGTCATGCTCGGCGTCTACCTCAGCTGGGTGATCCCCTATGTTCGCGGCGAGACCGGCAGCGAGACCACGGGAACGCCGCGCGTCCCGCTGGTGGTGGCGATCCTGCTGCTGGGCGCCGGCGGGGTCGCTTCGGCGTTCGTGTCGGACTGGTTCATCATCGCGCTGGATCCCGCCATCAAGTCGCTGGGCATCTCCAAGGAGTTCGCCGGGCTGGTTGTAGTGGCCATCGCCGGCAATGCCGTCGAGAACGTCACCGGCCTGGTCCTCGCCCGCAAGGGGCAGGCCGACCTGGCGATCTCGGTGGTCAAGAACTCCGTCGCGCAGATCGCCGCCTTCCTGTTCCCCGCGCTCGTGCTCGTCTCGCTGCTCTTCGCGACATCGCTCACCTTTGCGCTGGCTCCCATCTACATCGGTGCGCTCGCTCTCACCGCCATCGTGGTGTGGCAGATCACCGGCGACGGAGAGGCCACCGCCTTCGAGGGATGGGCGCTCGTGGGCATCTACGTGATCCTCGCAGCGTTCACGCTGTACGAATAGGGCGCGTCAGCGCCGGTTGGGGCTCCGACAGAATGCCCCGATGCCGGGATCGGCAACCCGAATTCGACCTATTTCGAGCTTTAACGTCGGATAGATAGGGAGAATCCTCTCGGACTCGCTACGCTCCTAATTCGGGAGACCAGGGACGGCCCCTCCAGCATTCTTGCGCGGCTCGGTGCCGCCCACCAGCCAGTTCTGAGTCTCCTGTGTCACACGCGACCCTCATCTGCTGCACATCGTCCCTGGACTCCGGGGGGTCGCTTCGAGCGCCTGACTGGGCTGGAGGGCTCAGGCGGCTCAGCATGTCGCGGTGCTCTCGTGGGAGCAGCAGCCATCCCACCGCGCCGATGGTGATCGCAAGCAGGCGCAGGGCGACAAGCAAGGCGACGAGCGCGGCGACCCCCAAGAGCAGCCAGGTGGCGAGGCCGATTCGGGCGCCGGCGCGGAACGGGACGAGGTTCGGAAAGCCTTGGTCGAGCCCGGTGATCGCGTGCAACAGGCTCCAGGCGCCCCAGAGGACGCCGACCAACAGGCAGAGGGGGAGGCTGACTCGGCGCAGCGCGAGACCGAGGCCCATGACCCCGTGTCCCAGAACGGCGCGACGGGACGCGGACATGGGTCTTACGTCGGCTTTCGCGCCCCAATGCTTGACAGGGGCGCCGTACCCCACCCATGACGAGTAGGGCCGCCAGCCGCTGGGCCGCGGTCGCCGCAGCGACGGCCCTGTGGATCGTGCCGTTGCCCATCCATCGCGTCGCCGCCCTTGCCGTGCTGGTCCTGCTCTGCGCGGGTCTGCTGGGGCGACCGGGTCGACGCGCTTGGAGCCTGGCGGGCATGGGGGCGGCCTTCGCGACGATGAACGTCGGTCACGGATTCATCCGTCGCCTCCTGCGCCCGCAATACCTCTGGGTGGCCTATCCAGGGACAGAGCGGGACAAGCGCCACTACTTCCCCAAGTGGGTCGAGCGCCTCGTCCGACCGCTCTACTCCCTAGGCCTCATGCGCTTCGGCCGCTACTGGGGCTTGATGGTCGCGGGAAAGGCCACCGCCGAGTCGCTCGACGGCTCGCCTGAGCGGCTCCGGCAGATGCTCGATGAGGCACGCGATGCCTATCCCGGCGTGCAGGTGATCGCCCTGGCCGGGCGACTGCCCAGCATGGCGATCAAGGCAGGCATCCCACTCGAGACACCGTTCACCACGGGCGACAAGGGAACCCTGTGCACGATGATGATGACCGCTCGGGAGCAGGCCAGCCTGCTCGGCAAGGCGCCGCACGAGACGGTCATCGCCGTCGTGGGAGGAGCCGGCTTCGTCGGGCGTCGCCTGACCGCGGAGCTCGGGCACGAGTTTCACCGCGTCATCTGCCTGGACCCGCGCTTCACCGAGCAGGAGACGAGGGCGAACGTCCTCTACACCGGGGCGCCCGCCGACATCAGCTCGGCCGAGGCCGTACTGGTCCTCACGAGTCGCGGCGACCAGGCCGAGTCGGTCATCCCGTTCCTCACCCCCGGCACCGTCGTCGCCGACGACACCCACCCGGAGATCTCCGGGAGGGTGCGCAGCGGGATGGAGAGCAGCGGTGCGCAGGTATTCAAGGCGACGATGGGGGACGCGCGGTTTCGGATCATGCCGCGAGTGCCGTTCTTTCGCGCGGACGACATCCCGGGATGCGTGCTCGAGGCCCTCGTAGTCCTCGAGCGCGGGCGCGGGGTCCTCAGCTCCCAGGCGACCTTCAACGCCGCCGCGAGCGGGCTGGGCTTCGGGGCCCGACTGGCGCGCCACATGTCAAGCGTCTAGCTTTTACCTGCAAAGTCGTCGTGTCCAGTGTGGATCGGCGACGATTCAACCTCTAGACGATCGCTGCCGATACTCCTCCGAGGCCGATGGGCACCACTCGACTACCCCTACCCGCTCCGGTCGCGAACCATCTTACGAGCGGGCTGACCTCCCGCCTGATCCTCACCTACGTTGAGCGCGAGCGAGGGCGGGCCGGGGTCGATGCCCTGCTGCGCGAGGCTGACCTCAACGTTCCGGAGGACCAGCTCCGGGACGAGACCTTCTGGTTCGATTTTCAGACCAAGGTCGCCCTGTTCGAGGCGGCCAAGGAGGTCCTCGAAGATCCACAGGCGGCGCGCCACATCGGCGCCGCGGCGATCGAGATCAACGTCTTCCCGGGGCTCAAGCTGGCGCTGCGGACCATCGGGAGCCCGCGCATGCTCTACGCGCAGATCCCCCGCATCGCGCGCAAGTTCACGTGGGCGCACGCCTTCGAGATCCTCGAGCTCTCCGATGCCTTCGCGCGGATGGCCTACGCCGACGTGGCGGATGTCGGCTATCACCAGGTCGACTGCGACTACAACGTCGGAATCCTCTCATCGGTGACGACGCTGTTCGAGCGCCGACCGGCGCAGGTCCGCCACGGCGAATGCGCGCTGCAGGGCGCGTCCAGGTGCGTCTATGACTTCTCCTGGGACGATCCGTCAACGGTGCTCTCGCACGCGGCGAAATGGCTGACGGCGAGCGTCGTGGGGGGCTCGCTGGTGCACGTGGCGCGACCCAGGGCACTGCCCGCGACCGCCGTGGTACCGGCGATGGGTGCCGTGTCGGTCGCCAGGCGAGCCTGGGCAGCGCGGCGTCAGCGGCGCCGCTCACTCGAGGTCGAGCTGCGCGATCAACGTGACGCCGCGCAGCGCCTGGCCGCCTCGCTGCGAGAGATGGTCTCCGATCTGCGGATCGAAGAGGTGCTGGCAAATATCGTGGCCAATGCGCAAACGGCGGCGACCGGACGCGACTTTGCCCTGCTGATCTCGGAGGGCAGGGCCTTCCACTGCCGGCGATCGTCCCGCGTGCCGAGCGACATGCTCACGGCGCTCGAGGCCTGGGCCGCCGGACACCCTGCTGCGCTTCGCGGCCCGCTCACGCTCGACGACATCGGCGGCGTCCCGGAGCTCGAGAGGCTGGTCGATGACACGCGCCTGCCGGTGGGCACCCTTCACGCCGTACCACTCTTCTTCCGCACGAGCACGCTCGGAGTGCTCATCGCCCTCGGCCACGGCAGCGATCCCTTCGTCGCGCATGAGAAGGCAGCTCTCGACGCCTATGCCGCCCAAGCGGCAATCGCACTGGCCAACGCTCGCCTGTTCGAGCGCCTCGAGGAGCTGGCCAAGCGCGACTCCCTCACGAGCCTGTTCAACCACGCCCAATTTCATGACACGCTCGACCGGGAGCTCGATCGAGCGGACCGATACGGACACTCGGTGTCGGTGATCATGCTCGACCTGGATAGCTTCAAGAAGCTCAACGACGAGTTCGGCCATGCCGAGGGTGATCGGGTCCTCAAGGAGGTCGCCACCACGCTCCAGGCGGCGTGCGGAGACTCTGACAGCGCCTATCGGCTGGGAGGCGACGAGCTCGCGGTGGTGATGCCGCTGGCCTCAGCCGCGCATGCGAAGGCGATGGCGCGGGGCATCGCACGCGCCGTCGTCGAGCTCGAGGTCGGGGTCACGATCTCCTACGGCGTGGGGGAATGGCCCCAGGACGGGCCATCGAAGTCGCTGTTGCTCTTCAACGCCGATCGCGCGCTCTATTCCGCCAAGCCCGAGAGTCCGGCGCCGGCCGGCAAGCGCTCGCGCCCCGAACGCCGTCCCGACGCCGGCGAGGAGGAGGGCGAGGACCTCTGGGGCGACCGGACCGATCGGCAGCTGAGAAGCGTCACGAATGCCCTGGCGCGGGCCGTCGACGCGAAGGACTCCTACACCCGCAGCCACTCTGAGACGGTGGCGCAGCTCTGTGCCCTGATCGGCAAGGAGCTCGGCTTCCAGGGTGCCGGCCTCGAGCAGTTGCAGCTCGCGGGGCTTCTGCACGACGTGGGAAAGATCGGCATCGCCGATGCGATCCTCCAGAAGCCTTCCCGGCTGACGGCTGCCGAGTACGAGGTGATGAAGACCCACACGAGGCTCGGACACAAGATCGTGTGCGGGGCCGAGCTCGAACAGGAGGCCGGGTGGATCCTGCACCATCACGAGCAGCCCGACGGTCGAGGGTATCCGGAGGGACTGCAGGGGGAGAAGGTGCCGCTGGAGTCGCGCGTCATCCTGGTCGCCGACGCCTTCGAGGCCATCACCTCGGATCGTCCGTATCGCAAGGGTCGTCCCGTGGGAGATGCGCTGGCCGAGCTCGAACGCTACGCCGGCACCCAGTTCGACCCCCGATGTGTGGACGCGCTGCGCAAGACGCTCAGCCGCGGCGCTCGCTCGCTGTTCGAGGACACGAGCTCGGTCCCCGCTCGCAGCTAGCTTATTCCTTCACGGTCACGTAGCGAAGGATCTCGACGACCTGCTCCGGCGTCCGCGCCGTCGCCATCGCCGCGCGATCGACCTCCTTGAGCGCGTGCGTGAGCTCCTCGTCGTGGAGGGTCACGATGGGCTTGCCGAGCGCAGCCGCGAACCCGGCGTCGAAGGCGGCGTTCCATTGCCGATACCTCTCACCGAAGCGAACCACCACGACGTCGGCCTGGTGCAGCAGCGTCTGCGTGCGGACGGCGTTGATTCCCGCTCCCTTGTGGTCCTTCCAGAATTGCTGCTGCTCCGCGCCCAGGACCTCGACGCCGACATCGTCGCTGGCGGGGTGATCTGTGACCGGCGCGAAGAGCGTAACCGGCAGTCCCGCCCGAGTGACACCGTCCGCGATCCGCTGCCGCCAGTCGGAGTGGATCTCGCCCGCGAGGTACACCTTCCAGGTGTGGCCGGCGCCCATGGCCCGATCCTAGCGGCGCCCGCCGCAGCCGATCGGACATCAGGCGAGCGTGCGGAGCAGCGCGTCGACGACGGCTTCGTCGAGCTGGGTACCGGCACTACGTCGCAGCTCAGCTCTGGCGTCCGAGTCCGTCATCGCGGCACGGTAGGGCCGATCGGTGGTCATCGCGTTATAGGCGTCACATGCGGCGAGGATCCGCGCGCCCAATGGGATCTGCGTTTCCCGGAGGCCGTCGGGGTATCCCGAGCCGTCCCAGCGCTCGTGATGCGAGCGGACCAGCGGATGGACATCGGCGAAGAACGAGATCTCCGCGAGCAGCTCGGCGCCCAGCACCGTGTGTCGCCTCATGACCTGCCACTCGCGCTCATCGAGCGGGCCGCCCTTGTTGAGGATCTCGGTGGGCACCCCGATCTTGCCCAGGTCGTGGCTCAGCGCTGCGTAGCGCACGGTCCGCTGCTCCTCGTCGGAGAGCCCAAGCTCCGTTGCCACTCCTGCCGTCAACTCGGCGACGTCCTGCTGGTGGGCCGCGGTGTAGGAGCTGTTCGCCTCGGCCGCAGAGCAGAGGACGGTCAACGTGGTGGCGAAGGCGTCCTCGAGCTCGTGATACAGGCGGCAGCGATGCAGGGTGCCCCCGAGCTCGGCCGCGATCAGCTCCATCAGCGTCCCGTCAGCCTGATCGAAGGCGCTGACGCGAACCTCCTCGAGATTGAGCACGCCCCACACCCGCCCTTGCACGAATATGGGCACTGCGAGCTCCGACCGGGGATCGGTGTCCCGATCTCGGACCACGTAGTCGCGATCGAGCCGCGTGTCGGAAATCAGTGCCGGCATCGCCGTACGGGCTACCCGGCCGTTGACACCCTCCGAGACAGGCTGCTCGACAAAGAGGAACTCCCCCATGGCCTCTGCGAGGGGGCCGGCGCTGGCGACCACGCGCAGCACGTCGTCGGGGTCGAGGCGCTGGATCACTGCGAGATAGGCGCCGAAGGTGACGTGCAGCTCTTCGACCACGCTGCGGGCGACCACGTCAGCGTCCACAGAGGCCGCCATGGCGGCCGTCAGCCGGGCGGCGACGGCCAGCTGCTGCTCGAGGTAGGCCTGCCGCGCCTGTGTCGGGTTCGCCGAGGTGAGGCGGTCCAGCAGCCGCGGAACGGCCATGTGGCGCTCACGGGTACGTTCCCTCAGTCGGTGCTCGGCGGCGCTGAACGCCGGGGAGGAGCCCAGGGAGGATCGACTGCCTGGCGTTCTCGACACACGCCACATATCGGCGAACGGCCGCCAGACTTGAGAAAACGTGTCAACGGCTCGAGGCCGGAATCGGCGGGCTCGACTCAGAGCGGATGAAGGGACTCGAACCCTCGACCTTCTGCATGGCAAGCAGACGCTCTAGCCAACTGAGCTACATCCGCGCGAAACGGGAGTATAGCCTTGCAATTGGCGTTCTCCGCGACCAGGCGGCGCGGTGCGTGGGGGTGCTCAAGGGGCCTGGGGCCGGGCTCGTTTCCGGGGAGCCGGGCCGGCAGCAAAGGAGTACGGTTCCGCGATGGCGTTGTCCCAACCGCGTTTGAGAAGCAGCGAGCACCAGTGGACGGGAAAGGCCGCCCACGAACTCGTCGCCGAGCATCAGGCCCTCTTGCACCGGCTCGAGGCTTGCTCCGCCGTAGCCAATCTGGCGCGTGAGACCGCGGAGATTGCGGAGGAAACGCATCGGCCCGTCTCCGGCGAGTACCGCGGTACCTGGAAATGGGTCGGCGTGGGCGCCATGGCCTCGGCCATGAGGCGTGCCCGTCGGACCTTCTACGCGGTCGACGCGGCCCGCACGCAGCTCGAAGACCACGAAGCCAAGCTCGCGCTCGTGACCTTCAAGGCACTGCTCGCGGAAGGCAGCCTCGAGCCGGGGCAGGATTACGACGCTTGGCGGCGTGACAATGGACCGCGGACGGCCCTCGCCAGGCTCGAATGGCAGGCTGTCGCGACCGAGGCGAGCGTCCCCTGACCTCGCCGACCGGTCCCCGACCACCGATCTGGAGGGCGAGGCGGGTGAGGGATATCAGGAGCCTGACCCTGGCGGCCGGCGCGGCGCTGGTGCTGGCCGGCTGCGGCGGCGGCGGGAAGGACAAGGCAGCGGCGCCCAACTCGCCGTCGACCGGCCAACCGTCGGCCGGCCAGTCTTCGGGGAGCCAGTCGAAATCGTCAGAGCCCTCCAGTGAGCAGACCCACGCTGCCGGCATCCCCAGCTCAAACGGCGATCAAAAGGCCTACTTCATGCGGGTCTACTGCGTCGGGGACAGCCAGGCCCAATGCAAGTGCAAGCTCGAGGTCATGGGCGGCAATGACGAGGGCACGTTCGGCACGGTGCTCTACAAGCTCAAGCGCAGTGATGCAGCCACGGTCCTCAGATTCGGACGGGCGAGCACGGGCTGCGCGTGAACAAGGCGACGACCGGAATCGAACCGGTGTAAACGGCTTTGCAGGCCGCTGCGTAGCCACTCCGCCACGTCGCCGGAATGCCTAGCGTAGCGGGGGTATCGACGCCCCGACGGGTCGCGGGCCCGGCGGCTTCCCGTTGCTAGGCTTCGCCCCCCAGGGCGATTAGCTCAGCTGGGAGAGCGCCGCCTCGACAAGGCGGAGGTCACTGGTTCGAGCCCAGTATCGCCCA
>JALYZC010000064.1 GCA_030945905.1 Actinomycetota bacterium
GGCGCGGGCCCTCGCCGGTCGCGAGCTCGGCGGCGCGGCGCGCGTCTCCCAGCGCCAGGCGGGCGCAGGCTCGGGCCGGGGCGGTCTCCACCGACTGCCGGGACAGGCGGGCCACGATCTCCGCCTCGGGCAGCGGGTCAAAGCGGACGGGCTGGCAGCGCGAGGCGATGGTGGGCAGCACGTCGGCCGGACGGTCGGTGAGCAGGATCAGGTGGGCGTAGGCGGCCGGTTCCTCGAGCGTCTTGAGCATCCGGTTGCCCGCCTCGTCGTTCATCGTGTCGACCGCCTCCACCACGAACACCCGGCGGCGCGCCTCGAACGGGGTGCGTGTGGCAGCGGCCACCACCGGCTCGTCCACATCGCCGACCAGCAGCTCGTGCGCGCCCGACGGCGTCACCCAGGTGAGGTCCGGGTGCACGCCCCGCCCCACGCGTGCGCGGGTGGACTCGGGGTCGCCGGCGCCCTCGGCCAGCAGCTCGGCCGCGAACGCGCGCGCCACGCCACGCTTGCCGGTGCCCGCAGGGCCGTGGAAGAGGTAGGCGTGGCTCGGCGCCCCCTCCAGCGCCGCGCCGAGTACGGCGGCTGCGTGCGGGTGATGCTCGGTGCCGGAGAGCGTCGCCGGGGGCATGCCGCCATCGTAGATACCCTCGCGGCGCATGGCGCGCGGCCGGCTGATCACCATCGAGGGGCTCGACGGCGCGGGCAAGACGACGCTCGCCGCGGCCCTGGAGCGGGCGCTGGCACACCGCGGCCGCCCGGTAGCGGCGCTGCGCGAGCCCGGCGGCGTGGAGCTGGCCGAACGGGTGCGCTCGCTGGTCAAGGACCCGGCCCTGCGCGTGGGCGCCCGCGCCGAAGCACTGCTCTACGCCGGCGCGCGCGCGCAACTCGTGGACGAGGCGGTGGCGCCGCTGCTGGAGTCAGGCGCCTGGGTCCTGCTCGACCGCTTCGTGGACTCCTCGCTCGCCTACCAGGGCGCCGGGCGCGAGCTCGGCGTCGACGCGGTGCGGGCGATCAACGACTTCGCCACCGGCGGGTTGCGCGCCGATCGCACGCTGCTCCTGCGCGTCGATCCCGGGCTGGGCCGCGCCCGTCAGGCGGGTCGCGCCGAGGCGCCGGATCGCCTCGAAGGCGAGGGCGATGGGTTCTTCGTCGCGATCGCCGGCGCCTATGACCGCCTGGCCGCCGAGGAGCCGGATCGCGTGCGGGTGATCGACGCCGGAGGCGAGCCCGAGACGGTGCTGGCCGCGGCGCTCGATGCGCTGCGCGACCTGGTGGACGGTCAATCCCCGTAACCGTCGGGGTGCGCCTGGGCGAACGCCCACGCGTCGGCGATCATCGTCGTGAGCTCGGGCTTGCGCGGCTCCCACCCCAGCTCGACGCGGATGCGCTGCGACGCTGCCACGAGCACGGGTGGATCCCCCGGCCGCCGTGGGCTCTCCACGGCGGGGATCTCGCATCCGGTGACGGCGCGTCCCGCATCGATGACCTCGCGGACGGAGAACCCGCTCCCGTTGCCCAGGTTGAGGATGTGGTGGCCCGGCTCATGCGTCGGCGCCAGCGCGAGCAGGTGCGCCAGGGCCAGATCCTCGACGTGAATGTAGTCGCGGATCGCCGTGCCGTCGCGCGTGGGGTAGTCGGTCCCGTACACCTCCACGTAGGGCAGCACACCCCGGGCCGCGCGCAGCACGTTGGGGATCAGGTGCGTCTCGGGCTGGTGGTCCTCCCCCTGCGCGCCACTCGCGCCCGCGACGTTGAAATAGCGCAGCGACACCGCGCCAAGGTCATGCGCCCCGGCCTCGTCGGAGATCATGCGGTCCACCGCCAGCTTGGTCGCGCCGTAGGGGTTGGTGGGACGCGTCGGGGTGCTCTCGTCCATCGGCACGTGCTCGGGTGCGCCGTAGCACGCGCAGGTCGAGGAGAACACCAGCCGGCGCACGCCGGCCGCGCGCATCGCGTCGAGCAGGTTGAGCGTGCCGCCGAGGTTCGTGCGCCAGTAGCGCTCGGGATAAGCCACGGACTCCCCGACCAGGGCCAGGGCTGCGAAGTGCATGGCCGCATCGAAGCTGCGGCCGGCGAGCGCCTCCGCCACCCCGTCGCGGTCGAGGAGGTCCACCTCCAGGTGCTCGGCGCCCACGGGAATCGCCGCCCGGTGGCCCCGGGAGAGGTCGTCGAGAATGGTTACCTCGTGACCGGCACCGAGCAGCTGCGCGGAGACCACGCTGCCGATGTAGCCGGCCCCGCCGGTGACGAGCAGCCTCATGGATCAAGCGGGTCGCGGGGGCATGGCCGGCGCGCGGTGGGGGGCTGGCGACCGTGCGCGCTCATGCGCGCCCGTATATAAACAGGTCCATGGGAGGGGACCGGCGACGGAACGTAGGGTGAGCGTCGCACGCTCCGAACCGGGGCGAGCCCTGTGAGCCCGGAGACGGTCGAGTTCGAGCTCGAGCGCTTCGAGCGCGTCGCGGCTACGTCAAGCGTCGTGCTGCTGCGGCTCACGGGCCGCTGGTTCGCGGATGCTCCTGCGCAGCTGGAGATGCCGGTGCTGCTGCTCGAAGGCGCGCCGCCGGGGCAATCGTTGGAGCCCCTCCCGGCGCCCGACCTCGCCGCGCCGTCGGCCGGGCCCCACGGTCGTTCCTGGCGGGCGGCGTTCTCGGCGCCGGCGGAGCTGGTGGATGCGACCGGCATCGGCTTCGCGCTGGACGCCGGCCCCAAGGCCGTGTTCGACCTTCCGGCGCCCGCCGAGCGCATGCCTGCGGACGCCGGCCGCGGTGCACCCCCTCAGGCGGCGCCCGCCACACCGGCCCCGGCGCCGGTGGTTCCCAGCCTCGAGCCCGAGCTGCGCGACGAGCGGCGCCGCCGTGTGGAGGCCGAACGGGCCGCGGAGCGCATCCGCGACGCCGTGCGCGAGCTCGAAGAGCGATTGGACGCCGAACAAGGGGCTCTCGCCGATGCCCAGCAGCGCCTCGCGCAAGAGTCTCGGAACCGAGGGCGTGCGGAGGCTGCGGCCAGCGCGATGGAGACCGAGGCCGCCAACCTTCATGCCGCGCTGGCCGAGGCGCAGTCCGCGCGGGCGGCAGCAGACGAGCGCGTGCGCGCGCGGGTGGCAGAGGCACGGGCGGAGCACGAGACCGAGCTCGCCACGCGCGTCGAGGAAGCACGGACCCAGCACGAGACCGAGCTCGCCACGCGCCTCGAGGAAGCACGGGACGCCCGCGAAGCGCTGGCCGACCGGGCCCGGGAAATCGAGGCGGAGCGTGACGCGGCCACCACCGCCCTCCTCGAGCTGAAGGCGGCACACACCGCCGGTGCCGACCGACTCGCCGACGAGCGCGCGCAGCTGCTCGCCCGCATCGATGAGATCGAGCGGGCGGGTATCGAGCTCGCCGAGCAGACCCGCTTGACGGCCGCGACCGCCTCGGTGCAGGCGAGCGCGCTGCGGGAGCTCGAGGTCCAGTCTCAGGCCGCCCACCGAGCCGCCGAGACCGCTATCGAGGAACGCCGATCGCTCGAGGAGCGCGCACGGGAACAGACCACTCAGCACACATCGGAGTTGGCAGAGACACAGCGCAAGATCGATGCGCTGTCCGAGCGAGCGCTCAGCCTCGAGATGGAGGCAGAGGGGGCGGAGGGTCGGGCTCGTGAGCTCGAACTTCGGACGGACCAGGCCGAGGCGCAGATCGGGGAGCAGCGGCGCGTCGCGGGGGAGCAGATCGAGACCCTGGAGGCGCGCATCCTCGAGGCGGACGACGCGCGTGCCAGGAGCGAGGACCGCGTGCTCGACCTCGAGGTCGAGCTGGCGCGAGCCTTGGAGGCAAGCGCCGGGCTCCGCGATCGCGCGGCCCAGCGGGAGCGGGAGCGCGACGACGCCCGCGAGGCAGCCGAGCGCACGACCGAGCTGGAGGCCGAGCTTCGTCGCGAGCGCGAGGCGGTGAGCCTGGCCGGAGCCCAGGCCGCCGATCGCGAGCGCGAGACCGATGCCGAGAAGCAGCGGCTGCACGATCGCATCGACGAGCTGGCGGCGCAGGTGGCGGAGGCGCAGGCCGAGGCCGTCCGCGCCTCGGCGCGCCAGCACGACGAGGCCGGCGCGCGCGAGGAGGCCGAGGCGGAGCGCAAGCGCCTCTCCGCGCTGGTGGGGGAGGCCGAGGGCGAGCGTCACGCCGCAGATCTGGTGCGTGCCGAAGTCGAAGATCGCGCGGCAACGTCGGCGCTGGCCGAGGCCCGCGCGCGGTCGACAGAGGAAGACACGCCCGACCGCGGCGAGCTCGACGAGCTCGAGCAGAAGTTGGCCGAGACGCTCGCGGCCCGATCGGCGGCCGAAGCCCGCGCCGACGCAGCGGCGGCGCAGCGCGATCGATTCGAGGCCGAGCTCGCAGAGTTGGGGGCCGGCCGTCCGGCCATCGAGGTCTCGCCTCAGGCTCCGATCGAAGTCGAGACTCAGGTGACCGTGCTCACGAGCGAGCGCGATCACGCAGTGGCCGAGGCTTCCCGGCTCGCGGAGGCCCGCGACGGGGCGGTTGAGCAGGCCGAAGCCGAGGCTGCGATGCGCGAGGAGCTTCAGGCTCAGCTGGTGCAGGCCCCGGCCATCGACGACCCGACCGGGCGCTCCGCCGCCCGTGGCCGCAAGGGCTCGGCCGGGGGCTCGAGGCGCGGGGTGCGCTCGGAGTACGTCGTGGGATGGGTGCTGCTCCTGCTGGCCCTGGGCGCCGCGATCGCCATGATCACCGGCGTCGTGCGCATCGCCCTCGTTCCCTAGAGGCCCGCCCCGGCCACCGCCGACGATGCCAGAGGGGTGCGCACCGCAGTTGCCGACCGGTTGGGAATCGGCGTCTGCACGGTCACGGCCAGTATTCGCACAGTGGTGCCCTGGGGATTGAGCGCCAGCGCACGGCGGAGCGCCGTTCGTACCGCGGGCACGTCGCGCTGTGCCACGCCGAGCGTCGCCAGCTCAAACCACACGGTGCTGTCCTCGGGTTGGCGCCGTGCGGCCCTGCGCAGCGCGGCCTTTGACCCCTGGAGGTCGCCCTGCCCCTGCTGAATCGATGCCAGCGCGAGCAGCGGCTTGGTCGCCAGCGGGTCCAACCGCGAGGCGAGCTCCGCCGCGCGCGCCGCCTGGCGCCGGTCGGCGGCCGAGGGGCGGGCGCCGCCCACTCGCGTGAGTGCGCCGTTGGCCTTGGATTCCGCCCAGGCGGGGAAGATCGAGAGGAGGGCGACGGCCGACATCGCCACGGTCAGTCCGGCCAACGCGCTCACGCGAACGGGCGTGTCACGCGCTTCTTGCGGCGCGGGCGACGGTCGCATGCGTCCGGCGAGCACGCCCATGAAGGCCATCGCGGGAATCGTCACGCCCGGGATGTCGAGGTCCCAGTCATAGAGGCCGTGAAACAGCCACGCGCACACCGCCGACGCGAGCGCCGCGAGGAGCAGCCGCTCGCCGTCTTCGACGCGATGCGACGCATCCGAAGGAGCGCCCCGCGCGTGACGAACCCCCAGGAGCACGAGCGCGGCCATCCCGCCGAGGGCCAGGATCGCCCCCGTGAGCCCGGTCTCGGAGAGCAGCTGCATGGGCACGCTGTGCGGCTGGAGCACCTCGAGCTCGTTCGTGCGGTATTCCCGATGCACGACGGGAAACGATCCGGCACCCCACCCCTGCAGCGGCCGGTCCGACCATGCCCCCGCGGCCTCGCTCCACCACGTCCACCGGTTGCCGGAGTTGGTGGCGATGAGGTGCCGGGGATCGAGCACCGGATCACGCCGCACCTTGCGAAAGGAGGCCCATTCGTGGGAGATCGAGCCTGAGAACCCGCGCTCAGAGGCAGCCAGCGCGACGCCGCCCCCGAACACGGCCAGCATCGCGGCGGCGGCCCCGGCCAGCGCCAGGCGCCGTGACGCGGCCGGAGACAGTTTCAGACGGTCCTCTGCTCGCAGCACCGGGCGACCTGCCAGCAGCAGTCCCACCAGCGACGCCACGAGGATCGCCCCCAGCACCAGCCCGTCTCCCTCCCGGTCGCCGAGCGGTTGATTGAGGGCGGTCATCGAGTGGGTCGTGAAGGCAAACAGCAGCGGCGGGACCGCGGCTGCGGCCGCCATGGCGATCACGACCGTCATCATCAGCCCGCGGCGCGAAAGCGCGGCGAAGACCACCAGGCCGACCACCACGGCGATCACCCCGCCGCGTGAATAGGTCAGGCCCAGCGCAAGGATCAGGACCTGGGCGCAGCCCAAGGCGGTGAGGCGGGCCGCGGTGGTTCGGGTGCGGTCCATGGCGACCGCAGCCGCGATCGGCATGGCGAGAAGCAGCGCGAGCCCGAGTGCGTTCCAGTAGTCCAGCGGGGCGCGCAGGCGCGGGAGGAAGGACGCGTTGTCGAGGTCGATGAGCCCGTCCAGGTGCAGGCCCGGCGCGATCTTTCCGCCGAGTGCGTACAGGGCGATCACCCCGGCAATCGCCAGATAGCCGATGGCCAGGCGGGACGCCGCATGGCGCCACCACGAAGCCGCCGCGAGGCCCAGTCCGGCCGTGAGCACATAGGTGAACGCGCGATTGGCCTCGAGCAGGGTGCGGTCGGGCGCAACGCTCCACGCCAGGCTGAGGCAGGACCACAGTGCGAACGCGCCGAGCATCCCCAGCCCGATCCATGCGAGCCGCGGGGCGCTCAACTGTGGCGTTCCGTGCCACAGCCACACCGCCGCGGCGATGGTGACGGCGAGCGCGACCGCGGTCTGCACCACGGCCTGCCGGCCGAGAGACGTCGCGCCCTGCGCAAAGGCCGCATACGCGGTGAGAGCCAGCAGGAACGCGACGATGGCCATCCCCGGTCTGGAGGTCGGGACGCGAACGCCCGGAGCGGCCCCTCTCGGCCCCGAGGTGCTCGCTCTCGGCGCGTTGATGGGAGGGATGCCGACCATCGATGAGGCCAAAAGCACGCTACCATCTGAGCTGCGATGAGGCGCCTCTTCCCACCCAGCGTCGTTGCCTGCCTGGCGGTATTGATCCTGCTGGCCTCAGCGGTCGCCGCTTCTGCGGCCACCCCCCTCCAGGAATATCAGCGTACGGGTCACATCACGCCGTGCAAGTACACCTCCGGGCAGCTCGGTGGTCAGGTGCCCAATGACGTCGAGCAATACGCCCCCGAGTACAAGTCGCAGTTGGAAGCGGCCGCGCGGCAACGCGCACGCGGTTGCGGTGGAAGCAGCGGGGGCAGTAGTGGTGGCGGCGCCCCCACCGGCGGCGGCGGCTCAGGCGCCGGGTCCGGCGGCTCGTCCTCCGCGGCGGGCTCGACGGACTCGACGGGCTCCGGAGCACGCCCCGTCGCTCCCTCTGCACCTCCGATCGACCCGACGGCGGCGGACGCCGGCGCCGTAACCCCACAGCCCGCGGTGACCACCGGGTCGGGCGATGCCGGGGTCTCGACCTCGCTCCTGCTGCTGCTGATCCTCGGCGGGCTTGTGGTCCTCGGCGGCCTGCTGGCACTCGTCGGCCGCTACCTCGGGTGGAGCGCAGGCTGGCTGCGTCCGCCGATGCATGCCCTTCGCGAGGCCGGTATGCGAATCGGCACGTCTGCGGGCGGATTCGCCGACTGGGCGCGACCCGCCCCGCGCTCGTCCTGAACGCTCTCTGGAGCGCCGCCTGCGCACCGTTCCGTCCGACTCGAGGTGGATGATTCTCCGTTACCTCGAGCCAGAGAGAGCGCGAGGCTAAACGGTCGCAACGAGCGCCATAATTCGGAGAATGGAGTGGTTGGAAATGGAGCAGACCCCCCGTATGGCAGCGCAGCACGTCACCCCCGGTAGGGGTCTTTCCATCCCGCGCGCCTTCACCGACCCCGCCACCCATCCCTTCGATGCGGTGGACTGGGAGCGGCGCGACGCGCGCATCGGGCACGGCAGCCACGTCGCCTTCGAGCAGCGCGACGTCGAGTTCCCCACGACGTGGTCGCAGAACGCCACCAACATCGTCGCTCAGAAGTACTTCCGCGGCCAGCCCGGCTCGCCCACGCGCGAGCACTCGGTCAAGCAGATGATCGGGCGGGTAACCGCCGCGATCGCCGGCTGGGGGCGCGAGGGCGGCTACTTCGCCACGGCGGAGGACGCGGACACCTTCGAAGCCGAGCTCACCCACATCCTGCTCCACCAGATGGCCGCGTTCAACTCGCCGGTGTGGTTCAACGTGGGGTGGCACCCAGTCGACAGTCCGAAGAATCAGGCATCGGCCTGTTTCATCCTCAGCGTCGAGGACGACATGCGCTCGATCCTCGACTGGAACACCAAGGAGGGCATGATCTTCCGCGGGGGGTCGGGCTCCGGGATAAACCTGTCGAAGATCCGCGGCTCGATGGAGCCTCTCTCCAAGGGTGGGACCGCTTCCGGGCCGGTGTCGTTCATGCGGGGCGCCGATTCGTGGGCGGGGAGCATCAAGTCCGGCGGGGGCACCCGCCGAGCGGCCAAGATGGTCGTGCTCGACGTCGACCATCCCGACATCCGCGACTTCATCTGGTGCAAGGCCAAGGAGGAGGAGAAGGCCGCCGCGCTGCGAGACGCCGGTTTCGACATGGCCATCGACGGTGAAGGCTTCCACTCGATCCAGTATCAGAACGCCAACAACTCGGTCCGCCTGACCGATGAGTTCATGGAGGCGGTCCGAGCGGACCGCGACTGGCACCTGATCGCCCGCACGACCGGCGAGCCGATCGGGGATGCGATCCCCGCACGCGAGCTCATGCACGAGATCGCCGAGGCCGCCTGGCGCTGCGCCGATCCGGGCGTCCAGTACGACACGACGATCAACCGCTGGCACACCAACCCCAACACCGGGCCCATCAACGCGTCCAACCCATGCTCCGAGTACATGAGCATCGACGACTCCGCCTGCAATCTGGCATCGCTCAACCTGATGAAGTTCCGGCGTACCGACGGAACGCTCGACGTCGAGTCGTTCGCCCACGCGGTCGACATGATCTTCCTGGCTCAGGAGATCATCGTCTCGCCCTCCTCCTATCCGACCGAGGAGATCACCAAGAACGCCCGTGCGTTCCGCCAGCTCGGCCTGGGCTACGCGAATCTCGGTGCCTACCTGATGAGCAACGGTGTGCCCTACGACTCTGACGAAGGACGCGACACCGCCGCGGCGATCACCGCGCTCATGACCGGTCGCGGCTATCTCCGGTCCGCCACGACCGCCGCCGCGATGGGACCCTACGAGGGCTACGCGGTCAACCGGGAGCCGCACATGGCGGTCATGCGGATGCATCGCGACGCCGCGTACGAGATCAGCGACGAAGCATGTCCAGACCGCGGTCTCCTGGCGACGGCGCGCGAGACCTGGGATCAAGCGGTGGCGCTCGGAGACGAGCATGGGTATCGCAACGCTCAGGCCACGGTTCTCGCGCCCACCGGAACGATTTCCTTCCTGATGGACTGCGACACCACGGGCGTCGAGCCCGACTTCTCGCTGGTGAAGTTCAAGGAGCTCGTCGGCGGGGGGCAAATGACGATCGTCAACCGCACCGTGCCCCTGGCGCTCCAGACCCTCGGTTACTCGCGGAAGCAGATCGAGCGCATCGCAGCGCACATCAACGCGGAGAACACCATCGTGGGCGCCCCCGATCTCCTGGCCGAGCACCTGCCGGTGTTCGACGTGGCGGTAGGCGAGCGCGCGATCTCTCACATGGGCCACATCCGCATGATGGGCGCCGTGCAGCCGTTCATCTCCGGAGCCCTGTCCAAGACCGTGAACCTGCCCGAGGCAGCCACGGTCGGGGACATCGCCGACGCCTTCCTGCAGGCGTGGGAACTCGGGATCAAGGCACTGGCCATCTACCGCGACGGATCGAAGACCGCGCAGGCGCTGCGCACCGATGCCCAGCAGGAAAAGGGCTCAGAGGCCAAGCCCGCGGGCGACGCTCCTCAGGAGTACCGGCCCCAGCGACGGCGCATGCCCCGCGAGCGCATGTCGATCACCCACAAGTTCTCGATCGCCGGCCACGAGGGCTACATCACCGCCGGCATGTACGAGGACGGCACGGTCGGGGAGATCTTTCTCACCGACATCGGCAAGGAGGGCTCGACGCTGCGCGGCATGATGAACGCCT
>JALYZC010000070.1 GCA_030945905.1 Actinomycetota bacterium
CCTTCTCCTTGGTCAGCAGCGCCTGGCGGGCGGCCAACCACTCCGCGTGGGAAACGACTTCGGGCAAGCTCACGTGGTTCCTCTCGTTCTGGCCCCGTTCTGACTATGACCGCGCTCGGAGTCATAACTGAGCGGCGACGCGAACCGACGGCTCACACAATCCGGTTGCCGAGCGTTGTACGGCGGTCATCGAACCTCGCGCTAGTATGTTCGACGATCGTCGTACCAGGACCATTTTGCCTATGACCGCCACCGCTACCCCGCCCAAAACGCAATCCGCCTCGACCGCGGGCAAGCACCTGGGCGCGACCCTGTTTCTGTCCTGCCTGGCGCAGTTCATGGTCATCCTCGACGTTTCGGTGGTCAACGTCGCGCTACCCGCGATCCGCACCGGGCTGCACTTCTCCCAGGTGGACCTGTCGTGGATCGTCAACGCCTACACCGTGCTGTTCGCCGGCTTCCTCCTGCTCGGCGGCCGGGCGGCGGACCTGCTCGGGCGCAGACGGGTGTTCGTGGGCGGTCTGCTCCTGTTCGCGCTGGCCTCGCTGGTCGGCGGCTTCGCAGATAGCCAGGGAGTGCTCATCGCCGCGCGCGCGGCGCAGGGGCTCGGAGGCGCGGTGATCGCACCCGCGTCGCTGTCGATCCTCACCACGACGTTTCGCGAGGGCCCCGAACGCAATCGGGCCCTGGGCGCGTGGGGTGCCATGGGGGGTGCGGGAGGCTCGGCCGGCGTGCTGCTCGGCGGCGCGCTCACCGACCTGGCCAGCTGGCGCTGGATCCTCTTCATCAACGTCCCGATCGCCCTGGCCACCGTCGCCGGCTCGCTGCGCTACGTGGCCGAGGGCCGCGACCGTGACCGGGTTCGCAGCTTCGACCTCGCCGGCGCGCTGACCGCGACGATCGGCCTGATGGCGCTGGTGTGGACGATCGTTCGCGCCGACGTCAACGGCTGGGGCTCCGCGCAGACCCTCGGCGGGCTCGCCATCGGCCTCACGCTCATCGCCATCTTCCTGGCCATCGAAGGTCGACTCGCCAAGGCTCCCCTGATGCCGCTGCGGATCTTCGCGTCGCGCCGGCTGAGCGGCGCCAACGCGGTCGTGTTCATGCTCGGCGCGGCGATGTTCGCGATGTGGTTCTTCGTCTCGCTCTACCTCCAGCAGGTGCTGGGCTACTCGCCACTGGAAGCGGGACTCGCCTTCCTGCCGATGACCCTGACCATCGTCATCGGCTCCGCGCTCGCCTCGCGCGCGGTGGCCCGCGTGGGAGTCAAGCCCCTGCTGGCGGTCGGGATGCTCATCGAGGCGGTCGGGCTGCTGCTGTTCACCACCATCAGCGCCAACGGCAGCTACCTCAGCGATGTCGCCCTGCCCTCCGTCGTGGTCGCGGTGGGCATCGGCCTGTCCTTCGTGCCCGTGACGATCGCCGCCGTGGCGGGAGTCGCTCGCGAAGAGGCCGGGCTGGCCTCGGGGCTCGTCAACACGTCGCGGTTGATGGGCGGCGCGCTCGGCCTGGCGCTGCTCTCGGCGCTCGCCACCGCACGGACCGATGGCGAGCTTTCCCGCGGCGCCGGCGCCGGCGCGGTCCACTCGGCGCTGGTGGACGGCTACCACCTCGCCTTTTACATCGGAGCCGGGTTCGCGCTCACCGGTGCGCTGCTCACGGTGCTCGTGCTCCAGCAGACCCGGCCCCGGCGGACCGGACACCCCAGTCCTGAGCCCGCGGCCTGACGAACCGCCTAGCCGGCCGGTCATCAGGTTTCGAGTCTACGCCGCGGCGCCCGGTCCGTGTGATCATGACCGCGCCGTGGCCACGTACTACTTCGCCTACGGAAGCAACATGCACCCTGAGGAGATGTCGATGCGCTGCGGAAGCGCTCGTCTGCTCGGAAGCGCACGGCTGCCCGACCACCGCCTCGGGTTCACACGCCGCTCGGTGCGCAACTACCCCGGCAGCGGGGTGGCCGATCTGCTTCCGGCCCCCGGCGACACGGTCTGGGGCGCCCTCTACGAGGTAAGCGAGCAGGACCTCGGCGTACTCGATCACAAGGAGGCCGCCGGGCAGGCCTACGAGCGGGTCCTGGTGGAGGTCGTGGGCCCGGGCGAAAGCCGGGAGCGGGCGCTCGCCTACACGGTGATCGACAAGGCAGATCCGGAGGTGGCGCCGAGCCCGCTCTACCTCACCCGCCTCGTCGAGGGGGCGCGTGCGTGCGGTCTGCCCGACCGCTACATCTCGTTCCTGCAGTCCCTCGGCACCGGGGCCGGCACGCGCAGCGCGTGAGGCGTTTACAACTGGGTAGGAGCAGGCCATGAACCCGCTGCGCACCAAGACGGTGGAGCAGTCGATCGCCGACACCGAGGAGCCGGAGAACCGTCTGCGACGTGCCTTGGGTCCGCTGGACCTGACCGTCCTGGGGGTCGGCGTGATCATCGGCACCGGCATCTTCGTGCTGACCGGCAAGGCCGCGGGCACCCTGGCCGGGCCGGCGGTCAGCCTGTCCTTCGTGGCCGCGGGCATCACGTGCGCCCTGGCCGCCCTGTGCTACGCCGAGTTCGCATCGACCGTGCCGGTCGCGGGCTCGGCCTACACGTTCTCCTACGCCAGCCTCGGAGAGCTGGTGGCGTGGATCATCGGCTGGGATCTCATCCTGGAGCTCGCCCTGGGCGCCGCGACGGTGGCCTCGGGCTGGTCTGAGTACTTCGGCGTGGTACTCAACGACACCTTCGGCGTACACCTGCCGAGCTGGGCCACCGGAAGCCATCACAACCTGGTGGCGGCGGGCATCGTCCTGGCGCTCACCGCGGTGTTGTGCCTCGGCATCCGCATCTCCACCAAGGTCAACGCCGTGATCGTGGCCATCAAGGTCACCGTCGTCCTGCTGGTGATCGTCGCCGGCCTGTTCTCGTCAAGGGCGGCAACTACCACCCGTTCATCCCGGGCTCGGGGTCGAAGGCGGCCCCCGGAGGCTCGTCGGAGACCAGCGTGCTCCAGGACATCGGGCTGGGAACGGGAGCGTTTGGCTTCGGGGGCATCTTCACGGGCGCGGCGCTCGTGTTCTTCGCGTTCATCGGCTTTGACATCGTCGCCACCGCCGCGGAAGAGACCAAGAAGCCCCAGCGCGACCTTCCGATCGGGATCTTCGCCTCACTGGGGGTCTGCACCGTCCTCTACATCGCCGTCTCCCTGGTGGTGACCGGGATGGTCAGGTACGACCACCTCGAGATCAAGGCGCCGCTGGCCAATGCCTTTCGCTCGGTCGGCGAGTCGGCGATCGCCCAGATCGTCTCCTTCGGGGCGCTGGCGGGACTCACGACGGTGATGCTGATCCTGATGCTCGGCCAGAGCCGCATCTTCTTCGCGATGAGCCGCGACCACTTGCTTCCTCCCGCCTTCGCGCGCGTCTCCGAGCGCTTTGGCTCTCCGTATCGCACGACGATCGTCACCGGCATCGCCGTGGCGCTGCTCGCGGGGCTGGTGTCGCTGGAGACCCTGGCCGAGCTCGTCAACATCGGCACGCTGTTCGCCTTCGCCCTGGTCTCGATCGGCGTGCTCGTGCTCCGTCGCACCCGCCCCGATCTCCGCCGGGCGTTTCGCACCCCTCTCGTGCCCGTCGTCCCCATCCTCTCGGTGCTCGCCTCCCTCTACCTCATGCTCAACCTGCCCGGCGAGACCTGGCTGCGCTTCTTCATCTGGATGGGGATCGGGTTGGTGCTCTATTTCGCCTACGGGGTGCGCAAGAGCCGCCTGGCGACAGGAGGCGGGCTGGGAACCGCCGCATCCAGCCAACCTTGATCGGAGCTACCGAGTCAGCGCACGCTGAACGGCACGTAGCTCTGCTTCGACTCCCGGCGGGCACCATCGATCGCGAGGACAGCCATCCGGTAAGGGCCGGGAGCGAGGGGCTTGCCGCGAAGCCGTCCGTCGAAGTGCAGGGAGTTTTTCCCTCTGTTGCCCGGTTTCCGTATCACGCCCGGAAGCATGAGGAAGCGATGGCACAGGCGATTTCGCCGCGTGGCCCTGCGAGGCATGAGGCACCGTGCACCGACGCGCCGTCCGGGTCGGTCCCGCGCAATCCGGATGACCAACGTTGCGCGGTCGGAGAGCGTGTAGTGCAGCGTCGCCCCTAGCCGTCGGCGGCCCGCGCCTCGGCTTGCAGCGAGCGAACCGGGGGCAAGGAGAAGGCCGGTGAGCTGTGGTCTACCCGGGTCCATCGACGGTGGCTCCGGCGCGCCGAGAGCAGGCGCGCTCCCGTTCAAGGTCTGGGTGAAGCCAGTGGGATTGGGAGGGCCGGACCCACTCGGTGGTGAGCCGGACCCGCCCGGCGGGTCGGGCGGACCCGTCCCACCCGGCGGCGAAACGGCGCCGCAGGCCACGTCCCCCGGGGTGAGCGCAGTCGGCACTCGTGAGGGGCAGTCATCATGACCCTCGACGAGGCCGTCGGCGTTGGCGTCGCGGTCACACGCGTCCCCTTGCCCGTCCCCGTCCCCATCCGCCTGGCCGGGGTTTGCCAGGCGAGGACAGTCGTCGTTGGAGTCGGGAACGCCGTCGTTGTCGCTGTCGCCGTCACATGCGTCACCCCGCCCGTCCCCGTCGCCGTCGAGCTGGCCCGGGTTCGGTGCCGACGGGCAGTTGTCGTTGGCCGTCGCCACACCGTCGCCGTCGTCGCTGTTGTCGTCGCAGGCGTCACCGGCACGGTCGCCGTCGTTGTCGGCCTGACCGACATTTGCGGTCGCGGGGCAGTTGTCGGTGGCGGTGGCGACTCCGTCGCCGTCGGCGTCGCCCGCGGTCGCGCCCGGGATGGAGGCAATGTAGAGGTCGGTAGTTATGCCAGTGGTGTCACCGGCCGGGCGAGAGCCGGCGGTTTTGAGAAACAGGCGACTGCCGTCCCGCGTTGCTCCTACCACGGAATCGGGTTCGGCCACGGTGCGCGACGTGCCACCAGCCAAACCGATCGTCAGCAGACTGGTCATACCGTCGGCGCGTTCGTAGTCGCTGAAGGCACCGTCGGCGTCGTCCGGTGTGAGCGCCTCGTCGCTAGCGAAGAAGGCTCGCTTGCCGTCAAGCGAGGCCCGTACGCCGTAGACGGTGCTCGTGCCGTTTCCGCCCAGGGGCCCGGTCGAGAAGCGCCGGGTGACGCCCTCGATGCGTTCATAGAGGTCGCCCGAGCTGTCCGTGTCATCCTCGGTGAGGGATTCCTGCGAGGAAAAGCTGACTCGGAGGCCGTCCTCAGACGCCGACGCCACCGGCCTGTCCGTAGACGGGCCGGTGGGGTGGGGGCCGGTCGTGGCCAGAGTGGTGACACCGCCTGCGCGCTCGTAGACGTCGTAGTTGTCGTCGGTGTCATCCACCGTCAATCGCTCCTTTGTGCTGAACAGGGCGCGTCGCCCGTCGGCGGAAACTCGTATGAATCCGGCGAGGGGTTCCTTGTTGGGCACGTAGGCGACGTCATAGGGGCCGTTACCGCCAGCGGAGCCGATCGATACAAGCGCAAGGGCTCCGTCGTTCCACTCGTACACGTCCTGACGGTCGTCGGTGTCCTCCGCCGTGAGGCGTTCGCCGGTGGCAAAGAAGACCCGCGTAGCGTCGGAGGAGGTGCCGGCGAAGCCCTCCGTCGGATCGTTACCGACCGTGATCTCAAACGGGCCGTTGCCGCCAGTCGGTCCCCTGGTCACGAGCCGCGTTGCCCCGCCCTGCCATTCATAGAGATCAGAGCTGTCGTCGGTGTCGTCGGCCGTCAGGCGCTCGGCCGTGGCGAACACGATCCGCGCCCCGTCAGCGGAAATGGCGGCGAAGTCCGCAGCCTGACTGCCGTTCCCGCCGGCCGGGCCGGTAGAGATTCGAGTGACGGTGCCGTGGTCGTAGAGATACAGGTCCGGCGTGTAGGAGTCTGTGTCGTCGGCGGTGAGCTGCTCCTGAGTGCGAAACACAATCCGCTGGCCGTCTGCGGACATACCGACGAAGGAAGCGCCCAGGTCGCGATTGCCGCCGGTGGGGCCAGTCGATACGCGCGTCGTCACCCCCGCCTCGCGCTTGTACACGTCGTATCCGCGATCGTTGCGTATGTCGGTGTCATCCGGGGTCATGTGCTCCGCAGTGGTCCACACGACGACGCTGCCGTCGTGGGAGATGCCGTTGAAGAACGCGTCTACGTCGTACCCGGTATCGGACGGTCCGGTCGAAACGCGGGTCGTGATCCCGTTCTCGCTCTCATAGATGTCCTTGTCGGACTGGTCGGTGTCATCTGCGGTCAGCGGCTGAGCAGTGGATAGGAACACCCGGCCACCGTCGGCCGAAGCGCCGACGAACACGCCACCGGACGCTTTCCCTGCAGGGCCGTTCCAGACGCGCTGCACCTGCCGATAGGCCGCGGAAGCAGGCGTCGTTAGCACGAGGACGGCGACGCACGCGACAACCACACCAATAGCGGCGTGGCCCGCCCGACGGGACCTCTTCGGCCACGCGTCCAACATGCCCATGTGTGTCTCCACCTCGCTCCCCTCGAGGTCGGCACGATACGCTCCATTTCCCGGCTTGTCGAGGGAAGCGGAGTCCTATCTCACGCGCTGGGAGACCTCGAGCGTTGGGTTTGCAACCCGCCGACGACCCCCTCGGATCGCAGCCCCGCGATCTCTGCTTCCCCGAGCCCCAGCACGCCGCCGAGCACCTCGTCGGTGTGCTCGCCCAGCAGCGGAGCGCGGCGGGCCGGGAGCCGCTCGTGCGCGCCGAACTGAAGCGGTGAGCCGGGCATGAGATACGTCCCGATGTCGGGCTGCTCGACCTCGTCGAACATGGGGTTCTCGGTCGAGCAGCGAGGGTCCTCCTCGACGAGCTGCATGAACGTCTGGTAGGGGCCCCAGGAGACGCCGTGGGCGTCGAAGATCTCCCGGATCTCCGCCACCGTTCGGCGCTGGGTCCACGGCTTGAGCGCCGCGCCGATCACCTCGCGGGCCTCGAAGCGGTCTCCCTCCTTTGACAGGTCCACGTCGAGCAGCCGTTCGATCGCGCCGACCGCGTCGTGGAGCTCGGTGGCCTCGACGAGGTTCTTCCACTGGCGCCCCGTGAGAGCGACGACCATGATCCGCCGCCGGTCCTTGGTCACGAAGTCGCGCCCGAAGGCGCCGTAGAGGTAGTTGCCGTCCTTCTGTCGATCGTTGCGGTTGATCTGCACCTCGGCGATGTTGCCCAGGTGGCCGACCATCGCGAACGCGACGTCGGCCAGCGCGATCTTGACCAGCTGGCCCTCTCCGGTCTGCCGGCGATGGCGTTCGGCGGCGAGCAGGCCCGCAGCAGCGAGCGACCCGGTGATCGCGTCCCACGCCGGCAGCAGATGGTTGAACGGAACCGACAGATGGCGCGGACCGGTCGACCACGGGAACCCGGTCGAAGGATTCACCGTGTAGTCGACCGCCGAGGAGCCGTCGTAGTTGCCCGTGATCGCCACCATGATCAGGTCCGGCCGGCGCTCGGCGAGCGCCTTGTAGTCCAGCCAGCCGGCGGCCGGGAAGCTGGTCAGAAACAGTCCGGCGTCCTCGCCGGGGGCGCAGATCAGATCGGTCAGCACCTCGCGGCCGCGCTCGGAGCGCAGGTCGACCTCGACCGAGCGCTTGCCCTTGTTCATGCCGGCCCAGAACAGACTGTCGCCCTGGTCGGTGATCGGCCACCGGCTGCGATCCAGCCCGCCCCCGATGGCGTCGAAGCGAATCACGTCGGCCCCCAGCTGGGCCAGCGTCATCCCCCCCAGGGGAGCGGCGACGAACGCCGACCCCTCGATCACCCGCATGCCCTCCAGAATTCCGCTCACGCCATCACCGCGGCGAGTCGCCAGTCCAGAACCGGCTGCGGGCCATCGCCGCCCTCGCGCTCCGCGTGGGTGACCGCCCGCAGCTCGAGCAGTCCGGCATCGACATCCTCGAGCTCGTGCTTTGCCTCCACGGTCACCACCGTGCTGAGGATGTCGCCCTCGTGCACCGGCCCGGTGTGGTTGCACTCCCGCCAGGCCACGATCGTCATGAGGTTGGGCAGCGCGCGGGTCACGTGCGCGGCGGCCACCGAGATCGTGTGACCGCCGTAGACGAGCCGGTGGCCGTGGGCGCTGGCCCCGGCGTCGGAGTGGGTCTTGGCCAGGTTCAGGGTCAGGCGCACCAGCTCGGTGGGGGCGGTGACCGTGTCGCGGCCCTCGACCTCGTACACGGTCCCGGCAGCCACGTCGGCGAAGTGGTCTCCGCCGGCCTGCTCGCGCTGCGCGTCGAAGCTCCAGTGCTTGGGAATCGCGTCGCTGACAAGTTCGAGGTCGAGCTCCTTGGGAATGTCGTCGAACGCATCGGCGTGCCCCGTCTGGGCGCTGGGATCTCGCAACGGGATCATCGGGCAGCGCCAGAAGTCAAGGACGCAGTCGCCGTCCTGGTTCTCGGTGCGGATCCGCAGCGCCACGAGGCCGGTTGCGGCACCATCACCGCGAGGGCGGTTCTGGCGCAGCCCGACAACCTCGGTGCTGGTGCGCATCGTGTCGCCGACGAACATCGGGCGCCGGAACACTACCCCCCGGTAGAACAGGTTGCCGCGCACCCGCTGGGTCACGCCGGTCGATTGGCCGATCGCTACGTCGCAGATCAGGTTCGGGTGGGCCAGCAGCTCCGCTCGGCCGGTGACCGCCGCGCACAGCGTGGCATCGAGGCAGAGGCGCAGGCGGTCGCCGACCAGCGCCTGGTGCAGCGCCGCATGCCCGGAGGTCAGGGTCAACGCCGGTGCGTCATCGAGCACCTGCCCGACCTCGAAGTCCTCGAAGTAAGGCCCGCCAACCTGGACGGGTTCCGCTGCCGACACGCTGTTGTTCATCGCTCCATACAAGCGCCGTCGGCGTCCGCTCCGGGCCGCTGGCGTCGCCGCAGCCTAGTGAATCCCCGGCGGCTGCACCGAAGCGGAGGCTATGCTCGCTCCGATGCGCTCGCGCCGATCCTGCCTCTCGGTCCCCGGTTCGTCGGCGAAGATGCTCGACAAGGCGCGGGGCCTGGACGCGGATGAGATCGTCATCGACCTCGAGGACGCCGTCGTCCCGGCGGCCAAGGACGAGGCTCGGGCCGCAGTCGCCGCGGCGCTGCGCGAAGGAGAGTGGCAGGCCGGGACGGTCACCGTGCGCATCAATGCGACCGCGACCGAATGGTGCGAGTACGACATCCGCGAGCTCATCGGCGGCGGGCGCAGCGCGCTCGATTGCCTGGTCGTTCCCAAGGTGGAGAGTCCGGCGGACATCGAGCTCGTCGAGCGCCTCGTCGACCGGGCCGAGGCTGACGGCGAGAGCGACGAGGGAGTCGGGCTCCAGGGGCTGGTCGAGACCGCTATCGGCCTGCGCCGCGTCTACGAGATCGCCGAAAGCGGGGATCGCCTCGAAGCGCTGATCATCGGCTTCGCCGACCTCGCCGCGTCGCTCGGGCGACCCGGAGGCACCGACTACCCGGGGGACAGCTGGCACTGGGTGCGCGAGACCGTGCTCGTCGCGGCCCGCGCCGCGGGGCTCCAGGCGATCGACGGTCCGCACCTGCGGATCGAGGACCTCGACGGCCTGCGCGAGGAGGCGCTGCGCGCGCGTGCACTGGGCTATGACGGCAAGTGGGCCCTGCACCCCACCCAGGTCGCCCCGCTCAACGAGATCTTCGGGCCCAGCCAAGAGGAATTCGACCGGTCCGCGGCGATCCTCGCGGCGCTCGACGAGGGTGAGCAGGGCAGAGGGCGGGGGGCGGTGATGCTCGACGGCGAGATGCTCGACGAGGCCAGCCGCAAGCTGGCTGCCCAGGTCGTCGCCCGCGGCCAGGCCGCGGGCCTGGGTTCATGATTCCGAGCGCTCCCGCCAGCGCGCCTGTCCGGCCTCGATGACCTCGGCCGCCTCGTCGGCGCCGCCCCAGCCGTCGGTGCACGTCGTGGTCCTCCCGAGCCTTGTAGGCGACGAAGAAGTGCTCGATCTCCTCGCGTAGCTGCGAGGGGACGTCGTCGAGGTCCGCGACGTCCTCGTATGAGGACATCCATCGCCGTCACCCTACCCCGGCGCGACCGCGCCAACCCTCGGGGCCCGGCCTACGAGACCGCTGCCACTGGGGCCCGCGCCCCCACGATCCAGGTCGAGGCGGCGGCGTGGACTCCATCGGGGCGCGCGAACTCGGACAACGCCTCGCGCAGCGCCGCCTCGATCTGCGGGCGCAGGTGCTCGGCCTGGTCGCCCGCGAGGCGGATGACCTCCCCCGCCGGGCCCAGCGCCATCACGAACTCGACGGCCTGCTCGAGGTCCCGGCCGATCGTGAGCGCGAGATCGCAGCGCCGCAGCTCGATGTCCTCAAAACCCGCGCCGAGCAGAATCTGGCTGGTCGTGTCGGCGTCTGCCATGGCAAAGGGCCCGGGCCCGCAGGTCGGCTCGTCGGACTCCTCGGGCTCGGTGACGAACCTCTCCACGACGGTTTCCGCCCGGTGCAGCCACTCGTTGTCGATCTTGCGCCGCCACACCACCATGCACAGCCGGCCGCCCGGAATCAGAGCATGCCGGACGTTGCGCAGAGCGGCGACGGGGTTGGCGAAGAACATCGTGCCAAACCGCGAGAACGCGTAGTCGAAGCGCTCCGGGAACTCGGTCACCTCCACGTCGCCGACCGCGAACTGCAGGTTGACCGTGCCGGCGCGCTGCGCTTCCTCGCGCGCCGTGTCGATGAATCGCGCCGCGGCGTCGATGCCCATCACGGCGCCGTCACGCCCGACGAGCTCGGCGAGTCGCCGGCTTGTGTCGCCAAAGCCGCACCCGATGTCCAGCGCCCGCTCGCCTTGCCCGGGGGGGTGACGGCGGAGGGCCTCCTCCCCATGCGCGCCAAGTCCCGTCGTTACGATGTCGCGAAACTGGACGAACCTGTCGTACAGGACGCCGTTCCACGCCTCGATGGCCTCCTGGTTGGCGGGTGCGACCTGCTCCACCCGGCCATCCTAGCCCGCTCGGTGGCGCTGCCGGAAATGATCCGCCGCTAGCTTCGAGGCTCCAGGATGACCAACGGGATCTCGCGCTCGGTGCGCTCTTGATACTCGCGGTAGCCGGAATAGGCCTCGACCACCCTCGGCCATAACCGGGCTCGCTCGTTCGGATTCGCCACCCGCGCGTGGACCGCCCGAGTCTCCGCGCCGATCTGAACCGTGGTGTCGGGGTTCGCGTGCAGATTGTGAAACCAGCCCGGATGCCGGGGATGGCCGCCCTTGGAGGCGACGAGGACGATGTCCTGGCCGTCGGGCACGTAGACGAGCGGAGTGGTGCGCCGCCGGCCGCTCTTGGCGCCCAGGTGGTCGAGCAGGAGGATGGGCGGCAAGCCCGGGAGCCGGTGCCCGATCCGCCCGCCGGAGGCCCGGTAGACGGCCGCGTGTCCCTGCATCAGCCGGTTCAGCACCGGCCACAGGCGATCGGCGACGCCCAGTCGGTCCATCAGGGGACGAGGATCTGACCGTGCTGCGCGTCGCCCGGGATGAAGCTGATCTTGCCGTCGGTCTCGAGGATGCCCCAGCGAACGCGGTCCAGCGACGAGAGCTGGGCGAGGCGGGCCTCGGACTGCAGTTCCTCCAGGGTGATGCGCTCGCGTCGAAGGTTCTCGTGCACGACCCGCCCGTCGTCGATGAGCACGAGCGGCTTGCCCTCCAGCAGCGGGCGCAGGCGGCGCACGCGGAAGCTCGCGTAGGAGAGCGCCAGGGTGAGCAGTCCGATCGTGGAGATCGCCAGCAACGCGCCGGTGAGCGAGTAGTCGCTCTGCGTGACGCCCTGCTGGACGAGGTCGCCGGTGACCACGAGGAGGATGAGGTCGAAGGGCTCGAGCGAGCTGAGCTCCCGGCGTCCCAGTGCGCGCGTGAGCGCGAACACGAAGAAGAAGATGACGGTGGCGCGGATGACGATGTCCATCAGGGCAGGTTCAGTTGGGAGCGCTTGACCGAGCCGTCGGCCCCATGTCCCGGTGGTGCCGCGCGGGCCGTCCCGAAGGTCCTCGATGGTGCTCGTCGTCTCACTCACGGTGCGCTCGCCCTCGCGGTGAGCTACGCCGCCGCGGCGCCCGTTCCTTCCTTACCCTTCCGTTCAGCTCTCAATGCGCTGCGCCCGCACGAACTCCTCGAGCACGGCACGGCCGTCGCCGATCACCGGCTCGCCGTGCGCGAGTAGGAGATGCTCGAAGTCGAGCTCCAGGAGGCGCCCGAAGGCCGCGGTCAGTCCGACCTTGACCGGGTCGGGCTCGTCGCCGATGAGATGGTCGGGGACGAAGCCGACCGGTCCGTCGCCCTCGCGGATCAGGCCGTCGGCGAGCGCCAGGCCGAAGACCCTCGGCAGGTGTAGGGCGGTCTCCTCGGGACAGATCGCATCCACCTCGTGGGCCACCGTTCCGCCCACCAGCTCGTCGCCGAACCGGAACGGCGTGACCGGCTCGCCGTGCGTGAACTCGTGCAGCCCGGCCTGATGGCAGCGCACGGCACACCCGTACGCAGCCACGAATTCGGCGCTGCTGCGATAGTGGTGGCGGTTGGTAAGCCAGATCTCCGCCGGCTCGAGGTCCTGCTCGCCGAACCACCCCACGCCCTCGGCGGGAGTGATCGGATCGATCAGCACGCGCAGCTCGGTGAGGCAGTACGAGCTGACGTCGATGCCGATCCGCGGATGGTGGGCGGTCCAGTGCAGGATGCCCGGCGTGACCTCTCCTACGGGGAGTCCCACCGGAGTCGCTCAGCTCTTGTGCATGGTGACGGCCGTTCCATACGCGGCGACCTCGCTCATGACGTCGGCGATCTCGTTGGCGTCGAAGCGCATCGCGATCACGGCATTGCCGCCGACCTCGTGCGTGGCGTGCTTGAGCCGTGCAACCGCTTCCTGGCGGCTGTCGGACAGGAGCTTGGTGTAGCCGCGAGCTTCGCCGCCGAACATGGTTCGAAAGCCCGCGCCGATGTTGGAGAACATGTTTCGCGACCGCACCACGAGGCCGAAGACCTCGCCGTGCACCTCGGTGATCTCATGACCGGGCACGTCGTTCATGGTCGATACGAGGATCGGCGGCCCACTGTAGTCGGCGAGCGGCGCATTGATCGCCCCGGGCTGAGACTCGACCGGCGATGGTCCGGCTGGACCGCCGGGTCCGCCTCCGGTGGGTGCCTGGGCGGAGCTGACGTGCTCGGTCCACCGGGTGCCGTCCCAGTAACGCAGCTGCCCCGCCGCGTTGGGGTCCGAGTACCAGTTGGCCGGCGGGCTCTCACCCGAGGGTGGCTGTGGAGCCTGCGGCGGCTCGTCCGGTGGCGGAGTCACGTCCTCGCAGTCTAGTCCGGACGACGACGGGGCCCGGCCGCCGATGGCAGCCGGGCCCGTGTCGCTCGCGCGGGAACGGGGTGTGGGGCGCCCCCGCCCGAAGCTCGTGACAACCCGATCGGGGCGTGCCCGTGCCCGATGATCGCGCTGTGTGTGTATGAACGCCCGGTCCGGGCGAAGGTTGGTGGGTGGCGAAATTCAGCGGGGCCACCCGCTGCGCGGTCAGTCCTTGCCGGCGTGCCCGTGCCCGTGCCCGTGGCTGTGGGCGTCATCGTTCGCGTTGCCGCTTTCGCCCTTGCCCGCCGGCTTTGGCTGCGGTGAAGGCGTCGGTGCTACCTGCGGGGGCGCCGCGGAGGGCTTCGGTGCCGTGACCGGGGCCACGACGTTGCCGGCCGGCGCCTTCTCGGACTTGCCGCCCTGGCCGCCGCCCGGCTTGGTGGCGCCGCCGTTCTGACCGCCGCCGGCTTGATTGGTCCGGGACGGGCTCGAGCGTCCCCTCTGTCCGGGTTGCGTCCCGCTCAGGCCTCGCGCCTTCCCCTTGCCCCGGACGCCCGAGGACGCGCCGGCACCGGTACCGCCACGGACAGACCCGGATGGACGCGACAGAATCGCCGCCGCCCGGGTCGACGCCCGTGCCGCAGCGACGCCCTCGGAGGCAACCGAGGAAACCTGGATGCCACCCGCGCCCCCCCACGCGCTCCGGGCCGAGGCGGCGCTCGCGGTGGCCGCAGCGGACCCGTTCGCCACCGGGTCGCCGCCTCCCACCCCGCCGGAGACCAGGAGACCTCCGGCCGTACCCCCGCCGATGACTGCGGCGCCCACCAGCAGCTTCGCCGTCAGGCTCTTGGCGCCCAGCGCCCCGAGCCCGGCCGCCGCTCCACCCGCGCCCGCGGTCCCCGCAGCCGCCCCGCCGGAGACGCCGGCCCCCGAGAGCACTGCTTCCTTGAGCCCGGCTACCGGCGCGACGGGCAGGATGAGCGCGAACGCCTGGCGCTGGCGACGCACCTCATCGTTGAACTCACGACAGCCCGCGCACTCACGCAGATGACGCCGCAACGTGGTCCGGCGCAGCGCGCCGCCGCGCAGCGTCGCGAGCTGCTCGCGAATCTCCGGGCAAGAGGTCGCGCGAGCCTGACGACTAGCAGCCAGCGAAGAACGCGCCTGAAACACCAACGCCTTTACCTTCTCCCGCGAACAGCCCAGCACATCACCGATCTCCCCATGACCCAACGACCCGATCTCAGCGAGCACAATCGCCGCGCGCTGATCCTCAGGCAGGCGCGAGAGATCGCCCAACAACTCACGCAGATCCTCACGACGCGCCACCTCCACCGCCAGACCCTCCGTCGCGGGCTCAGCCACCTCGACATCCGCGTGCTCACGCCGCACCCGCAACATCGACAAGCAACGGTTGCGCGCAATCGCAAACAACCACGCCCTAAGCGCGATCTCCTTACTCGATGCCGTGAGGTCACGATAGGCAGAAAGAAACGTCTGCTGCACCGCCTCCGCCGCATCCTCGACATTGCCAAGCATATGCCGCGAAAACGACAACAACGGACGGTGATACCGCTCATACACCGCCTCAAACGCCGCCTCACTCCCACCCCGGATAAGCACCACAAGCCGATCATCCCCAGCCAACCCAAGCAACCGAGGCGACGGGGAGAGACGGTGCGCGCGGGGCGCTGCAGAGGCTTCCACGGCGATATCCGCGCCTGCCTAGGCGAGCAACATCGCGCTGGCTGAGAAACAAGATCGAAGCATCACCCCCACACTGTGTCAAACGCACCAAGCGGCTCGAGGTTGGGCTCAAAGGCCCCGGAGTCCGGGGACGCCTGGTCACGAGGAGCGCACATCCCAACCTTGCGGGTCCAGGGGCGTTTGAGAAGCGTGGGACCGAACACTGGATCTGACGTCTACTGCGGCGGCGAACACGGGACCTCCCGTGCCCATGGGTCGACCGAGGCGGATTTGTGGGCTCGCTGATGGTGAGCGCCGTGCTCTCGGGCGTGGCAATGGTTGTGGCAATCGTCGTCCTCGTCGGGGTTGCCGTCTTCGCCGGCCTGGTCACGGCTGGACGACACGCGGCTGATAAGGAGCGCGCACGCCGGCGCGCCGAGGCCGCCAAGCAACGCCATGAAGCCAGCATGCGATCACTTCGCTCAATGCGCAGAAACGCGGAGCAAGATGAACAGACGGCCATCGCCAAGCAGCAGCATGCAGCCGGCGAGGGAGGCGAGGAGCGTCAAGCCGCGGAGGAAGGTCAGCGAAGGACGGGCGATATCGACCCGGACGTCGATCGCTCTGAGCATGGTCCTAGCGCTTGACGACCTTGAAGAAGGTGGTGCGTGGCTTTGAGGTGTTCTTCGCGTTGTCGCTGGCGGTGAGCGTGGCCTGATAGCTGCCGGGGCGAGCGCTCTCGAGCCGATCCTTCCGGAGAAGGCAAAGCGGTTGGCAGCCGGCGTACTCGCCCGCGTCAGCGTCCCTGACCGACCTTCGCTGACCCCCCGTGGTGCGCGTGAGCTCGTTGTCGTCTCTCGTCACGCTCGTTGCGCTTGGGCTGCGCGGACAGCCGCAGCGCCTCGAACGCGAGCACCAGGCCGCCGGCCATCGCGGTGAGCATCTCGATCCACGATCCCGCGTCGAGGTATCGGTCGGCATAGGGGTCACTGAACATCGACCAATGCGGCACGAGGTGGACAGCGACGAAACCCAACGCCGTCAGAAGGCCGATGACGCCTGCGACCGCTGGCGCATGGCGGTATCTGCGCGCGACGAGTGCCAGCGACACGAAGACGGCGGCGGCCCCCAGCAGACCCGGGAGACTCGCGAGGAGCGACAGCTGACCAGTGGCGGGCTGACGCAGGGCGTGATCGGCGATGTGGGCCGCGAGCAGGATGGCGAGGGCGAGGTTCGCGAACAGAAGGCGGCGCATGGGGGCTACTACGCACGCGCCGCCGGCGTGGACACACCGGGGCTCCGGTGTCGTCCCGCCACGGACGCCGGCGCCGCCCCTGAGCCAGGGGGAGGATCGCGCTGCGCCCATGCATCGCAGCGGGCGCCGCGGCCATCGCGACGCCGGCCGGTGCTCGAGTCAGGGCTTGAGGATCGTGATGCTCGTGCCCGTCGCGTTTGAGCGGTTGCGGGCAGAATCGCTCGCGGTGATCGTGACCGTGTAGCGCCCGGGCTTGAGCGATCTCGATCAACTCCTCACGCGGCTCGCCACCCACGAGCCCGCGGGCGCGCTCAAGCCGCCTCGCCACGACGGGACGTCTGACTCGGCACTAAGACGCGTTCAGCTTCGCTGCGGCACGGACGAGGGCCTTAAAGGCCTCATCGTCGATTCCATCTCCCTCATCGAGGTCAATGACCCGCCTCACCTTCGCGTCGAGGCTCGCGTTGAAAAGACCGGCTGCATCCTCAAGCGAAGCTCCCTTGGCGAAGGTGACCTTCACCTTGTCCTTGTAAGTCTCGCCGGTGCAGATAATCCCGCCGCGCGTCCAAACCGGGACGCCGAGAGGATTTGACGGCTTCCGCCATTTGATCTCTTCGACCACGTCGGGTTCGGCCTGCTTGATGAGGTCGCGAATCCGAGAAAGCAGCTCGCCCCGCCAGTCGTCCAGCTGTTCAATGATCGCGTCGATGATCCCGGAGGGGCTCTC
>JALYZC010000075.1 GCA_030945905.1 Actinomycetota bacterium
CTCTGTAACGAGATCATCGACGAGGAGCTCACAGCGCCGCCGAGCTTCGACATCGAGAGCCTCCCCAAGCCCCGGGAGATCTACGACGTGCTCAACGAGTACGTGGTCGGCCAGGAGCAGGCGAAGCGCTCGCTCTCCGTCGCGGTCTACAACCATTACAAGCGCGTCCAGATGATGCAGGCCGAGGACGCGGAGATCGAGCTGCAGAAATCCAACATCCTGCTCCTCGGGCCGACCGGTTGCGGCAAGACCCTGCTCGCCCAGACACTGGCGAAGATCCTCAACGTGCCCTTTGCGATCGCGGATGCCACGGCCCTGACCGAGGCCGGCTACGTCGGCGAGGACGTCGAGAACATCCTGCTCAAGCTCATCCAGGCCGCCGACTACGACGTCAAGAAGGCCGAGACGGGGATCATCTACATCGACGAGGTCGACAAGATCGCGCGCAAGGCCGACAACCCCTCGATCACCCGCGACGTGTCGGGCGAGGGCGTCCAGCAGGCGCTGCTGAAGATCCTCGAGGGCACGAGCGCCTCCGTCCCGCCGCAGGGCGGGCGCAAGCATCCCCACCAAGAGTTCCTCACCATCGACACCACGAACATCCTGTTCGTGTGCGGCGGTGCGTTCGCCAACCTCGACAAGGTCATCGAGCGGCGCATCGGCCACAAGGGCGTGGGCTTCGGAGCGGCCATCACACCCAAGTTCAACAAGGACACCGGCGAGGTCTTCGAGCACTGCCTGCCCGAGGACCTGATCGACTACGGGCTCATCCCCGAGTTCATCGGGCGCCTGCCCGTGATGTCTGCGATCCACCAGCTCTCAAAGGACGATCTGGTCACCATCCTCACCGAGCCGCGCAATGCCCTGGTCAAGCAGTTCCAGCGCTTCTTCTCCTTCGACAGCATCGAGCTGGTGTTCGCCGACGACTCCCTCAACTCGGTGGCCCAGAAGGCACTGGAGCGCGAGACCGGCGCCCGCGGCCTGCGCTCGATCATCGAGGAGGTCCTGCTCGAGGTGCAGTTCGAGCTGCCCTCCCGGCGTGACGTCAAGAAGTGCGTGGTGACCAAGGAGACGATCGAGCGGGGCCTCAAGCCCACCCTGGTCACCGAGGCCGCACCCGATGAGGCAGAGCCTGCCGAGGAGCGGCGCGAGGAGTCTGCCTAGTGCGCTGCCCGGTCGCGGTTGGAAGGGAAGGCGACTAACCAGACCGCCTTGCGCGGCGCCCGATGCGTCGCTGCGCGATCTCGAGCGATTCAATATCGACGAGGTCCTGCGGGCGGCCCGCCTCGCGCTTCATCGCCAGCAGGTCGGGGATCGAGGCCACGCGAACCTGCACACCCACGATCTCCATGACATCCGCCCTGGCGCGTAGTTCCGGGTAGGGCGGCGCCCCGGCGGGGTTCACCAGGAGATCGAGGCCGCCGAGCCGCGTGTCCATGCACAGGATCTGGGTCTGCCGCAGGGTTCGCACGTCTGGCGCGAACGGCAGGTCCTCATCGATGCCTCGCAGGCGAGCGTTCAGTCGCAGCAGGACTTCACCCAGGCGCTCGAGGTTGTCGGACTCGACCGAGTAGCAGATGTCAAGGTCGTTGGTGAAGCGAGGGCTGGCCTGCGCGATCACGGCGACACCTCCGATGACCACAAGGTCGACCTCGCTGTCCGCGAGCTCGCGGATGAGGCCGGTGGGGCGGAAGTCAGGCCAGGTGGCCACGGGCGCGCTCTCCCGCGGCGGAGATCTGACGGGCTTCGCGGTACATCGTCTCGAGTGCCTCCAGCCGCTGACTGGGGGTGAGCTCGAGGTGCTTGCGGATCAGGCTCTCGTCCACCGAGGCCGCACGCGGCTGGGCTCGGAGCACCAGTCCGTGACCGGTCGCCTGGAGAGCACGCTCGAGCGTTGCCACCGTGGGGTTTGCCGCCGGACTCTCCAGCCGGGCGACCACCGGCTGGCTCGTGCCAAGCCTGCTGGCGAGTTGCGCCTGCGTGAGCCTGGCCGAGAGGCGGGCGTTTCGGATCAACGCTGCCGGTGACATCTTACTAAGATCATATAGCTAAGAAAACATGTTCTGGTGGTGGCCGCGCTGGCTCGGCCACGTTGAGTCGAACCCCCGCGGCCTAGACTTGCCGGCCGTGCCCGATCCCGACCCGAAAGCCGCCCTGCGCGAGCGCACGCGCTACGAGCCCTCCGAGGTGGAGCCTCGGATCCTCGCGCAATGGCTGGAGTCCGGGCTCTTCCACCCCGAGCCGGGGGGAACTGCGGAGGAGAACTACTCGATCGCGATCCCGCCGCCCAACGTCACGGGCTCGCTGCACATGGGCCACGCGCTGAACGGGTCCATCCAGGACGTACTGGTGCGCCACCACCGCATGCTGGGCCAGCGGACGAAGTGGGTGCTGGGTACCGACCACGCGGGCATCGCCACACAGACGCAGGTGGAGAAGCAGCTGGCCGCCGAGGGCACGAGCCGCGAGGCGATCGGGCGCGAGGCCTTCGTGGAGCGGGTGTGGGAATGGCGGCAGCGCTACGGCTCGCAGATCATCGATCAGTTCCAGCGCCTCGGGGCCTCGTGCGACTACCAGGAGGAGCGCTTCACCCTCGACGAGGGCTACGCGCGGGCGGTGGCGAAGGTCTTCGTCGAGCTCTACGACAAGGGCTACATCTACCGGGACCGCTACATGGTCAACTGGGATCCGGGCCTGCGCTCGGCGATCTCCGACCTCGAGGTCGAGCAGCGCGAGGAGCTCGACACGCTCTACGCGATCGACTACGAGCTGGAGGAGGGCGGGAAGCTCACCGTCAGCACCGTCCGGCCCGAGACGATGCTCGGGGACACCGCGGTGGCGGTGCACCCGGACGACGAGCGCTACCGAGGCCTGGTGGGGCGCACCGCGATCCTCCCACTCATCGGCCGCCGCCTGCCGGTGATCGCCGACGAGTACGTCAAGCCCGACTTCGGGACGGGCCAGCTCAAGGTCACGCCGGCTCACGACCCCAACGACTTCGAGATCGGACGCCGGCACGGGCTCGAGCAGGTGTCGGTGATCGGAGAGGACGGCCGCATGACCGCCGAGGCCGGCGAGGCGTTCGCGGGCCTGACCGTCCGCGAGGCGCGCGATGCGGTGGTGGACGCCCTCGAGTCCGAGGGGCGGATCGTCGCGCGCGAGCCCTACCGCCACGAGGTGCCCTACTCCCATCGCTCGGGTGAGCGGATCGAGCCGCTGCTCTCCCTCCAGTGGTTCATGCGCATGGAGGAGCTCGCGGGCCCCGCGATCGACGCCGTGACCTCGGGGCGCGTGCGCATCACGCCTGGTAATCACCGCACCGTGTACCTCGACTGGATGGAGAACATCCGGCCGTGGTGCGTCTCACGCCAGCTGTGGTGGGGCCATCAGCTCCCGGTCTACTACCGCGGCGAGGAGACCTATGTCGGCGTCGAGCCGCCGGGGGGAGCGGGCTGGGAGCGCGACCCCGACGTGCTCGACACCTGGTTCTCCTCGGCCCTGTGGCCCTTCGCCACGCTGGGGTGGCCCGCAGACACCGACGCGCTGCGCGCCTTCTACCCGACCGACGTCCTCTCCACGGCGCGAGACATCCTGTTCCTGTGGGTTGCCCGGATGATCATGATGGGCCTCGAGTTTGCCGGAGACGTCCCGTTCGAGGACGTCTACGTGCACTCGGTCATTCAGGCTCCCGACGGCCGGCGCATGAGCAAGTCCCTGGGCACCGGTATCGACCCGTTGGACGAGATCGAGGCGCATGGCGCCGACGCCGTGCGCTTCGGGCTGCTCGCGATGTCCTCCACGCAGGACGTGCGCTACTCCCCTGAGAAGGTCGGCCAGGGACAGCAGCTGGCCAACAAGCTGTGGAACGCATCGCGTCTGGTGCTGCTCGGGGTGCCCGACGGCACGGAGACGGCGCCGCGGCCGCGCACGGTCGAGGATCGCTGGATCCTGGCCCGGCTCGTCCGAGCCCAGACGCAGACTCGCGAGGCGATCGACTCTTATGACTTCTCGCGCGGGGCGCTCGGCCTCTACGCGTTCGTCTACGGCGAGCTGTGCGACTGGTACCTGGAGCTGGTCAAGCCGCGCCTTTACGACCGAGAGGCCGATGTCTCGTCCACCCTGCTCTACGTGCTGCGCGAAACCCTGGCCATGGCCCATCCGTTCATCCCGTTCGTCACCGAAGAGGTGTGGTCGCAGCTGCCCGGCGGCGAGGGGCTGCTCGCGGCCCAGCGGATCGGGGCGCCGGAAGCGTCACACCGCGATCGCGATGCCGAGGGCGAGGTGGAGCGCCTGATCGGCGCCGTGCAGGCGGTTCGGCGCTGGCGGGACCTTGTCGGCTGCCGACCGGGAGAGTCCGTTCCCGTCCGACTCCAGGCCGAGGGGTATCAGACGACCGCGCACCAGCTCGCCCGCCTCGCCCGGCTGTCGCTCACCGAGGACGGCGGCGACCCGGTGGCGAAGGTCTCCGTGCAGGGCGGGGTGATCGAGATCCTGCCGGGGGGCGGCTTCGACCCCGTCGAGGCCGAGCGCCGCCGCTCGGACCGCCGCGCCGAGCTTGCCGGCGAGATCGCCCGCAGCCAGGGCAAGCTCTCAAACCAGAGCTTCGTGGACCGTGCGCCCGCGGCGATCGTCGAGGCCGAGCGCGACAAGCTCGCCCGGTTGCGCACCGACCTGGACGCGCTGTGAGCGCCGGCTGGTCCTATGCCCGGGCCGAGGAGCACCTGCGGTCCCTCGAGCTGTTCGGCATGCGCTTCGGCCTCGAGCGCATGCACCGGCTGATGACGGCGCTTGACTCGCCCCAGCGCCGCTTTGCCTCCATCCACGTGGTGGGGACCAACGGGAAGTCCTCGACCGTCCGCATGACCGCGGCCATCCTTCAGCGACATGGCCTGCGCACGGGGACCTACGTCTCGCCGCACCTCACGAGCTTCACCGAGCGAGTTCAGGTCGACGGAAGCGACATCGACGCGTTCGCGTTCGCTGCCGCGGTGGAGCGCGCCGCCCGGGCCGCCACGCTCGTCGACCGCACGCTGGAGGGTGGGGAGCGGGTCACGCAGTTCGAGCTGCTGACCGCAGCCGCCTACGACGAGCTGGCCGAGCGCGAGGTCGACGTGGCCGTCATCGAGGCGGGGCTGGGTGGACGCTATGACGCGACCAACGTGATTCCCTCGGCGGTGCAGGCGCTCACCAACGTCGGACTCGAACACACGCGCTGGCTGGGCCCGACGGTGCTCGACATCGCGCGCGAGAAGCTGGCGGTGGTCCGCGATTCGGGGACGCTCGTGATCGGCGCCCTCGAGCCGGAGGCTCGCGCCGAAGCGGTCGCGGTCGCGGCGCACCGAGCTGCGCGCCTGCTCGAGGCTCCCGCGGCCGTGTCCTCGGAGACCGCCCTGGCCGCCCGCGGTACGTTCCAGCGCCGAAACTTCGCCCTGGCGAGCACCGTGGCCACCGCGTTTCACGGTCCGCTGAACGACGCTGCGGTGCGCGACGCCGCCGCGGCGGTCACCGTCCCGGGCCGCTGTGAGATCGTCGCCTCAGATCCCCTCACGGTGCTCGACGGCGCCCACAATCCCAGCGGGATGGCCGCCCTGGTCGAGTCCCTGCCCGAGATCGGCGGCGCGCGACGCCCAACTCCCGTCGTCGCGGTCGTGTCGATCCTCGAGGACAAGGACGCTGCCGGCATGCTCGCCGAGCTGCTTGCAGCCTGTGACGCCGCGATCTTCACTTCCAACGCCAGCCCCCGGGCGCTCCCGCCGGCCACGCTGCAGTCGCTGGCGGGTCAGGTGGGCTTTGCCGGCAGCGCCGAGATCGTGGCCGATCCCGGCAGAGCCCTCAGCCTCGGCCGCGAGCGAGCCGGCCGCGGCGGGATGGTGCTCGCAACCGGCTCGATCTATCTTGTGGCGGAGCTCGCGAGGGTCCTGCCCGCCGTGGACGCCCAGGCCAGATGAACGACGACGACGCCCCCCACTTCATCCCGATGATCGCCCTGGTGGCCGTGGCCGTGGCGCTGGTGATCCTCGTCTTCTTCGGCGTGGGCTACGCCTTCGGGCGTCTTTTCCTCTGACCGAGATCCGGTTGATCGGACCGCGCGATGCGCCCGATCCTCCGGCTACACTCGCCTGCATCGTGGTCGCGCCCGCCATTTTCGGAATCAACAGCGGCGGGCTCAACCTCTTCGTCAACCTGGTGTTGCTCAGCCTCGTGGTGGTGTGGTTCGCGACCATCTACTGGACCTACGCGGATGCCCGGCGCCGACTGGTGGATTTGATGCTTGTCGGCTGCGCCACCGCGGCGGCGCTGTTCCCGTTCGTCGGTGCCGTCGTCTACATGATCGTGCGCCCGCCCGAGTTCCTCGACGACGTGCGCGAGCGCGAGCTCGAGATGCAGGCCAGCCAGGCGCGGCTGGCGCAACTCGGCTTCCTCCAGTGCCCGGAGTGCCGCGCGGAGGTCGAGCGCGACTTCGTTCGCTGCCCCAGCTGCCGCCAGCGGCTGAAGAACCCGTGCGTGCGGTGCTCCCGGCCGCTTGACCGCACGTGGAAGCTCTGCCCCTACTGCGAGGTCGAGGTCGTGTCTCCGGCGTCCGCGGAATCCGAGCGCCAACCGCGGCGCCGGCGCCGGCTGGGTGCGGCCGCCGAGCAGGCGGCAGCGACCGAGGCGCCGGCATCGGCGCCGCCCACTACGACGTAGCAAGGAGACCGCACGCTTATGGACCGGACCCTGATCCTGGTCAAGCCCGACGCGTTCGAGCGCCACCTCACCGGCGTGGCCATTGCCCGGTTCGAGCGCAAGGGGCTGCAACTCGCGGCCCTGACGCTCATGCGAATGGACCGCGACCTCGCCGAGCGCCACTACGCCGAGCACGAGGGCAAGCCGTTCTTCGCCGACCTGGTCGCCTTCATCACCTCGGGCCCGCTGGTGGCGATGGTGCTCGAGGGCGACGACGCCGTCACAGCGGCCCGCCAGGTCATCGGAGCCACCAATCCCCTCGAGGCTGCGCCGGGATCCATCCGCGGCGAATTCGCCACCGAGGTCCAGCGCAACATGATCCATGGCTCGGACTCGCCGGAGTCGGCGGAGCGGGAGATCGGGCTGTTCTTCCCCGACCTCTGACCCTGGCATCGCGTTCACCGCAGCGGCGGGCGATCCTCGAGCAACTCGGCGTGGATTTCCAGGTTCGTCCCGCCGACGTGGACGAGGTGAGCGGGGACGACCCCGGTCACGCGGCCTGCGAGAACGCCCGCCGGAAGGCCGAGGCGGTTGCAGGGGCGCGCGTGCTCGGCGCCGACACGGTCGTGGCGCTGGAGGGAGCCATCCTCTCCAAGCCGGCGGGCGAGCCCGAGGCGCGAGAATGGCTGCGCGCCCTCAGTGGCCGCGACCACACCGTGTTCGGCGGTCTGTGCGTGATCGAGGGAGCGAGGCGCGGAGCGGCTTGCGTGTGCACGCGGGTGCGCTTCCGCGAGTTGAGTGCCACCGAGGTGGAGTGGTACCTGGCCACCGGCGAGTGGCGAGGCCGGGCCGGCGGCTACGCGATCCAGGGGCGCGGCGGCGCGCTGGTGGCCGAGATCGAGGGCGATTATCTGAACATCGTCGGATTGTCCGCCGTCGCGTTGCTCTCATTGGTGCCGGACCTGTTGGTCGCCGTGCCTCCAGAACCTTGATTTCCAGCGGTTTTGCGCGAGCGCGGCGAGCCTCGGTGCGTCGGTGGCCGGAGGAGCGTCCGCTAAACTTCGCAGCGGGCGCGACCGTGGTCTTGGCGTGACGGCACCTCCTCCGTCCTACGCCGGGCGCGCGTTCACCTCCTTCGATATGGGCGCTTTCAGCTATCTCACCGGTTTCGGTGGCCGCGACATGGCCGTCGACCTCGGCACCGCGAACACCCTCGTCTACGTGCGGGGGCGGGGCATCGTGCTCTCCGAGCCCTCCGTGGTGGCGATCGACTCCCGGACCGGCGAGGTTCATGCCGTGGGTATCGAGGCCAAGCGGATGCTCGGACGCACGCCCGGGACGATCTCGGCCATCCGCCCGCTCAAGGACGGCGTCATCGCCGACTTCGACGTGACCGAGGAGATGCTGCGCCACTTCATCCAGAAGGTCCACCAGAACCGCTGGGCTCACCCTCGCGTCGTCGTCTGCGTGCCCTCCGGCGTGACCGGCGTGGAGAAGCGCGCAGTCGAGGAGGCGTGCCTGTCGGCGGGCGCGCGCCAGGCCTATCTGATCGAGGAGCCGATGGCCGCGGCGATCGGGTCGGGGCTTCCGGTGGGGGAGCCGACCGGGAGCATGGTGGTGGACATCGGCGGGGGCACCTCGGAGGTCGCCGTCATCTCGCTGGGCGGAATCGTCGTCTCACAGTCCATCCGCATCGGCGGCGACGAGCTCGACGAGGCGATCATCAACTACACAAAGCGCGAGTACAAGCTGTTGATCGGCCAGCAGACCTCGGAGGAGGTCAAGCTGGAGATCGGGTCGGCCTTTCCGCTCGAGAACGAGGTGCAGGCGGAGATCCGGGGGCGCGACATGGTGTCGGGCCTGCCCAAGACGATCGTGCTCACCAGCGAGGAGATCCGTGTGGCGCTCGAGGAGCCGCTGGCGCAGATCGTGGGGGCGGTCAAGGAGACCCTTGACCGGACGCCCCCCGAGCTGGCATCCGACATCATGGACCGCGGCATAATGCTGGCCGGCGGCGGGTCGTTGCTCCAGGGGCTCGACGAGCGCCTCCGCGACGAGACGCAGATGCCGGCGCACCTGGCGGAGTCGCCGCTGACCTGCGTGGCGGTGGGCTCCGGTCGTTCGCTCGAGGAGTTCGAGGTCATCCACCGCACGAACAAGAATTCGAAGAACCGCCGGCGCCGTTCTACCTAGGCTCGGGTCCCAGACTTGGAGATGCTTCCCACGTGTACAAGCAAACGGTCCGCCGGCGGCGGGCAGTCCTTGGGCTGCTCGTCGGCCTCTCGCTGATCCTGCTCACCGCATACTTCGGCGAATCGGCCGGCGGCGGGCTGCACGCACTTCAGCGCGGGGTCCTGCAGGTGCTGGCGCCCATCCAGGAGGGGGCGAGCCGGGCGCTCAAGCCCTTCCGCGACGGCGCCGGGTGGTTCGGCGACACGCTGCACGCCAAGTCGCAGCGAGATCAGTTGCGCAAGGAGGTCAAGAGCCTGCGCGGGCAGGTGATCGGCGGCCAGTCGGCGGTCCAGGAGAACGTGCAGCTCAAGAGCCTCCTGGGCCTTGACAAGTCGTCCAGCCTCAGCCGCTACCGGCCGCTGAGCGCCCGGGTGATCGGCCGCTCTCCCACCGTCTGGTACGAGACGATCAACGTCGACCGCGGCTCGAGCTCGGGCGTGCGGGTCGACCAGCCGGTGGTGGACGGCGACGGGCTGGTGGGCAAGGTGACCTCCGTGACCTCCGGGGCCTCGCAGGTGACGTTGGTCACCGACCACACCAGCGGCGTCTCGGCAAAGGTCACCGACAGCGGCATCGACGGAATCGTGCAGCCGGCGATCGGCGATCCCAACGACCTGCTCCTGCAGTTCGTCTCGCGCAAGGACAAGATCGTCAAAGGCGAGGCGGTGGTCACCGCGGGAACCAGCTCGAGCAAGCTCGAGTCCCTGTTCCCGCCGGGCATTCCCATCGGATCGGTCTCGCGGGTCGAGGACGGCGAGGTCAATCTCTACCAGCGCGTGCACGTGCGTCCCTACTCCGATCTGCGCAAGCTGGACTTCGTCCAGATCCTCACCCAGCCGAAGGGGGGCTCCGCGTGAGCATCGAGGCACGGGTGGCCCTGCGCCTGACGCTGCTCGGGCTCGTCACCGTGGTGGTGCAGCTGGCCGCCGTATCCCAGGCCCCCATCTTCGGGGTGCGGGCCGACCTCGCCCCGTTGGTCGTCATGTCGGTCGGCCTGCTGGCCGGCTCCATCCCGGGGGCGGGGATGGGCTTTGCCGTGGGACTGCTGGTCGACATGGCCCTGGTGCAGAAGCTCGGCGTCTCCTCGCTGCTGTTCATCGCGATCGGCTACGGCGCCGGGCGTCTACGCGAGCTGCGCGACCCCGCCCACGCGCTCGTCCCGGTGGCCGCAGGTGCATTCGCCACAGTCGTCGCCACCGTCGGCTTCTCCATCGCGCAGTATCTGCTGGGGGTCGATTCTCCGTTGAGCTGGATCTTGGCTCGCGACATCGTCCTCACCATCCTGATCAACACCATCCTCGCTCTTCCCGTCTACAACCTGGTGCGGCGCGTCCTGCTGCCCCTGCTGCCCGACGACCCGCGCCGGCGCCGGCGCCGGGCCTACACCACCGGCGGCCTGAGCCCCATTTCGAGGGGCTAAGCCGAACCACTAGGGTCGAGGACGCATGCTTCAACTCCAGCACCCCAACGAGCGCAGGCCCCCGATCACGCCCCAGCTGGCGCTGCGCGTGGCCATCATGGGCGGGGTCGCGCTGACGCTGTTCGGGCTGATCTTCTTCCGCCTCTGGTACCTCCAGGTCCTCTCGGGTGACCGCTACCGGGCGCAGGCCAACGACAACCGGGTTCGCGACATCGTGGTGCCGGCCCCGCGCGGAGACATCGTGGACCGCAACGGCAACACCCTTGTCGACAACCGCGTGTCCATCGCGGTGCAGATCGACCCGCGCAAGCTGCCGCCCGTGGGCGCCAAGCGGCGCGCGCTCTACGCTCGTCTGAGCGGCGTCATCGGGGAAGGCCCTACCCAGATCGACCGCGATGTCCGCAGCAAGAGCAAGGTGCTGCCATACGCCCCCGTCACGGTGAAGTCCGACGTCTCCCGCGATGTCTACTCCTACCTGTTCGAGCGCCAGGAGCAGTTCCCCGGCGTCACCGTCGGACGCATCTACCTGCGCCGCTATCCCCATGGCGGCGTCGGCGCGCATCTGTTCGGCACCGTGGGCCAGATCAGCCCCGCCCAGCTCAAGACGCTGCGCTTCAAGGGGATCAAGCCGGGCACGATCGTGGGCAAGGACGGAATCGAGTCCACCTACGACCGCTATCTACGGGGCCGCGAAGGTGCCACGCGGGTGCAGATCGACGCTCAGGCGCGCGTCAAGGGCGAGCTTTCGGTGCGCCAGCCGCTCCAGGGCAAGCAGCTCAAGCTCTCGATCGACCAGGCGCTGCAGAAGACCGGACAGGATGCGTTGGCCGGTCTGGGCAACGGGCGCGGCGGGTTCGTGGCGCTCGACCCCCGCAACGGCGAGGTGCTGGCCCTCGGATCGACGCCCACCTTCGACCCCAACGAGTTCGCCAAGCCCCGCATCTCTCAGGCCCGCTACAACCAGCTCAACAGCGAGGCCAACGGATCCCCATTGGTCAACCGGGCGATCGACGGCGAGTACCCGACCGGCTCGACGTTCAAGCTGATCACCGCCACCGCCGCGCTGCAGACGGGCGTCATCACTCCTGACACGATCGTCAACGACGGCGGCAGCATCACCATCGGGAACATCAACTTCCAGAACTCCGGCAATACGGCCCACGGACCGATCGCGCTGCGTGAGGCGCTCAAGGTCTCCTCCGACGTCTTCTTCTACACCCAGGGCGCGCGGCTGGACAATCGCGGCGAAGGCCTGCAGAAGTGGGCCCGCAAGCTCGGGATCGGCCGCCCCACGGGAATCGACCTGCCCGGCGAGTTCACCGGCCTGCTGCCCACGCCGGCCTGGCGCGACCGTCTCTACCGCAGGAAGCTCACCGACCGACCGTGGAGCGTCGGCG